>CAMFKX010000064.1 GCA_945957375.1 uncultured Roseiarcus sp.
GGGTCGCCGGGCTCGAGCGCCAGCGCGCGTTCGAGGCAGAGCCGGCTCTCGTCGAGTTTCAGCGCCTCCTGCAGAACGATGCCGAGGTTGTTCCAGGCGGCGGCCGAGTTCGGCGCCAGCGCCACCGCCCGCCGCCCCGCCTGCTCGGCCTCGGCGAGCAGGCCCTTCTGCCGGCACATTTCCGCGAAGTCGCTGAGATAGACGGCCGGGACGCGCGGCGCCTCGCAGGCCTGCCGGACATGGATGAGGGCGAGATCGAGATTGCCGAACGTGTAGGCCATCAGCCCGAGCAGATAGGTGGCGTCGGTCTGGCCCGGCCAGACCGCCAGCACCCGCCGGCACAGCATCTCGGTTTCGTCGGCGCGGCCCGCGCTCCATGCGGCGCGGGCGCGAGCGACCGTCGCGGGGACGTCGAGCGGTGCGGAAGCCGATGCGGAAGGGCTCACGGTCTTGCTCCCGATCGACAGGCGGCGAACGCTCGCGTTTGTCGCCGCGCAGCCGATTTCAGAGGGTTAGGCGCCATTTCCTGCAACATTGCAACTCCCAAGAGGCGTCTCCGGACCAACGGCATCGTCGAGCGCTTCCACAAGACCATGCTCGACGAGTTCTACCGGATCGCTTTCCGCAAGACGATCTACGCCACCATCGGCGACCTCCAGGCCGACCTCGACCTCTGGATGCGCGAGTTCAACGAGGTCAGGCCCCACCAGGGCAAGTGGTGCTTCGGAAAGACGCCCACGCAGACCTTTCTTGACGCTCTCCCGCTCGCCAAGGAAAAATGCCTTTCGGCCATCGACGGCGATCAGCCCGCCGTCGCATGACCGAAAACGGCCAGCCTATGCCGTCTGTCAGATCAAGTAGAAACTTAGACATTTCAGCACCAGGCGATGCAGATGCGGGCCGCAGCCGCCCACGACGCCCGCCGGAAGAGCGGCCGTCACCGTCCGGCGTTGCATAGCGCTCGCGCCGGTAGAGCGTCACCTCCCGCTTGAACGCGACATCCTGAACGAGGACGTCCTCGTAGCCCTTGTGGCGCGAACCCGGCTGCGCCGGCGTCGTCAGCGTCACCGTGCGGTCGATGCTCAGTTTCGACACCGAAGGCTTGAACGGCGGTCGAGGCGGCAGCCCCTTCAAACGCCGTATCTCGTCCTTCAGCGTCTGGTTACTCCGATTGGAAAGCCGGAAGCGCCGCGTTCGCCTTCTCGACCTCAAGCCGAAGCCGCTCGACCTCGCCGATCAACCCGCGAACCAGCCCGACCAGCTCGGCCGGGCTCAAACGCTCAAGCGAATCAATCTAGCTGGACGACATCCCCAGCTTGAATCACATTTCCCACCTTTGACTCCCCCCGCCCGGGAATGCGCCCCGGTTAAGACTTTCGCAACCAAGCCCCTGAAAACGTAGGGTCGCGCAACATTGCGAGCAAGGCCCGAGCCCGGGAGGCGAACGACGCCCGGACCAGTCCGGGCGTCGCGTCAGGAGGGCGGGCGCCGGTCAGCGCTCGCGCATCGCCCGCGAGGCGACCTCGACGAGGGGCGAGAACAGATAGTCGATCAGGCGGCGCGAGCCGGTCTTGACCTCGACGCTGGCGGCCATGCCGGAGGTCAGCGGCCGCTCGACTCCGTCGACCAGAATGGTCGACGCCTCGGGTTCGAGCTCGACGGCGAACACCAGATTCTGCGTCCGCTCGCCGCCGGCGAAGCCGGTCGTGTTCGCGGTGCGCACCGGGTCGCCCTCCATGGCGCTCGCGTCCGGGGACGGGATGGCGTCCTTGGCGATGCGCACGACATGGGCCTTGACCGAGCCGTAGCGGGTGAAGGGGAAGGATTCGACCTTCACTACCGCCTCCTGCCCGGGCCGGACGAAGCCGATGTCGCGGTTGAGCACGTAGGCCTCGATCTCGAGCCGCGAATCCTGCGGCACGATGCGCATCACCTCCTGGCCGCTGGTCACCACCTGTCCGACATTGGTGATGATCGAGGATTGCACCCGGCCGTCGATCGGCGCGGTGAGGGTCAGGTGGTCGATCATCGCGTCGGCCTTGGCGAGCTTCTGGCGGTCCTCCTCGGCTTGCCGCTCGGCGGCGTCGAGCTTGTCCGCCTGATCGGAGACGAACGCCTGCACCGCCTTCTCGGCGTCGCGGGCGATCACGTCGAGCCCGGTCGCCGCCGTGGCCAATTGCCCTTCATGCATCGCGAGCTGGGTCTCCTGGTACTGCAGGGTCTCGGTCGCGTCGATCACCGCGGCCTTGGCCCCGGACTGGGACTCGACCAGCTTGGTGCGCATGTCGACCCGGTCCTGCAGCGTCGCGACCAGGTTCTTCTGGGTCGCGACGGTGTGCTTGAGCGTGTCGCGCTCGGCGGCCTTCTGCGCCTTCTGCGCGTCGAACGAGGCGAGCGCCGCGGCGAGCTGCCCGAGGTCGGCCGCGAGCACGCGCTCCTCCCGCTCGCGCAGGTTCGGGGCGATGTCCGAGGGCCAGGCGACCGCCGGCAAGGGCGCGAAGGTCCGCGTCTGCACCGCCGCGAGCGTCGCGCGCCGCCGCAGGATTTCGGCCTCGGCCGAGGCGAGGCCGGCGCGCGCCGCCTTGACGTCGGCGTCGGCCGCCGAGCGGTCGAGCTGGACCAGGACGTCGCCGGCCTTGACCACGCTGTCGTTGGTCACCGCGATCGCGGCGACGCGGCCGGTCTCGACCGGCTGGATCACCTTGACCCGGCCGGTCGGCTGGAACTTGCCCTGGGCGGTGGCGATGATGTCGATCCGCCCGAAATAGGCGAGGCTGAGGGCGACGGCCACCAGCGCGCAGATGATCCAGAGGAAGGCGACGCGCACCGGCGAGGCCGGCGTCTCGAGGATCTCGAGGACGGGGGCGAGGAACTCCCGGTCGGACATCGAGCCTCGCCAGGACGCCCGGCGGGCGGCCAGGCGCCTCGGCGGCGGGAGAACGGTCGGCGCGGAGGCCGGGGTTCGCGGGACCAGAGTACGGACGACGTCGTTCACGCTGCGACCTCCACGGGGTTGGTCTGCAGCCCCCACAGGTAGGAATAAAGCCCGCCGGGAAGGCGGATCAGTTCATCATGCGAGCCGACCTCGACGATCCGCCCGTCGGCGACGCCGACGATGCGGTCGCAGGCGCGCACGGCCGCCAGCCGGTGGGCGACGATGATGACCGTGCGGTCCCTCACGATCCGGCGCATGTTGCGCTGGATGATGCGCTCGCTCTCGTAGTCGAGCGCCGAAGTCGCCTCGTCGAGGATCAGGATGCGCGGGTTGGTGGCGAGCGCCCGGGCGATCGCGAGGCGCTGGCGCTGGCCGCCCGAAAGGTTGGCGCCGCGCTCCTCGATCATCGTGTCGTAGCCTTCGGAAAGCTTGTCGATGAATTCGTCGGCGCCGGCGAGGCGGGCGATCTCGATCACCTTGGCCCTCGGCATGGCCGGGTCGGCGAAGGCGATGTTCTCGTGGATGGTGCGGTTGAACAGCAGGTTCTCCTGCAGCACGACGCCGATGTGGCTGCGCAGCCACGCCGGATCGACCTGGCTCAGGTCCGCGCCGTCGAGGAACACCTGTCCTTCGGTCGGCATGTAGAGGCGCTGCACGAGCTTGGTCAGAGTCGACTTGCCCGAGCCCGACGGCCCGACCACGCCGATGGTCTCGCCCGGCGCGATCTTCAGGGAAATGCCCTTGAGGATCTCGGCGCCGCCCGGCCGGTAGCGGAAACTCACGTTGCGGAATTCGATCGCGCCGCGCGGCGTCGGCGGCGCGAGGCGCATCATCGGCGCGGGTTCGGGCGGCGCGTTCAGGATGTCGCCGAGCCGCTCGATCGAAATCTGCACCTGCTGGAAATCCTGCCAGATCTGCGACAGGCGCAGGATCGGCTGCACCGCCTGCGCGGCGATCATGTTGAAGGCGACCAGCGCGCCGACGCTGAGCTCGCCGTCGATCACCGCCTTGGCGCCGAACAGCAGGATCGCGGCGGTCGTCACCTTGCTGACGTACTGGATGCCGAGCTGACCGCCGGCGCCGAGCATGGTCGCGGAAAAGCTCGTCTTGACATAGGCGGCGAGCTTCTCCTCCCACTGCGCGCGCATGATCGGCTCGACCGCCGCCGATTTGATCGTGCCCACGCCGACCACGGTCTCGACCAGGAACTGCTGGCTCGCCGCGCCTCGGTTGAACTTCTCGTTGATCAGATCGCGCAGGGGCGGGCGCACGGCGAAGCCGATCAGGATGTAGATCGGCAGGCCGATCAGCGTGATCAGCGTCAGCGTCGTCGAATAGGCGAACATCACCGCGATGAAGACCACGGTGAACAGAAGATCGATCGCCGAGAACAGGCCCTGTCCGGTGAGGAACGAGCGGATCGTCTCGAGTTCGCGCACGCGGGCGACCGTCTGGCCGGCGGGGCGGGTCTCGAAATAGCTCATCGGCAGGCGAAGCAGATGGGCGAACAGCCGCTGCCCGAGTTCGACGTCGATCCGGTTGGTGGTGTGCGACAGGGCGTAGGTGCGCAGATATTGCAGCACGACGTCGAACAGGCCGATCGCGACCAGTCCCGCGATCATCACGAGCAGGGTCTCGTAACCCCGGTGCGTCAAGACCTTGTCGACGATGACCTGGAACACCAGCGGCGTCGTCAGCGCGAAGATCTGGACGAACAGCGACGCGGCGAGCACGTGCCCGAGCGGCTTGCGGTAGCGCCAGAGCGTCGGCAGGAACCAGCGCAGGCCGAACATCTTCGGGCTGACCCCGGCGCCGCCGAGCCGGCGCGCGATCAGAAGGACGCGGCCTTCCGTCTCGCGGATCAGGTCGGCGACGGTGATGTCGGTGGTGGCGTGGCTGACCGGGTCGACCAGGCGGCAGAGCCCCGAGGGGCCGCAACCGCCATAGACAAAGAGCCCTCCGCCGTTCAGCCGGACGATCGCGGGAGTGGGCGCCCGCGTCATGCGTTGCGCATCGACGCCGGTGACGAGGCGCGCCCTCAGCCCGATGATCTGGGCGGCGCGGATCAGATCGGCGTCGTCGGCATGGCGGTCGCCGAGCGCCAGTTCACGGCGGATCTGGATGGCGTCAGCGCCGATTCGGTAGTAGGCGGCGATCCCGGTCAGCGCGCGCAGACCGGGGTCAACCGGCTGGGCCTCGCCGGAAACAGGGGCGGGTTGTTGCATTCACCGGGACTTTCTCGAAAGGTCTCAGGCGCACGAAAGCGCCCGCGACTCGGGTCAATGAACTTGCACTAGCAGCCCCCAGCCGAGCACAAGCATCCCAACTATTCGTCGCAGCGTGCGAGAAAATCAAGTCCGCAAGTAAATCAGAATTATCGGGATATTGTCGCCGAATGGTGATGCAGGCCGAACAAGAACAGCAGGGCAAACATTGCCTGTGCTCGCGCCGCCTGGCGCATCGGTTGACGCATCGACATGTTCACAGGTGGAATAACAGCATGAACCGCCCGTTTTGTTTCAAGCAAAGGGCGCCGCCATCGCCTTGATCCGCGAATTTTCGTCTTCCCTTTCCGTTTTGCCGTCTTTCCCGGCAATCCAATTAAACAGAACAAAAATGATATTTATTTGTTGCGGCGTCAACCTGTCCGAGGGCGTTGGGGGCGCCGGCCGGGTTACGCCGCGAACTTGCGACGTTGTGCCGCGCTCCGGCGCGGGCCGGACGGCGCCCCCGCGAAAGCCTAGGCGCCGTGCACGGTGACCTTGACGTCGACGTTGCCGCGGGTGGCGTGGCTGTAGGGGCAGATCTTCTCGTGCGCTTCGTCCGCGAGCGCCTGAAGTTCGGCTTGCGGCAGGGTCGCGTCGGTGACGTCGAGCGCGACGGCGAGGCCGAATCCGCCCTTCTCGCGCGGGCCGATCGACACGGCGCATTTGATCGTCGCGCCGGTGGCGTCTTTCTTGTGCTGCTTGGCGACGAAGTCGAGCGCCCCGCCGAAGCAGGCGGCGTAGCCGGCCGCGAACAGGTGCTCCGGCGTCGCCGTTCCGGGTTTGCCCGGGCCGCCCATCTCCTTCGGCACCGAGAGCGTGACCTCCACCGTGCCGTCGTCGGCGCGGGTCGTTCCGTTGCGGCCGCCGTTGGCGGTGGCGTGGGCGGTGTAAAGCGTCTTGATGGCGTCGGTCATCGTTCCCTCCGTTGAAGTTCGTCAATGCGCCCCTGTCGTACCTTCGCAAACGGACGTCGGAGGACGGAGACGGCTTGCTACCCTAGCGCTGGGACGTGCGGACCAGGGCGGCCATCGCGGCCGCCTCGTCGTCGCCGAGCGCTTCAAGGCCCTCGGCGACGCCTGCGCGATCCGCAGCCGACCGATTCTGACTCGTCTTCCACTTGCCGTGAAGATCTTCGATCTCGATTTCGACGCCGATGATCGCCTGGCGTTGCAGGGCGACGAAATCGGCCGGCGCGTCCGCCACCGCCCACGGCGCCGGGCGTCCAGCCTCCTGCCGCGCCGTCAGTTCGGCGATCTGGCGGGCGAGCCAGGCGTCGTCCTCGATGACGCGGGCCCTGCCGCGCGCCTGCACCAGGACATAGTTCCAGGTCGGGACGACCTTGTGCGTTTCCTGCTTGGTCGGATACCACGACGGCGTGACATAATGGTCCGGGCCCTGGAAAACGACGAGCGCCTCGGGGCTTGCCGCGAGATCGCGCCACTGGGGATTGGCGCGCGCCATGTGCGCCCTCAACGTCCCCAGCTTCGAGCCCACGTCGAGCAGGAAGGGCATCGCGTTGGCGAGCAGCCCCTGCGGGCCGCAGCTCACCAGCAGCCCGAGCGGACGCGAGCGGATCAGCGCCTGCTTCCTGTCGAGGTCGTCCTCGCGATGGAGCGGCGGCTCGTACATGCCGGCTATTCCGCCGCCCGTTCGACCCCGAAGCGGCGCGCGATATAGGCCTCGACCAGCGTCTTGAATTCGTCGGCGATGTGCGGGCCGCGCAGCGTCACCGTCTTGACGCCGTCGACGAACACGGGCGCGGCCGGCGCCTCCCCGGTGCCCGGGAGCGAAATGCCGATATCGGCGTGCTTGCTCTCGCCCGGTCCGTTGACGATGCAGCCCATGACCGCGACGTTAAGCCGCTCGACGCCGGGATAGCGCCTCCGCCATTCCGGCATCGACGTGGACAGGTGGGTCTGGATGTCTCGCGCCAGCTCCTGAAAGACGGTCGAAGTCGTGCGCCCGCATCCCGGACATGCGGCGACCTGGGGCGTGAAAATGCGAAAGCCCATGGTCTGCAGGAGCTCCTGCGCGACCTGCACCTCCTTGGTGCGGTCGCCGCCCGGTTCAGGGGTGAGGGAGATGCGGATCGTGTCGCCGATTCCCTGCTGAAGCAGCACGCCGAGCGCCGCGGAGGAAGCGACGATCCCCTTCGACCCCATGCCGGCCTCGGTGAGGCCAAGGTGGAGCGCGTAATCCGAACGTTCCGCCAGCATGCGGTAGACCGTGATCAGATCCTGAACCGCCGAGACCTTGGCCGAGAGCACGATTCGCGAGCGCGGCAGACCGATCGCCTCGGCGCGTCCCGCGGAAAGAAGCGCCGACTGGACCATCGCCTCGCGCGTGACGGCCCGGGTGTCGAGGGGCGCGGAACTCGCCGCGTTCTCGTCCATGAGGTGGGTCAGCAATTCCTGGTCGAGCGAGCCCCAGTTGGCGCCGATCCTGACCGGTTTGCCGTGTCGAGCGGCGATCTCGACAATCTGGCCGAATTGCAGATCGCGCTTGTTCTTGAACCCGACGTTGCCGGGATTGATGCGATATTTGTCGAGCGCTTCGGCGCAGGCCGGATGCTCCGCCAGCAATTTGTGGCCGATGTAATGAAAGTCGCCGATCAGCGGAACCACGACCCCCGTCGCGGCGAGCCGGTCCCGGATATGAGGCACCGCGGCGGCCGATTCGCTGCGGTCGACGGTCACGCGCACGAGTTCGGAACCGGCGCGCGCCAGCGCCGCGACCTGCCGCACCGTCGCCTCGACGTCGGCGGTGTCGGTATTGGTCATCGACTGGACGACGACCGGCGCCCCGCCTCCGACCTTGACCGAGCCGGCGCCCGCGCCGATCGTAACGGATTGGGTTCCGCAGCGCGGGCTCGGGCCGAACGGCCCCGCAAGCAAGGCGGTCATAGAGGCGATCCTTCAGGGCGCAACGCGCCGAACGGCTATCTTCTAAAGTCAGCCGGCGACCTTGTCACCCGCGACGCTTAGCCCTCTCGCAAGCTTCATTGCAATGCAATATGACGCATCTAGGCAAACTGCTTCCGTTCGACGCAGAACGTCGAGCGGTCGATCGCGGAGGATCGCCATATGTCGCTCGCCAACCGTCACGCCGTCGTCACTGGCTCAACCAGCGGGATCGGCCTCGCCATCGCGCGCGCGCTCGCCAAGGAAGGCGCGGACGTCATGCTCAACGGCTTCGGCGATCCGGCGGCGATCGAGGCCGAGCGCGCCAAGATCGAGGCCGAGTTCAAGGTCAAGTGCGTCTACAGCGGCGCGGACATGGCGAAAGGTCACGAAGTCGAGGCCATGATCCGGGACGCGGCCGAAAACCTCGGAACCGTCGACATCCTCGTCAACAACGCCGGGATCCAGTTCGTCTCGCCGATCGAGGATTTTCCGGGCGAGAAGTGGAACGCGATCATCGCCATCAACCTCAATTCCGCCTTCCACACGATCAAAGCGGCCGTGCCGGGGATGAAGGCGCAGAAGTGGGGCCGGATCGTCAACACCGCCTCGGCCCATTCGCTCACCGCCTCGCCGTTCAAGGCGGCCTACGTCTCGGCCAAGCACGGCATCGCCGGCCTCACCAAGACGGTCGCGCTCGAACTCGCCACCTTCGGCGTCACCTGCAACTGCATCTCGCCGGGCTACGTGTGGACGCCGCTGGTGGCCAACCAGATTCCCGACACCATGAAGGCGCGCAACATGACGCGCGAACAGGTGATCCAGGACGTGATGCTCGAGCGCCAGCCGACCAAGGAGTTCGTGACCGTCGACCAGGTCGCGGCGATGGCGGTCTATCTCTGCTCCGACGCGGCCTCGCAGATCACCGGGACCAACATCTCGATCGACGGCGGCTGGACGGCGCAATAGGCGCTGACGCGGGAAGCGCCAGAACGGCGGCGACGCCGGGATCGGCGCGAGCGTCAGTCGGCCGTATAGTTCAGCGTTGCGCACAAGCCCGGGCTGTTGATGTCACGCGGGGCTTTCTTGCTCCAGAACACGGCGGCGCGCAGCATCGGGGCTCCGCCCTCCGGCGGTCCGTCGAGGAAGACGATATAGCGCGCGGGATGGGTCTTCGGATTTCCGCACAGGAAATTGCCGATGTTGAGCGGGCCGGGATCGCGGCTCAGACGAAAGATTTCGCCCGTCGTCTTTTCGTTGGGCCGCGCGGCGTCCCACGCGCCGACGCCGCCCCCGACCGACGTCAGGACGACCGTCTTCTTGTCGCCAAAGGTCAGGGTCGTCTTGCCGGCATGATAGCCGGACAGGCGGATCGGGCCGGTGATCCCCTCGGCCGTCGTGCTCGACGGCTGAAACAATCGTTGCTCCCGCCAGAGATGGCGGTCGGCGACGGTCTCGGCGACGGCGAGACCGGGCGCGAGGCCGACGAGCAGCAATACGGTCAGGTGTTTCATCAGCCCCCCGGAGCGCGCGGCGCGCACGTCCGCAAGGGTTAACACCGTCGTCGCGGCGGTCAAAAGACCGGACGCGATAATCCCGCCCCGTCAGCCGCTGTTGCGCAAGCCGGCCGACACGCCGTTGATGGTGAGCTGGATGCCGGTCAGCACCTTCTCGCTCGACGCCCGGCCGCGGTGCAGCTTGAGCAACTCGACCTGCACGTGGTTCAGCGGGTCGAGATAGGGGAAGCGGTTGCGGATCGAGCGGTCGAGCAGGGGGTTGCTCGCCAGAAGCTGCGGCTGCTCCATGATCGCGTTCAGCGCGTCGACCGAGAGCCGCCATTCCTGGGCGATGCGGGCGAAGATCTTTTCCCGCAGAGCTACGTCCTCGCACAGGCGGGCGTAACGCGAGGCGATGGCGAGACTCGACTTCGACAGCACCATGTCCATGTTCGACAGCAGGGTGCGGAAGAACGGCCAGCGCGCATGCATCGCCCGAAGCGCCTCAAGCCCCGTCTCCGGATGGGCCGCGACATAGGCCTCGACGGCGGAGCCGAAGCCGAACCAGCCCGGCAGCATCAGCCGGCACTGCGCCCACGAGAACACCCAGGGAATCGCGCGCAGGTCCTCGATCGCGGTCGTCTTCTTGCGCGAGGCGGGGCGCGAGCCGATGTTGAGCGTCGCGATCTCGGTGATCACGGTCGAGGACCAGAAATAGCGGACGAAGCCGTCGGTCTCGTAGACCAGGCCGCGATAGGCGGAATAGGCGGCCTTCGACAGTTCCTCCATGGTTTCGAGGAAGGCGGGGTCGGGGGCGGGGCTCTCGTCCTGCAGGAGCGTCGCTTCGAGGGTCGCCGAGACCAGGGTTTCGAGATTGCGCCGGCCGACGTCGGGGTTGGAATACTTGCTCGAGATGATCTCGCCCTGCTCGGTGATGCGGATCTGCCCCTGCACGGCGCCGCCGGGCTGGGCGAGAATCGCGTCGTAGCTTGGGCCGCCGCCGCGCCCGACGGAACCGCCGCGGCCATGGAACAGGCGGATGCGCACGCCATGCTTGCGGAACACCTCGACCAGACCGATCTCGGCCTTGTACAGCTCCCAGCCCGAGGTGACGAAGCCGCCGTCCTTGTTGGAATCGGAATAGCCGAGCATCACCTCCTGCTCGCCGCCCTGCGATTCGACCAGCTTGCGGTACTCCGGAATCGACAGCAGCCGGTCCATCACGCCGACGCAATTGCGCAGGTCGGCGATCGTCTCGAACAGCGGCACGACCGCGAGGGCCGCCGTTCCGTCCGCGGTGACGAGGCCGACCTCCTTCAGGAGCAGCGCGAGCTCGAGCAGGTCGGAGACGCTGTCGGTCTTGGAGATGATCGAGGTGCGGATCGCGCCCTGACCGTAGCGCGCCCGGATCGTGGCGGCGGCGCGCAGCACCGCGAGTTCGCCCGCGGTCTCCTCGCCGTAGGGCAGAAACGGCGACACCAGCGGGCGGGCCGAGACCAGTTCGCGCCTGAGCAGGGCGACGCGCTCGTCCTCGCCGAGCGCGCGGTAGTCGAGGCCCGGAAACACCGCGGCGAGGATTTCCGCCACGGTGCGCTCGTGCACGTCGGAGTTCTGCCTCAGATCGACCGGGGCGAGGTGGAAGCCGAACACGTCGACCGCGCGCCTCAGCCCGCGCAGGCGGCCGCGCGCGACGATCGCCCCGCCGTTGGCGACGAGCGAATCGGCGATCACCGAAAGGTCGGCCGCGAATTCGTCGACGCTGCCGTAGGCCGGCGCCTCGGCGATCGGCTGGCGCAGCGCGACGACGTGATCGAGCTCCCGCGCCGTCTTCGCGAGGCGCGAATACATGCCGGCGATCGCGCGGCGGTAGGGCTCGTCGCTGCGGGTGGGCGAGTCGTCGCCGGCGCGGTCGGCGAGCGCCGCGAGGTCGCGCGTCACCGGAACGAGGCCTGCCGCAAGCGACAACTCGCCGCCGAGCTGATGCAGCTCGTCGAGATAAAAGCCCAGCGCCCGCGCGCTCTGGAGGCGCATCGCCTCGTTCAGCACGTCGGCGGTGACGAACGGGTTGCCGTCGCGGTCGCCGCCGATCCACGACCCGACGCGCAGGAAGGAGGGGAGGCCGGCCCCCTTGCGGGCCGGATCGAACCCTTCGAGCGCGTCTTCGATCGCGCCGTAGAGGCGCGGCAGTTCGCTGAAGAACGTGTAGTCGTAATAGGACAGGCCGTTGGCGACTTCGTCGATCACCTTGAGACGGGTCTGGCGCAGCATGTTCGTCCGCCACAGGATGAGCACGGCGCGGCGCAGCTTCTCCTCGATCGCGGCCAGCTCGGCCGGGTCGCCCTCGGCGCGGTCGCGCTCGTCGAGCAGGTTGGCGATTTCGAGTTCGCGGGTGATCGTGCTCTTGCGCCGCACTTCGGTCGGGTGGGCGGTGAGCACCGGGCTGACCAGCGCATGGTCGAAGAAATCGCCGAGCGCCTTGGGCTCGACGCCGGACCGGCGGGTGTGCTCGAAGGCGTGGACGAGCGAGCCCGGACGCGCCGCGGATCCGGCCTTCACATGCGCCCGGTTGCGGCGGATGTGGTGCTGGTCCTCGGCGATGTTGGCGAGGTGGGAAAAGTAGCTGAACGCCCGCACGATCGCCAGCGTCTGATCGGCCGAGAGGCTGTCGAGGGTCGCCTCGAGCTCGCGCCGGGCGCCGGGCTCGTTGTTGCGATGGAAGCGGATGGAGGCCTGCCGAACCTGCTCGACGTACCGGAACGTCTCCTCGCCCTCCTGCTCGCGCACGGTGTCGCCGAGGATGCGGCCGAGCAGGCGGATGTCGTCGCGCAGCGGCCGGTCCTTCTCGGCGTCGTGATCGAGTGTCGGGTCCACGGCCATCTACAGGCTCCAGCACGGCAGGGCGCCGCGGGGCGGCGGGCGACGACATTGACTAGCAAGCACGGCGCCAACATGAGAAGCGGGCGGCGGCGACTGCGGCATAGCGAAAGGGCCGGCCCCTATCAATGCGGGCGCGGCATGCTCGAACGTCCGCGGCGGGTTCGGACTTGATCGAAGGCGCGCTTTGAGGCATAGGACCGCCTCCGAATTGATCGCCGTGGGTCTCCCCCGCGGGAAGAACCATTGGTGAAAGCCGTGAAAGTCCGTAACTCGCTCAAGTCCCTGCGCAACCGCCACCGCGACAACCGTCTCGTCCGCCGCAAGGGCCGCGTCTACATCATCAACAAGACGCAAAAGCGCTACAAGGCGCGCCAGGGCTGAGCCTCCGGGCTTGCCGGTTTGACGGAGCCTTCCGGCGCGCGCTAGGCTTGCGCCATGAGGCTCCTTGCAATTGCGCTGGCCGCCCTGGCGGCCGCGGGATCGTGCGCGCTCGCCGCCGACAAGCCGCCGCCCGAGCCGCCGAAGGTCGAAGCGCCCGCCCCGCAGACGCCCGGCGAGATCCGGGCCGACCTCTACACGCGCCTCGCGGCGTCGAAAGACGCCGACGAGACCGAGGGTCTCGTCAAGCTCATGTTTGCGACCTACGGGCTGTCGGGCACCGACACCGGCGATCTGCTGCTCGAGCGGGCGCACAAGGCGATCGTCGCCAGAGCCTACGACGCGGCCGGACAGATCCTCGACGCCGCGATCGCGTTCATGCCCGGCGAGGCCGAGGCGTGGAACGCGCGGGCGACCCTGCGTTATCTCGACGACGACTACGACGGCGCCATGGCCGACGTCGCCCAAACCCTGAAACGCGACCCCCGGCATCTCGGCGCGATGATGGGGATGGCGAGCATCCTCACCTCCCGCGACAAGAAGGCCGAGGCGCTCGACGTCTACCGGCGCGCGCTGACGATCGCGCCGCACTGGGCGACGGCGGAAAAGGCGGCGGAGACGCTGCGCGCCGAGCTCGCGGGGCAGGAGCTGTGACCGCCGCCGCAGCGGTCGCGCGGGGCCCCGGCGCGGCGTGACCGTCCTCTTCGCCCTTTTGGCGCTGGTCGGACTGCTCGCCGTCTTCACGATCGGCGCGAGCCGGCGGATCGAGGCCCGCTATCCGAGGGTCGGCGTGACCGTGGACCTCGGCGACGGCGCGATCCAGGCGCTCGACCGCGCCGCAGACGGCGAAGAGCGCGGCGCCGTCCTGCTCATCCACGGCGCGTCCGGCAATTCGGCCGACATGTATGGCGCGCTCGCCGAGCGCCTCGCCGCCCAAGGCTTTCGGGTGGTCAGCGTCGACCGGCCCGGCCACGGCTGGAGCGACCGCTTCGGCGGCGCCGCGGGCGCCTCGCCCGCGACGCAGGCCGCGGCGCTGCGGCGGGCGGCCGAAAAACTGGGCGTTGCGCAGGCCGTCGTCGCCGTCCATTCGCTCGGTGGCCTGGTCGGCCTCGCGTTGGCGCTCGATCATCACGAGTTCGTCCGCGGGCTGGTGCTGATTTCGCCGGTCAGCCACCCGTGGCCGGGCGGCGTCGCCTGGTACTACACGCTCGGCGCGCGTCCGTGGCTCGGCGCGCCTTTCCGCCGACTGCTCGCGCTGCCGGCCGGGCTGGTCCTGATGGGCAGGGGGGTCGCGGGCGTGTTCGCGCCCAATCCGGCCCCGCCGAACTTCATCGAGCGGACCCGGCTGCCGCTGCTGCTGCGCCCGCGTCATTTCCGCGCCAATTGCGAGGACGTCGCCCATGCCGAAGCGGCGGTTGCCGCCATGTCGCCGCGCTACGGCGCGATCCGCGCGCCGACCGAGGTCGTGACCGGCGACCGCGACGGCGTCGTCTACGCTCATATCCACTCCCAGGGCCTCGCGCGCGACATCGCGGGCGCGCGGCTGACGGTGTTCGAGGGCGTCGGCCACTCGCCCCACTGGGTCGAGCCGGAGCGGGTCGCCGCGATCATCGTCGAGGCGGCCAGGCGGGCGGCGGAGCGGGAAACCGAAATCGCCTGATCCGACCGCCGCCGGAAAGTCGCGGCCGCGTTGCGGCTTGCGAGCCTCGGGATCGGCAAGGTTGCAAAAATCAACGAGTTGGCGCCTAACCCGCTGACAAAGCCCGCGCCTAGAGATGGGCAAGTTGCGGAGCCGCGGGACGGATCGAGGATCGCAAGGTGTTTTCCATTCCGGTCCTGCGGGGCCTGTTCCCGCTCAAGCCGCGCGAGGCGATCCGGGATGCGATCGCGGGCGTGACGCTCGCCTCGATGAACATTCCCCAGGTGCTCGGCTACACCCGGATCGCCGGCACGCCGGTCGTCACCGGCCTCTACACCGTGCTCCTGCCGCTGGTCGGCTTCGCCCTGTTCGGGTCGTCCCGCCATCTGGTCGTGGCGGCCGATTCCGCGACGGCGGCGATCTTTTCGGACGCGCTGTCGCAAATGGCCCCGACCGCGAGCCCGCATTACATGGCGCTGGTCGGCATGCTGACCCTGCAAGTCGCCGGCCTCCTGCTGCTTGCGCGCATCTTCAAGCTCGGCTTCCTCGCCGACTTCCTCGCGCGCACGGCGCTGGTGGGTTTCCTGACCGGGGTCGGCGTCCAGGTCGCCGTCGCCATGCTCGGCGGCATGTTCGGCCTCGCCGTCCAGTCGCACACGACGCTCGGGCAATTGTGGGAAGTGGGCCAAGGTCTCGGCGTCCTCGACCCGCTCAGCCTCGGGCTCTCGGCGTTCGTCGTGACGGTGATCCTCCTTGGGCGCCGGTTCGTTCCGAAGCTGCCGATCCCGCTCGTCGTGGTGCTGGGGATGATCGCCGCGAGCGCCCATTTCGACCTCGCGGGACGCGGCGTCGCGGTGGTCGGGCAGGTCCCCGGCGGGCTGCCGGATCTGCGCTGGCCGGACGTGTCCTGGCGCGAGACGCTCGCGCTGCTGCCGGTCGCCGCCTCGTGCTTCGTCATGATCATCGCCCAAAGCGCGGCGACCTCGCGCGTCTACGGGATCAAGCACCACGAGCGGGTCGACGAGAACGCGGACATTCTCGGCATCGCCGCCGCCAACGCGGGCGCGGCGCTCACCGGCGCCTTCGTCGTCAACGGCTCGCCGACCCAGACCGCGATGGCGGACGAGGCCGGAGCGCGCAGCCAGTTCGCCCAGCTCGTCTTCGTCGCCATCGTGGCGACCGTGCTCCTCGCCCTCACCGGACCGCTGCAATATCTTCCCCGCTGCGTCCTCGCCGGCGTCGTGTTCACCATCGCGGTGGGGATGATCGACGTGAAGGGTCTGCGCGACATTCGCCTGGAAAGCCGGGGCGAGTTCTTCCTTGCGCTCGCCACCGCGGCGGCGGTGCCGGTGATCGGCGTCGAAGAAGGCATCCTGACCGCCATCGCGCTGTCGCTGGTGCGCCATGTCCGCCACAGCTACCATCCGCACACGATGGTGCTGAAACCCGATCCGGCCGGCGGGTGGCTCGCCCTCCCGGCGCAGCCGGGCGCGCAGACGCGGCCGGGGCTGGTGATGTACCGGTTCGGCGCCGACCTCTTCTACGCCAATGCGGATCGGTTCGCTGACCAGGCGCACGCCCTGATCGACGGCGCGCCCGACCCGGTGGAATGGTTCGTCGTCGACGCCGCCGCGGTGACCGACATCGACTATTCGGCGGCGCGCACCCTGCGCGACCTCCTCAACGAGCTGAAGGCGCGCAAGGTCAACGTGGCCTTCGGCCGGGTCTACGAGGCGCTGCGCTCCGACATGGATCGCCACGGGCTGACGGCGATTCTCGGCGAGGAGCGCATTTGCGCGTCGCTTCACCAGGCGCTGGCGCTCGCCGGGGGCGACCGGACGCCGCCCCCGGCGCGACCCGATTGAGAGGCAGCCGACGCCGCGCCGCGCAAACGCCAGCGCGTAGACGAAACGTCAATGTCGGAACAAGCCATACCTTCGGGCGCCGCAATTCGCCGCGTTGTCTATTCGTCGGATGTGCGCCAAGTTGGAGTTCGAATGGGCCATCGTCGCGGGACTCCTCTGCGCGAAAGGCTCGAAGCGGCGCCGCCGGCGGCGCCTGCCGCGAATGTGCGCGGCAGGGACGCTGGCGTTGTCGTGCGTCGGCGATCACGGTCCGTGGTTCCGTCCGGAGCCGCGGGAACAGCGAGCGCCCGCCCAGCGAGGGGAGATTTCCGTGGACTATGAATTGAACGACATTTCCGTGAATGCGCTCGCGGTCAACGCGCCCCCCGGGGTGGCCAACCCGCGCCTGCTGGCGTGGGTCAACCAGATGCGGCACCTGTGCAAGCCGCAGAGCATTCACTGGGTGGACGGTTCGGCCGAGGAGTACGACAAGCTCTGCCAGCAGATGGTCGACGCCGGCGTGTTCATCCGCCTCAACCCCGAGAAGCGCCCGAACTCCTTCCTCGCCCGCTCGCACCCCTCGGACGTCGCCCGCGTCGAGGAACGCACCTACATCTGTTCGAACAACAAGGTCGACGCCGGCCCGACCAACAACTGGGCGCCGCCGCTCGAGATGCGCGCGACCCTGATGGGCCTGTTCAACGGCTGCATGCGCGGGCGGACCATGTACGTCATCCCGTTCAGCATGGGGCCGCTCGGCTCGCCCATCGCCAAGATCGGCGTGCAGATCACCGACAGCCCCTATGTCGTCGTCAACACCCGCATCATGACCCGCATGGGCCGCGCGGTGCTCGACGTGCTCGGCGACGGCGACTTCATCCCCTGCATGCACTCGGTCGGCGCCCCGCTCGCCCCGGGCCAGCAGGACTCGCTCTGGCCGTGCGAAGCCGACATCGCTCGCAAATACATCGTCCACTTCCCCGAGACCTATGAAATCTGGTCCTACGGGTCGGGCTACGGCGGCAATGCGCTGCTCGGCAAGAAGTGCCTGGCGCTGCGCATCGCCTCGGTGATGGCGCGCGACGAGGGTTGGCTCGCCGAGCACATGCTGATCATGGGCATCCATGCGCCCAACGGCGAGAAGACCTATCTCGGCGCGGCCTTCCCGAGCGCCTGCGGCAAGACCAACCTCGCCATGCTGGTGCCGCCGAAGGAGCTGGAGGGCTGGAAGGTCACGACCGTCGGCGACGACATCGCCTGGATCAAGAAGGACTCGCACGGCGTGCTGCGCGCGATCAACCCCGAGGCCGGGTTCTTCGGCGTCGCGCCGGGCACGAACGACCAGTCGAATCCGAACGCGATGGCCAGCTGCAAGGCCAACACCATCTTCACCAACACGGCGCTCACCGACGACGGCGACGTGTGGTGGGAGGGCATGACCGACTCGCCGCCCGCGCATCTGATCGACTGGACCGGCAAGGACTGGGCGCCCGGCTGCGGCCGTCCCGCGGCGCACCCGAACTCCCGCTTCACCGCCCCGGCGTTCCAGTGCCCCTCGATCGACCCCGACTGGGAGAACCCCGCGGGCGTGCCGATCAGCGCCTTCCTGTTCGGCGGCCGCATGCGCAAGAACATGCCGCTCGTGTTCCAGGCGTTCAACTGGGCGCACGGCGTCTATCTCGCCGCCACCATGGGCTCGGAGGCGACGGCGGCGGCGATCGGCGTCACCGCCACCCGGCGCGATCCGATGGCGATGCTGCCGTTCTGCGGCTACAACATGGCCGACTACTTCAACCACTGGCTCGGCGTCGGACGGCAGGTCGCCAACCCGCCGCGCATCTTCCGCGTCAACTGGTTCCGCCGCGACGACGAGGGCAAGTTCCTGTGGCCCGGCTTCGGCCAGAACATGCGCGTTTTGAAGTGGGTCGTCGACCGCGTGCGCGGCCGCGGCTATGCGGTCGAGAGCCCGATCGGCTGGATGCCCCGCTACGAAGACCTCGACTGGCGCGGCCTGGAGTACAGCCGCGACGGCTTCAACGACCTCATGGCGGTCGCCCGCGACGAGGGCGCCGAAGAAGCGCATCTCCACGAGGAGTTGTTCGACCGCTTCTTCGATCGGATCCCGAAGGAGTTCATCTACGAGCGCGAGCTCCTGCGCTCCCGCCTGTGGCGCTCGCCCGCCCGTTGGGCTCTGGCGCGCGAATAAGGCTGGCGATCGGGACCGCGCGACCGGCGACGGCGGCGGTCTCGTAACCGGCCGAACGTCCGCTGCGGCGACCCGCCGCAGCGGAAGCGTATTGTGTTTACAAAATTCGAAATGTCTCGCGCGGATTTTCTCTGCGCCCTGGAATGCTCTGATTTTCTTGCCGAAACATTTTCCGATGCCCATCGCGGGTCCGCGCGGCTTCACCATTGGCACGCCGTCACGCAGGTGATTCTAGGTGGAATCCCGCATTGGACGCCGTAGCGACCTGGCGCACAGTTGACGCCAGCCACGGCAGCGCAAGCAACTCCCATCGCCTTCGCCGGGGCCATTGGAGGCTCTCGGTCCATGTTCGCAGACGTGTTCGGAGCAAGACGTCAGGCGTTGCAAGACAAAGCGGTGGTCGAGGAGGCCCTGGGCGTCGTGGCCGCCTTCGGGAGCCTCGCGCGCGACGAGGTCGGGCGCCGCCGGATCGAAGCCAACTCTTTTCGCGCGGCGCGCTACTGGGACAGGGTCGAAGCGGAGATCGATCGCCGCCTCGACGCGGCGATGAGGGTCGCGGCCGCCGAAGGGGCGTCCGTCGGCCCGGACGACGCATGCAGGACGAGCGCCGCGCGCCGCGGCGACGAAGACGAGCGATCCTTCGACCTCGCCCGCGCGATCGACCGTGCGCGGCGCGGCTGCGGCGACGGGTTCGACGTCTCGATCGACGCCGTCGTTCGGGATCCATGCCCGCCCGCGGTAGGCGAAGAGCGGCGCGACGAATCCGTCAAGATCACCCTTTGGGGTTGCTGCGCCGATCTGTCCGAGGCGCGCTGAGGGCACGGCGATCGGAGCCAATCACAGGATCGACCGCTCGATCGCGTCCTCCGCCTCGGCGATGGTCTGCGGCCGCCCGATGTGAAGCCAGAGGCCGTCGAGACGGACCCCGAACAGGCGGCCCTTGGCGGCGGCGGCGTGGAGATAGGGCGCCAGTCGGAACACGTCGTCGCTCGCGCCGGAAAACAGCTGCGGCTTCATGATCCCGACCCCGGTGTAGACGAACGGCGCAACGTGACGGTCCTCGCGCGATACCAGCCGGCCTTCCCGCGTCATGGTGAAATCGCCCGGCCAGTCGACGCCGACCGCGCCGGCGCTCGCCGCGACCAGCAGCGCGATGTCCATCGTCTCGGGGTCGAACGCCTGGGCGAGCCGGGCGATGTTGGAGCGCGGTCCCTCGATCCAGAAAGCGTCGGTGTTGCACACCAGGAACGGCGCCTCGCCGATCAGCGGAAGGACGCGCTTGATGCCGCCGCCCTGATCGAGAAGCCGTTCGCGCTCGTCGGAAATGACGATCCGCGGGCTGGTCCGCGTCGCCAGATGCGCCTCGATCTGATCGGCGAGCCAGTGGACGTTGACGATCGCGGTTTCGACGCCGTTCTCGGCGAGACGGTCGAGGCAGTGGTCGATCAGCGTGCGTCCGCGGATCTTCACCAGCGGCTTCGGCAGGGTCTCGGTGATCGGACGCATGCGCAGGCCCAGGCCCGCGGCGAACACCATGGCCGTCTTCGGGATCCGCGCGCTCATCGTCGAGATTCCTGGAGCCGCGCTCACGCGTCCGGCGAGCCGGACCCCGCTCCCAGCACGCGCGGCAGATAAGTCTGATACCAGACCGCGAGCGGCCGAAGCAACGGATGCGAGAGGTTGCGCGACAAATAGCGCTCGATCCGCGGCAGGTGGCGCAGGTATTGCGGCTTGCCGTCGCGCTTGTCGAGGCGCGCGAAGATCCCGAGAATCTTGGTGGCGCGCTGGGCGGCCATCGTCGCGTAGGAAGCCGCGAACTGCTCGGCGTCGAATCCGGGCGTCGCGGCCGCCCGCCGCCGGACATAATGCGCCATCAGCCGCATCTCGAGTTCGTCGGAGACGTCGATGCGCGCGTCCTGCAGGAGCGAGGCGAGGTCATAGGCCGGCGGCCCGATGACGGCGTCCTGGAAGTCGATCAGCCCGATGCGGGCGAGGCCGGCCCGCTGCGGCAGCCAGTGCAGGTTGGGCGAATGGAAGTCCCGCAGGGTCCAGGTTGTCGGTTCGGCGAGGATCGGCGCGAGGATGGTGCGCCACAGGCCGAGGAACTGCATGCGCGCGCCCGACGGAACCGCCGTGCGCGCGATCGCGGTCGCGTACCAGTCGATGACGAGCTCGACCTCGATCAGCATCGCCTCGACGTCGTAGACCGGCAAGGGATAGACCTCGTCGCCGACCGGCAGGACGTCCGGGAGGCTGCGCCGGTGAAGGTCGGCGATCAGCGTGACCGCCTCGGCGTAGCGATCCGGGTTCGGCGTCCCGCGCTCGATCACGGTTTCATCGCCGAAATCCTCGATCAGGGCGAGCCCGTCCTCGACGCTGGACGCCAGGATCTTCGGGGTCGAATAGCCTTGCGCGCGCAAGCCCTCCGCCATCGCCAGAAAGGCGCGGATGTCCGGAGAGAGTTTGGCGATCGCCGCGTAGGGTTTGCCGAAGCGAATGATCGGTCCCTCGGGCCGCGGCGGGGAGACCATCAGGATCGCCGTCGCTCCGTCCGCCCGGGTCAAGCGTTCGTACAGGCGCACCGAGGCGTCGCCTTGCACGAATTCGCGCCGCGCCTCGAGCCATCCGACGCGATGCAGGAGCGTTCCGACGCTCAGCGCGCGCGCCAGCCGCCGCCCCATGCGGCCGCGACCGCGCATCTCGAGCAGGCGGAACTCCGGGCCGCGGGAAGGATCGAAGCGGATGTTCACTTCGAGCCGGTCCGCCGGAAGCGCGTCCGGAATTCGGTCCGGCCATTCGACGACGGCGATCGCGTCTTCGACGACCTCGGTCCATCCGAGATTGTCGAGTTCGCGCGCGCTGCGCAGGCGGAAGAAGTCCGCGTGCACCACCGGCGCTCGCGCCGCTTCGTACACCTGCATGAGCGTGAACGTCGGGCTCGGCACTTCCAGCGCCGGCTCTTCGACGAGGCCGCGAATGAGGCCGCGGGCAAACGTGGTCTTGCCGGCGCCGAGGTCGCCGGTCAGCGCCACAA
>CAMFKX010000065.1 GCA_945957375.1 uncultured Roseiarcus sp.
CATATCCATCCTCCCCCATCCTTGCGCAAACGGGCTCTTGGCGCCCAAGCGACTGGACCGGACTCTGGCGCCCGAGGACGAGACGGCGTCCCCTCCGCTACCGCATCCCCATCTTTACCAGAGGACGCGGAATTGAAGTTACAAGGACGCGGAATTGAAGTTACAAGGACGAGGGGGAAGCCGAGCCGCCATCCTCGTTCTGAGCAGCGCCGCTGCAGGCGGCGCGTCTCGGACGCGGCCGCCGTTACCGCCCCTCCTGCGCGGCCGCCTTCTCGGCGTTGCGCAGCAGGAAGCGCTGGATCTTGCCGCTCGGGGTCTTCGGCAGCGCCTCGACAAAGGCGATCTCGCGCGGATAGGCGTGCGCCGAGAGGCGGTGGCGCACATGCAGGCGCAATTCCTCCGCCAGTTCGTCGCTCGCGGCGAAGCCCGTCTTCAGCACCACATAGGCCTTGACGATCTCGGTGCGCTCGGCGTCCGGCTTGCCGATCACCGCCGTCTCCATCACCGCCCTGTGCTCGATCAGCGCGCTCTCCACGTCGAACGGGCCGATGCGGTAGCCGGACGAGGTGATGACGTCGTCATTGCGGCCGACGAAGCTGATGTGGCCGGTCTTTTCCAGTTCGACCGTGTCGCCTGTGCGGTAATAGCCGCCGGCGATCGCCGGCGTGTCGGTCCGGTAATAGCCGCCGAACCACAGCGCCGGCGACTGGGCGATGTCGATCGCCAGCGTGCCGGGCTCGTTCGGCCCGAGCTCGCGGCCGTCGTCGCTCAGCACCGCGACCCGGTAGCCGGGCATGGCGAGCCCGGCCGAACCGACGCGCACGGCGTGGGCGAGGCCGTGGTGGTTGTTGACCACCATGCCGAGCTCCGTCTGGCCGTAATGGTCGTGGATGGGCGCGGAAAGGTGCTCGGCGAACCAGCGGATCACCTCGGGGTTCAGCGGCTCGCCCGCCGAGCTGACCGCGCGCAGCCGCCCCTTGACCCCTTCGGCAGGTTGCGGCCCGGCCGCGATCAGCAGGCGGAAGGCGGTCGGCGCCCCGGCGAGATTGGTGATCCCGTGGCTCTGGATGACCCGGTAGGTGCTCTCGGCGGTGAACGGCCCGTCGTAGAACGTGGTGGCGTGGCCGATCAGCAGCGGACCGATCACCGCGTAATAGAGGCCATAGGCCCAGCCCGGGTCGGCGATGTTCCAGAAGACGTCGCTTTCGCGCAGGTCGACCGCGTCCGTCATGTAGGTGCGGAACGAGATCAGCGCCTTCAGCGGCACCGGCACGCCCTTGGGCAGGCCGGTGGTGCCCGAGGTGGACATCAGCAGGAAGAGGTCGTCGCCCGTGCGCATCGCCGGCGCGAACTCCGGCGAGGCCGCCGCCATTTCCGCGGCGAAATCGAGATCGCCGGGGCGCTTGTCGCCGGCGCCGCCGGCCGGGGTCGTCACCGCGACCCGCGGCGCGTTCGGGATTTCGTCGAGCTTCGGCCGGTTGGCCGGGTCGGTGACGACCAGCTTGGCGTTCGAGGTGTTGAGGCGCTGCTCGATCGCCTTGGGGCCGAAGGCGGTGAACAGCGGCTGGTAGACCGCCCCCGCCCGCCACGCTCCGAGCGCGACGGCGATCAGGTCGGGCGTGCGCGGCAGCATGCAGGCGACGACGTCGCCGGGGCCGACGCCGTGGGCCTTCAGCACGTTGGCGAAGCGGGCGGAGCGCTCGCGCAGGTCGCCGAAGGTCAGGGTCGCCTTGTGGCCGTGCTGGTCCTCCCAGCGAAGCGCGACGCGCTCGGCCGGCCAGCGGTCGCAGCATTCGACGCAGGCGTTGAGCGCGGCGAGCGAGCCGGCGAGCTTGCCTTCCTCGTCCGCGATCTTGAAGCCGGCATGCGCCTCGGCATAGGGCGCAAGGGTTTCGGCCATTCGACGTTCCTCCATTTCGAGCCGGTTTGCGCGCCTTCTCGTCGACGCGGCTCAAGACCTGTTCCTAACCGAACCGTGTACGGCGTTCCATGGCCGACGTCGTCGCCGCCGACCCGTCGCGGTCACACCGCCCCGAGAAATCCGATCAGCGCCTCCGCCGTCTCCGTCGGCCAGAGGTCCGGGAAAAAATGCCCGCCCGGCAGCGACGCCGCCCGAACCTGCGCGGCGCGTCCGCGCCATTCCGCCGGGATGTCGAACAGCTTCGCCATCAGGCCGTTCGCGCCGTAGAAGGCGAGCAGCGGCGCCGAGACCTTGCGGTCGAGGTCGGCCTCGTCGTGATTCAGGTCGATCGCCGCCGCGGCGCGGTAGTCGGCGCACGAGCCGTGGATCATCGCCGGCTCCCGCCAGGCGCGGCGGTAGGCCTCGAGCTGCTCCGGATCGAAGTCGGACAGCGAGTCCGCGCCGAAGCCGGCCATCGCAGTCTCGTAGAAGAAATCGGGATCGGCGCCGATCATCCGCTCGGGCAGCGGCGCAGGCTGCGACAGGAAATACCAGTGCCAGTAGGCGCTCGCGACCTTGCGGTTGGTCTCCATGAACATGGCGTAGGTCGGCACGATATCGAGTACGGCGAGGCTCAGCACGGCGTCGGGCCAGTCGAGCGCCATGCGGTGCGCGGTGCGCGCGCCGCGATCGTGGCCGATCACATGGAAGCGCTCGTGCCCGAGCGCGCGCATCAACCGGACCTGGTCG
The DNA here is from genome assembly GCA_945957375.1 of uncultured Roseiarcus sp. GTDB lineage: Bacteria > Pseudomonadota > Alphaproteobacteria > Rhizobiales > Beijerinckiaceae > Roseiarcus. The sequence continues at coordinate 2,651 of CAMFKX010000065.1, forward strand.
TCGGCGAAGGCGCGAAAACTGTAGTTGGAATGGTCCGGCAGGTCTTTCGGCTTGGACGAGGCGCCGTAGCCGCGCAAGTCGGCGCAGACGACGGAGAAGCCCGACGCGACGATCTTGGGCGCGATTCGCGCCCACATCGCATGGGTCTGCGGGAAGCCGTGCAGCATCAGCACCGGCGGTCCCTCGCCGGCCGCGACGCAAAAAATCGTCATGCCGTCGGCGACCTTGACCGTGTGCTCGGAGAAGTCTTCGAACATGTTCGCCCTTCCGCGTTCCCCCGGGGAGACGATGCCGGGCCGGCGCGCGGAAATCAACCGGCGGCGAATGCGGCATGGCTCGCCGGCCGGAGGGTGCGTGCCGCGGAGGCTGCGGAGGGTGCGCGTCCCGGGCGCCGGGCGGCGGGACGCCGCCCCTCCCAGGGCGGAAGCCGAGGCGCTTCGGAGGGTGCGCGTCTCGCGCACCGGGCGGCGGGACGCCGCCCCTCCCAGGGCGGCGAGCGCTGCGGGGCGCTAAGGAGGCGGCGCCCTCACTTCTCCGGCAGGTTCAGCCGGATGTTGAGGTCGCGCAATTGCTTCGTCGTCACGGGCGAGGGCGCGCCCATGAGCAGGTCCTCGGCGCGCTGGTTCATCGGGAACAGCGCCACTTCGCGCAGGTTCTGCTCGCCGGCCAGCAGCATCACGATGCGGTCCACCCCCGCCGCCATCCCGCCGTGCGGCGGGGCGCCGTAATGGAAAGCGCGATACATGCCGCCGAAGCGCTCGATCACCGTCTCCTCGCCGTAGCCTGCGATCTCGAACGCCTTGACCATCGCTTCCGGCCGATGGTTGCGGATGCCGCCGGACGCCAGCTCGTAGCCGTTGCAGGCGACGTCGTACTGGAACGCCTTGATCGTCAGCGGATCCTGGGTCTCGAGCGCCTCGAGGCCGCCCTGCGGCATGGAGAACGGGTTGTGCGAGAAATCGGTCTTCTTCTCGTCCTCGTTCCACTCGAACATCGGGAAATCGACGATCCAGGCGAACTCGAACCGGTCTTCGTCGACGAGCTTCAGCTCCTGCCCGACCTTGTTGCGCGCCGCGCCGGCGAATTTCGCGAATTTGTCCGGATCGCCCGCCACGAAGAAGGCGGCGTCGCCGGCGCTCAGCCCGAGCGCCGCGCGGATCGCCTCGGAGCGCTCCGGGCCGATGTTGTTGGCGAGCGGCCCGCGCGCGCCGACCCCGGTCGCGCCGGGCGTGGCGGCTTGGGTCGTCTCGTCCTTGGCGCGATCGAAGAACAGCATGTAGCCGAGTCCCGGCTGCCCTTCGCTCTGCGCCCAGGAATTCATCCGGTCGGCGAAGGTGCGCTGGCCGCCGCCGGGCGCGGGGATCGCCCAGACCTCGTTGGTCTCGATCTCGAGCAGCCGCGCGAACACCTTGAAGCCCGAGCCGCGGAAGTGCTCGGAGACGTTCTGCATCACGATCGGATTGCGCAGGTCCGGCTTGTCGGAGCCGTATTTTCGCATCGACTCGGCGTAGGGGATGCGCGGCCAGGGCGAGGGCGTCACGGGCTTGCCCTTCGCGAATTCCTCGAACGCGCCGCGCAGCACCGGCTCCATCGCGGCGAACACGTCGTCCTGTGTGACGAAGCTCATCTCGATGTCGAGCTGATAGAACTCGCCCGGCAGACGGTCGGCGCGCGGGTCTTCGTCGCGAAAACACGGCGCGATCTGAAAGTATCGGTCGAAACCGGCCATCATCAGGAGCTGCTTGTACTGCTGCGGGGCCTGCGGCAGCGCGTAGAACTTGCCGGGATGAATGCGCGAGGGCACGAGGAAGTCGCGCGCCCCCTCGGGGCTGGACGCGGTCAGGATCGGCGTCTGGAACTCGAAGAAGCCCTGCGCCTTCATCCGCGAGCGCAGCGAGTCGACGACCCGCCCGCGCAGCATGATGTTGCCGTGCAGTTTCTCGCGGCGGAGGTCGAGGAAGCGGTAGCGCAGCCGCGTGTCCTCCGGATAGGGCTGGTCGCCGAACACCGGCAGCGGCAGGTCGCCGGCCGGGCCGAGCACCTCGATGTCGCGCACGTAGACCTCGATCAGGCCGGTCGCCATCTCGGCGTTCTCGGTGCCGGCGGGGCGCTTGCGCACGGCGCCGTCGATGCGGACCACGAATTCGGCGCGCAGCTTCTCGGCCGGCTTGAACGCCGGCGAATCCGGATCGACCACGCATTGGGTGATCCCGTAATGGTCGCGCAGGTCGATGAACAGCACGCCGCCATGGTCGCGGATGCGGTGGCACCAGCCGGACAGGCGGACGGTCTCGCCGTCCTCGGAAAGCCCGAGGGCGCCGCAGGTATGCGTGCGGTAGCGATGCATGAAAATCCGCCTTTCCGGTCCGATTGCGCGCGAAGCGCGCTGCCTAGCGGAAAACCGGCCGAGGGAAAAGCGCGAAGAGTCCGCGATGGAACAGGCTCGGCGGCGCCGGGCCGAGCGGGTTCGTCGGCGATCGCGACGGGCGTTCGCCATCAAAGCGCCGCAAGAATCGTGGCCAGCAGAAGCCGAAGCGGCCCGCGGCCGCCAGAAAGGTGGACGCCTTTGACGCGAATGGTTTCCCTCGATCGCCGCGCGTTCGTGGCGGGCGTCGCCGCGCTCCTCGGCGGCTGCGCGGCGCCGCGGCCCTACGTCGCCCCGGTCGGCCCGGGCGTGGCGGCGGGCGGATATTATCCGGGCTACGGGCCGATCGACGACGACGGCCGGATGATTCCGGGGCTCGATCCGGCGACCGTCGACGCCGACCGGCTACGCCGGCAGGTCCCGTTCGCGGGTCCGTGGCGGCCGGGAACGATCGTCGTCGACGTGGCCGACCGCCGGCTCTACTTCGTCCAGCCCGGCGGCCTCGCGATGCGCTACACGGTCGGCGTCGGGCGCGAGGAGGCGCTGAATTTCCGCGGCTGGGCGGTCGTCGGCCGCAAGGCGCCGTGGCCGCGCTGGACGCCGACGCGGACCATGATCGAGACCATGCCGCGCTACGCGGCCTATGCCGGCGGGATGGCCGGCGGGCTCGGCAACCCGCTCGGCGCGCGCGCCCTCTACCTCTATCGCGACGGCCGCGACACCTATTTTCGCCTGCACGGGACCAACGAGCCCGAGACGATCGGAACGGCGGTGTCGAGCGGCTGCATCCGCCTGTTCAACCACGACATCATCGATCTCTACGGCCGCGCGCCGGTCGGGACGCCGGTCGTGGTGCTGCAGGCCGGCCTGACGGCGGACGCGCCGCCGCCGGAGCCGACGCTCGCCGCCCCGCCGCTGGCCGGCGCGGGCGGCTATTCGGCGCCCTATGATCCCGATCCGGGCCTCTATTACGGCGGCGGCTACGAGGCGGGCCCGCCGACGCCGGGGCCGGCCGGCTGGCAGTAGGCGCTCGGGGCGATCCTCGATCGCGCCCGTGCTCCGGCGCGGGGGAACCGGCGCCGTCCAGCCGACGTTCTCCATGACTTCGGCGGCCGGCGGGCAAAGCCAACGGCCCGGCGGCTTTGCGGATGGCGCGCGTCCGCGTATCGTGAGGGCGTATCGGCAGGACCCATGATGAGCGTCTCCCCTGTTTCCGCCTCGCCCCTCGTCCGCCGCGACGACGACGCCGGCGTCGTCACCCTGACCCTGACCCAGCCGCACAACCGCAACGCGCTCGGACTTACGATGATCGACACGCTGATCGTCGCCATGGCCGACATCGCGAGGGACTCCTCGGCGCGCGTCATCGTGCTTGCTGGCGAAGGCCCGGCGTTCAGCGCCGGACACGACCTGCGCGAGATCCAGGCGCATCGCGCCGATTCCGACGGCGGACAGGCCTTCTACGAGCTGATCATGGCGCGCTGCTCGACCCTGATGCAGGCGATCGTCGCCCTGCCGAAGCCGGTGATCGCGGCGGTCGAGGGCGTGGCCTCGGCGGCCGGCTGCCAGATGGTCGCCGCCTGCGATCTCGCGATCGCGGGCGAGGCGGCGCGGTTCGCGCTTCCCGGCGTCAATATCGGACTGTTCTGCTCCTCGCCGCTCGTCGCCGTCGGCCGGACGATCGCGCGCAAGCACGCGATGGAGATGGCGCTGACCGGCAAGCTCTACCCCGCCGCCGAGGCAGAGCGCATGGGTCTGGTCAACCGGGTGGTCGCGACCGGCGAAGCGCTCGGAGCCGCCCGGACGCTCGCCGCCGACATCGCCGCGCGTTCGGCCGCCACGATCGCCATCGGCAAGCGCGTGTTCAACGACCAGATCGAAGAGTCGCTCGCCGTCGCCTATTCGCTGGCGGCCAAGGCGATGGTGGAGAACCTGGCGGAGCCCGACTGCGCGGAGGGCGTCGCCGCCTTCCTCGAGAAGCGGCCGCCGCGCTGGAGCGCCTGACCGATGGCGGCGATCGACGGGCTCGACGACGCGGCGATCCGCGACATCCTGACGACGGTCCGCCGGATCGCGGTGGTCGGCGCTTCGCCCAAGCCTGTGCGGCCCTCCAACGAGGTGCTCGGCGCGCTGACCGAGCGGGGCTATCAGACCTTTCCGGTCAACCCCGGGCACGTCGGCGCGCTGATCCGCGGGCGGCCGGTCTCCGGCCGCCTCGCCGACCTCCCCTCGCCGGTCGACATGGTCGACGTCTTTCGCAACTCGGCCGCGGCGGGCGCGGTCGTCGACGTGGCGCTGGCGCTCGACCCTCTCCCGCGCGTGATCTGGATGCAGCTCGGCGTGGTCGACCACGCCGCCGCCGAACGCGCCCGCGCCCGCGGCGTTCAGGTCGTCATGAACCGCTGCCCGATGATCGAGCTTCGCCGCCTCGGGCTCGCCGGCCCGCGCGAATGACGCCGTTCATTGAGCCAGATCAATGCGATCCGCGGCCGCCCCGGCGACAACGACCGCGGACGGAACAACGTCGGCCGCCCGCCCCGGAGCGGGCCGGGAAGCCATAAGCCGTCCAAGAGGGTCGCCACAGCGCCCTGCGGGCCCGCGCCGACAGCGCGCCCGCGATGGCTGCCTCGCCGCCGCAAAGGGGCGAGGATCGCGGCGGTCGGCGTGGGGCATTCGGCGCTCATGGGACGTCGACCGCTGCGGTGGGAAGGCCGAAAGTCGTAAGGGTGCGGCATCAACAGCGTAGCCAGCATCCGAATTTTGTGATACCAAAGTCAAACACCGCCGCCGAACAACAAGGCGGAATTTGGGAGGTGGGGACCGCCGCCGGAGGGACCCGATGCAATTCTACGATTTTGAAGTGCTACAGGGCGATGACGTGATCGCCGCGGAACGGGACGTTGCGCTCGACGATTCGCGCGCCGCCTGGCCGAAAGTCATCGGCATGGCGAAGACCGTCGAAGGCCCCGGATGTCGGATCCGGGTTCGCGAGCAGGCGGGGCAAACGATCATTCTGATCGGCGCGGCCGCAGCCCGTCGCTACCCGACCCTCGCCGCAGCCGGGTGACGCGGGGTCGATCGCCGGTCGTCCGGGAGGCCGGCGCGGAGCGCCGCCGTTTCGCCGGCGCGGTCCCGCCCAGCGTCCGCTGGAGAATTCATCAGACGTTACAAGGGAATCGGGGCGTTCCCTAAAGCTTGTCCGCGATCACGTTGACGCGAACGATCTCGAGCGGATTGGCGAACAGCTCGGGCGCTCGCGCCGTCAAGGCCGCCACCAGCTTCCCCGACAGGTGGGCGTCGCGGCCGCGCTCGTCGGCGAAGGCGTCGAAGATGGCGAACGTGCTCGGACCGAGGCGAAGCGCGAACCAGGCCGTCGTATCCGGCTCGGCGGTTGCGAGCGATCTGGCGTCCTTCAGCAAGGTTTCGACGTCTTGCTCCTTGCCGGGTTTGGCTTCGAGACGGACATAAAGCGCGAGGGTGGTCATGTCGTGCTCCTCCGGTCGTCCCGCCTCCAGCTCCGCCGACGTGTTGCTCCGGCTTGCCCCGGCGCGATCCTGAAGCCAGACGGCGCCGGGATAATGGCGCCCTGGCGACGCGCGGCGCGGTTCATCGTCGCATTGCGCCGTGTTAGGATTCGCTGATGCCGCAGAGCGCCGAAACCGCGATGGACGTCGACGCCTTCCTCGTCTGGGCCGAGGGGCGGCCGGGGCGCTGGGAATTGCGCGACGGCCAACCCGTCATGATGGCGCCCGAACGGGCTCTGCACGCCCTAGCGAAGTTCGCCGCGCAGAAGGCGCTCGATTCCGCGGTCCAGCGCGCCGGGCTTTCGTGTCGCATGTTCCCCGACGGCATGACCGTCCGGATCAACGCCAGAACCGCGTTCGAACCGGACGCGCTGATCGTCTGCCCCGCGCCGCGCGACCTGAACACGATGGAGATCCCGAACCCGGTCGTCGTGGTCGAAGTCCTTTCGCCGAGCACCGCGGCCGACGATCACGGGCGTAAGCTCGACGGCTATTTCTCCGTGGCGAGCGTCGAGCACTATCTCATCCTCGACGCCGACCGTCGGGTGATGATCTGGCACAGGCGCGGCCAGGCCGGCGCGATCGAGACGCGCGTCCTGCGCGACGGCGCCATCCGCCTCGATCCGCCGGGAATCGAGGCGCAGGTCGAGCCATTCTTCGCCGAGTGACGGCGCGTCCGTCTCAGATGCAGCGGCCGCCGTCGACCTCGAGCACGACGCCGGTCAGGAACGCCGCCTCGTCGCTGGCGAGGAACAGCGCCGCCGCGCCGATGTCGGCGGGCGTCGAGAAGCGGCCGAGCGGAACCGTCGCCTTGAACGCCGCGCGCTTCTCCGGCGTGTCCTCGCCCATGAACATCGCCAGCAGCGGCGTCTCGCCCGCGACCGGCGCGAGGCCGCAGACGCGAATCTTGTCCGGCGCGAGCTCCACCGCCATCGACTTGGTCATGACGTGAACCGCGCCCTTGGAGGCGTTGTAGACGGTGAGGCCCGGGCGCGGGCGCAGCGCCGCCGTCGAGCCGATATTGACGAAGACGCCGCCGCCCTTCGCCCGCATGTGCGGCACGAACGCCTGGGCGGTGAGCAGCAGCGACTTCACATTGACCGCGAAGATGCGGTCGAACTCCGCCTCTTCGACTTCCATCAGCGGCTTGTTGCGATGGGTGGTGCCGGCGTTGTTGACGACGATGTCGACCCGGCCGAAAGCCTCGATCGCGGTCCTCGCCGCGCGCTCGACGTCGTCCTTCTTCGAGACGTCCGCCGCGATGGCGATCGCGCCGTCGCCGAAGCGTTTCGCCGCCGCCTCGGCGACGTCCGCCTTGAGATCGAGGCAGGCGACCCGCGCCCCTTCGCGCTGAAAGATCTCGGCGATGCCGTAACCGAACCCCTGCCCCGCGCCGGTGACCAGCGCCGTCTTGCCCTTCAGCCGCATGAAACCCTCGTTCCTGGTTCGGCGAGACTCAGCTCGCCTTCCTGCGCTCCTCGACCAGCGCGTCGTCGATCGCCTTGGCGCGGACCGCGGCGGGCCGGGCGCTGATCAGACCCCAGTAGCGCTCGAACGCCGGGCGCCGGTCGATGCCCTTGAACGCCATGCCCCAGCCGATCGCCGATCCGAGATAGACGTCCGCCGCGGTGAATGTGTCGCCGGCGATGTAGTCGCTGCGGTAGAGTTGCCCCTCGACCGCCGCGAGCGTCCGCTCGAGGTTGCCATAGCCGACCATGCCTTCGCGGTCCTGCGGCACTTCGCATCCGAGCGCCTTGTCGGTCTGCGCCGCCTCGATCGGCCCGGCGGCGAAGAACAGCCAGCGGTAATAGGGCCCGCGGGCGCGCGATCCCGGCGGGGGCGCGAGACCGGCTTCCGGAAAGGCGTCGGCGAGATAGGCGCAGATCGCGGCGGCTTCGGTGACGACCGTGTCGCCGTGCCGGATCGCCGGCACCTTCCCCATCGGATTGATCGCCAGATATTCGGGCGCCTTCATCGAATGGCCGAACTCGAGAATCTTCGTCTCGTAGGGTCGCCCGACCTCCTCGAGCATCCACCGCACGACGCGCGCGCGGGACATCGGGTGGGTATAGAAGACCAGTTCGTCGCTCATCCTGTTCTCCGCTCGCGTCCGTTCCGCTGGACCATGCGTCTGTGATAGATCAACGAGGAAACGCCGCAATCGACCGGAGCGTCCATGCGCATCGAAACCGACGTCAAGCTGGATTTCAAGGACGTTCTGATCCGGCCCAAGCGCTCGACCCTCAACACGCGCAGCGCAGTCGACGTCAACCGCAGCTTCCGCTTCCTCCACGGCGGCGCGGAGTGGAAGGGTTTTCCGCTGATCGCCGCCAATATGGACGTGACCGGCACCATAGCGATGGCGTGCGCGCTCGGTAAACATGGGGCGTTGACCGCCCTGCACAAGCACTATCCTGAGCGGGAGCTGGTCGAATTCTTCGCCGGGGCGAACGGCGCGCACGCCTTCTATTCGCTCGGCACCACCGCCGCCGACCTCGACAAGCTCGCCTCCGTCGCCCGGGCGACCCCGATCCGGCTGATCTGCCTCGACGTCGCCAACGGCTACGCCGAGCGGTTCCTCGACGTGGTCAAGCGCGTCCGCGACGGCCATCCGAAGGCCGTGATCATGGCGGGCAACGTCGTGACCGGCGACATGACCGAAGCGCTGATCCTCGCCGGCGCCGACATCGTCAAGATCGGCATCGGGCCGGGGTCGGTGTGCACCACGCGGCGGGTGACCGGCGTCGGCTATCCCCAGCTTTCCGCGATCATCGAATGCGCCGACGCCGCCCACGGGCTCAAGGGCTGGGTGTGCGCCGACGGCGGCTGCACCGTGCCCGGCGACATCGCCAAGGCCTATGGGGCGGGCGCCGATTTCGTCATGCTCGGCGGCATGCTCGCCGGCCACGAGGAATGCGCCGGAGAAATCCGCTACGAGATGCGCGACGGCGAAAAGGTGGCGGTCGGCATGACGTTCTACGGCATGTCGTCCGAGACGGCGATGAAGAAATATTCCGGCGGCGTCGCCCACTACCGCGCCGCGGAGGGCAAGTCGGTCGAGACCCCGTTCCGCGGCCCGGTCGAGGCGACGCTCGGCGAGATCATGGGCGGCGTGCGCTCGATGATGACCTACATCGGCGCCGCCCATCTCAAGGAAGTGTCGAAGCGCACGACCTTCGTGCGGGTGAGCGCCCAGACCAACGACGTGTTCGGGAGCCTGTGACCGCCCACTTCGGGGGGCTCAGGATGAGGCCTCCGTCCGCATGCCGAGCCCGGCGCGCCGACCCCGCCCTGCCGCCGCCCTCGTCCTGAGCCTGTCGAAGGACGCTCCAGATTGCGGCGCCGGTCGAGCCCCCTGGACCATCCTTCGACAGGCTCAGGATGAGGTTCGACAGGCTCAGGATGAGGTTCGATGAGGTTCGGCAGCGGGGTCCTGCCGCTCACGCGAGCACGTCGGCGAGCCGGCGGCGTGGACTCGCCACGCCGGAGCGGCCGCAAAGGCCGGCGCGAAAACTGAACGTCGCCTGCCAGTCCGGCCCGGTCAGCTCGGCGATGCGGAGTGCGGTTTGGTCGCCAAGGCCCAGCTGGCGTTCGCGGTCGATCCGCTCGATCGGCTGGTTGACCGGCTGCAAGGCGACGCCGCTGAGGGTCGCGTCGAGATGCAGCCGCTGCCAGCAGCGGCCGGCGGCGATGGCGGCGGGGCGGTCGTATCGGTCGCGCACCGCGATCAATCCCAGAACGGGCGCCGTGCCGACCTGGGTGCCGCGCGTCTGCGCGAGCCAGGCGTCGTGGCTCGTCTTCGCGGAGACGGGAAAGACCCGCGCGAAAGTCAGGGCGAATATCGACAGGCCGGCGGCGTCGAGCGTCGGACCGTCCCTGTGCGCGTCGATGTCGTGGGCGCTGGTGCGGAACCAGCGGTCGCTGTCGGCGATCATCGGCTCGTCGGCGATGATCGCCCGGGTGGCGTCGATCATCGCGCCTTCGAGCCGGTCGCGCGCCGCGCCGTCGCTGAAAAGGATCACGCGGACCCCGTCCGCGTCGCCGAGACGACGCGCGGCGTCGAGCCAGTGCGGATCGAGAGGGCGCGCGCGGTCGTAGGCGTAGCGGTTGGTGTGGCGCTCGGGAATGGCGCGATAGCGCGGATCGGCCCCGCCCGCCGGCGGCTTCGACAGCGTCAGCCTGGCCGCCCGGACCGGCCGATCGCGCGCCTCAATCTCGGTCAACGCGCCGGGCTCCGACTCGACGCGGACCGCGAAGCCGTTCGGCGGTCCCGCCAGCGCCATGTTCTCGATCGCGCAGCCGACCCCGAGATGCATTTCGCGCAGATACGGGTCCATCGCGCCGAGATGGCGCGAGGCGTCGGCGTAGACCTCGATCGCATCGTCGGCGACGTGAAAGACCCACGGCTGGGTGTCATGCGGATTGGCGGCGAGAACGGCGGCCGCCACGAGCGCGAAAGGCGTGCCTGCGAGCGCCGGATCGTCCCATGTCGTCCAGGGCGCGTAAGCGTCGCCGCTCGGCAGGCCGTTCGTCGCCGGGGCGGCGTGGAGCGTTCCCCCGACCGCGACGACGGCGAGCCCGCCGGCGGAACCGAGAAACGCCCGCCGGCCCAAGGAAACCTCGCGCATGACGCCTCTCCTCATTGTTGGGTCAGCGCCCCCGCGATCAGCGCGTCGATCGCCGAAAGGATGCGCTCCCAGTCGGCGTCGGAGCGGATCGGCACGCCGTTCATGACCGCGAGACCGCGTCCTCGGACCGCCAGGTAGTTCACCGCGGCGCCGAGCAGCAGCGCCAGCGCCGGCAGATCCATGGCGGCGGGCGGTTCGAACCGGGCGTCGATCCAGGCGAGAAGGTCGAGCGTGCGCCGCTCGCGCACCGCCTCGAGCGCGGCCACGAGGGTCGAGCGCTGGGTCAGTTCGTGCGCCAGGATCGCGAGCGTGATCGGGCGGCGGCGGATCGCCTGGGCGTGCCGGCGCATCAGGAGCTGGAGCGCCTGCGCGCGGGTCATGCGCGCGGGGTCGACGCCGTCCACGAGCTCCTCGACCGTCCACCAGAAATCGCGGCTCTCGGCGAATTCGCGACAGACGCCGTCGAGATCGCCGAAGTAACGGTAGATCAACACCTTGTCGCAGCCGGCCGCGCGCGCCAGCGCGTTGACGCCGAGGCCCGCGAGCCCGTCCCGCTCGATGATCGCGCCGAGCGCCGCCAGCACGCGGGCGCGCACCGCTGCGGGATTGCGGGCCGTCGTCGCCCTCGCGACATTTGTCACCATGCGGTGACTTCTACGCGCAATCCATCAACTGGTCAAATCGTCGAGCAGCGCGCGCACCGAAGGATCAAGCACGGGAGTCTTGTGTGGACAATTCCGGAGAGTTCTTCACCCAAAGAGAAACGGGAAGTCCCACTCGCCACCCAGACGCAGCCTTTGATAAAGGGCGTCCGGGTCTCGTGCCGCCTCGTCATGGGTTCCCAGGCCGAGGTAAAAGTTCCGCCCCTCGTGCGTGGCGAAGATGATCCAGTCCCCGGTCATGCGCCGCGCGGCGGCGCGATCCTCGAGCCCACCCAAAACGAACTGATGCGCCAGCCGCTTCGGCCATAGGTCTGGGTGATCGCCGCACTCAGCTGCGACCTGCTCGATCATTGCCGAAAGATCGCGATTCCCGGATTTTCCGATTCCCCAACGATCCTCCATATTGCGTAGCAAATGGCGGGCTGTCGAAAAATGCTTGTGCCAGAACGGATGCAAAGGCGGGTGTTTGAATTGCGTCGATTCTTTCGTTGAGGAATTCGAGGCGAGTCCTTCGAGAACGTTTATCTCGTGTAGTACATCAAGATCTTCCCCGAGGTCTTCTCCAAGTCGAGCTAGCGCGAAAGCAAGTCCCACACTCACCCGGTCGGCGTAGGCGGCGCCACCAGTCGCGCATTTCTTGATTGCCCGCACTTCGTCCAAGCTAAAGGTGACCCGTTCCATTCGTACATGTTCCTGCTTGCTCGCGCGAATGGACTCAGGCCACCAAAAGTCGCCAATTCTGCGACTTGTGAGCGTCGTTCTCAACGGGGTCGCAGTCGACCCGCGCCTTGCAACCGTCGGTTCGAGATCGCAGCGACTCTCACCCGCGGCGGCCATGGTCGAGGAGGTCGCGCATCGAAATCTCGCCGAGCGAATGGCGCCGGCTTTCGCGGATGATTTCGGCCGCGGCACCTTCAGCGCTGGCGCGCCCGCGAGTCGCGGCGCCGGAACGGCTGATCAATATGCCGCCGTCGCGTATTTTGAGCTCCACGTGCTCGCCGTCGCGCAGACCCGAGGTGCGGGCGAACTCGTTAGGAAAGCGGATCGCGAGGGTGTCACCAAGCTTTTCAATGGTAGCCTTCGCCATGCTGATCTCCCTGGTCGCGCTATCCACATATTAACCACAGTCCGGCAGTGGCGCCGATCCCGTCTCGCAGACTTGAACCTCGCCGGCGTCCTCCGCATGGTGGGCCGCCGCCCGCCGGAGACCTTCATGCGCGCTCGCCTCGTCGCCCTCGCTCTCTTGCTCGCGCCCGCCCCGGCGGTCGCGGACGTGCGGGCCACGGTCGCGGCGCTGGCGCCGTCGGCGCCGGTGCTGGTGGTCGACGCTAAGGGCGACGAACTCGTGGCGCAGAACGCCGACTCCCCGTTCGTTCCGGCCTCGATCGCCAAGATCGTCACCGCTTGGCTGGCGCTCGAGACGCTCGGCCCCGACTATCGCTTCGAAACCCGGTTCTATCTCGACTCGAACCGCGTTCTTTACGTGAAGGGCGGCGGCGATCCCTTTCTGATCTCGGAGGAACTCGCCCCGCTCGCGTCCGATCTGGTCGCGAGAATCGGCAAGGCGCCGATCGCCGGGATGGTCCTCGACGGCGGCTATTACCCGCCCGACCTGCGCATCCCCGGCGTCGAGGACGACGGCGAGGCCTATGACGCGCTGAATTCCGCGCTGGCGGTGAATTTCAACACGATCTACGCCGCGCGCAGCGGCGACAGCGTGCGCTCGGCGGAATCCCAGACGCCGATCACCCCGCTCGCGATCGCCGAATTCCGGACCCGCGGACCGAACGGGCGCGGCCGCATCAGCCTGAGCCGCGATCCGGCGGCGAGCCTGCGCTACGCCGGCGAACTGATCGCCGCCTTCGTCACGCGGGCGGGCGGCGAGGTGAAGGGCGAGATCGCGGTCGGGACGGTTCCCGCCGGACTGCAGCCGGTCTATGTCCACCGCCAGTCGCGTCCGCTCTCCGAGATCCTGGTCGATCTGCTGCGGCACTCGAACAATTATGTCGCCAATCAGGTCTTCCTCGAGATCGGCGGAAGCCGCTTCGGCGGCCCGGTCAGCCTGGAAAAGTCGCTGGCGGTCGCCAACGAAACGCTCGCCGCGCACGGGCTCTCCGGCGCGATCCATCTCGAGGAGGGTTCGGGGATCAGCCGCGACGACCGCATGACCGCGCGCGGCCTGATGAAAGTGCTCGACCTGTTCGCGCCCTACGCCGCCCTCATGCACGGCCACGACGGCGGGACCAACAAGACCGGCACGATGGACGGGGTGCGCACGCTCGCGGGCTACGCCGACACCGCCCGCCACGGCCGGGTGCGGTTTGTGATCGCGCTCTCGGGCGACGAGGGCGCGGAGCGCTTTCGGCTGCTGCGCGCGATCGAAAGCGGGCTCTGACCGGCAAGGACACGAAGGCCACGAAGTCTTGGTGTTCCTTTGTGTCCTTTGTGGTGAAAGCCATCGCCGGGGCGCTTGCCCGCGCGCCCGACAAATTCTTGCGGAATAACAGAAACCAGGTCAGAGTCCGGTCATGCCAAGGTCAGCACGACTTCCGGAAGGCCTGGACGCGGGCGCGGGCGCCCGCATCCTGTCCGTGCGAAAGGGAGAGAAGGGACGCGTTGACCAAAAACTGCCGCGCAGCCCGTGCAAGTCCTTGAAAAGTCACGATTCACACGAGAGAATCCAAGAGATTCCAAACACCTTGAGCCTGCCTATCGCGGCGTTTTGCAGTCTCGCTGCGGAGCTTTGGGGCAAATCCAAATATGCCCGCCGGCGTTCGGCTATCCCGAGGCGCCGGCGCGGCAAGCACGCCTTTGTCGTGGGAGGGGTGCTATTGACCCGCCAGTTGGTCGGCGAACTGGGCGATCGTGCGGGCGTAGACCGGCGACTTGTTCCATTCGAGCAGCGCGCTGAAATTCGGCTGACCCTCGTCCCACTTGGCGCCGCGGCTCCAGCCGTGCTGGCTCAGGAAGTTGGCGGTCGAGGCGAGCGCGTCGGCGCCGCTGCCCATCAGATTGCCGCCGCGCCCGCCGTTGGCCGACACGCCGTACTTGAGATAGGCCGACGGCATGAACTGGGTCTGGCCGAGTTCGCCGGCCCAGGCGCCGCGCATCTGCGACGGCGACAGCAGCCCGCGCTCGACGATCATCAGCGCGTCGATCAGCTCGGCCTGATAGAGCGAGCCGCGCCGGCAATCGTAGGCGAGGGTCGCGAGCGCGCTGAAGGTCGAATATTTGCCGAGCGCGACGCCGTAGTCGGTCTCGAGGCCCCAGATCGCCACCAGCACCGGCGCCGGGACGCCGTAGCGCGCCTCGATCCGCTGCAGCGGCTCGGCGTAGGCGAGCATCATCGACTTGCCCTGCTTCACCCGCGCCGGCGAGATGTGGCGCGCCGCGAAGCTCGCGTCGCCGCCCTGGAGGCCCGACTGCGAGCGGTCGTGCGAGAGCACCGACGGATCGAATTTTGCTGTGCCGAGCGTCTGGTCGACCACGCCCGGCGAGATCCCGTCGTTGATCGCGACCTGCTTGAACCCGTCGATCCAGGCCTTGAAGCCTTCGGCGGTGTCGCCGCACTGCGCGGCCTCAGCCGCTCCCCCGGCCGCCATCGCGGCCGCGATCGCCAACGCCTTCAACATGCTCTTCGCCATTATCCGCTCCAACCGTCGCATTGCGGGCAGCCCGCTTCCCCGGAAGACCGCCGCCGATGCGGCCGAAACCCTTCGGCCGCCCGCTTACCGGATTTCATGCGACAATCGCAACATTGGAGGATCGGGCGGGTTTGTGATAATGACCCGCCGATGTCTTCCGTCGCCTCCGCCGTCGAGGAACGCGCGCCCGTGCGCCTCGCAGGGGCAGGCCGTTCCGCCATCGTCCAAGCGCTTGCCGACCTCGGCGTTCCCGAGGGCGAACGGAAGATGCGCCTCGCCCAGCTCTGGCACTGGATCTACCACCGCGGCGCGCGCGAATTCTCCGCCATGCGCAACATCGCCAGGCCCCTGCTCGCCGCGCTCGCCGAACGCCATGACCTCGGCCGCCCGGAGATCGTCGCCGAGCAGGTGTCGGAAGACGGCACCCGCAAGTGGCTCCTGCGCATGCCGCCCGCGCATCCCCACGACAAGGGCGCCGAGATCGAGTGCGTCTACATCCCGGAATCGGACCGCGGCACCTTGTGCGTGTCGAGCCAGGTCGGCTGCACCCTCAACTGCACCTTCTGCCACACCGGCACCATGCCGCTGGTGCGCAACCTGACCACCGCCGAGATCGTCGGCCAGGTGCTGGTCGCGCGCGACCGGCTCGGCGACTTCCCCGGCGGGACGGCGCCGACCGACGGGCTGGTGCCCTCGGGCGAGGGCGTGCGCGCGGTGTCCAACATCGTCTTCATGGGCATGGGCGAGCCGCTCTACAATTTCGACGCGGTGCGCGACGCGATCGCGATCCTGACCGACGGCGACGGGCTGTCGTTGTCCAGGCGGCGCATCACCGTCTCGACCTCGGGCGTCGTCCCGGAGATGAGCCGGCTCGGCGCCGAATGCGCAACCATGCTGGCGGTGTCGCTGCACGCGACCAACAATCCGCTGCGCGACAAGCTCGTCCCGCTCAACCGCAAATACCCGATCGAACAGCTGATGCAGGCCTGCCGCGACTATCCCGGCGCCTCGAACGCCCGGCGCATCACCTTTGAATATGTGATGCTGAAGGGCGTCAACGATTCGCCGGCCGAGGCGCGCGCGCTGGTGCGCCTGCTCAAAGGCGTCCCGGCCAAGATCAACCTGATCCCGTTCAACCCGTGGCCGAACAGCCCCTACGCCTGCTCGGACTGGGAGACGATCGAGCGCTTCTCCGAGATCGTATTCAACGCCGGCTATGCCAGCCCGGTGCGGACGCCGCGCGGGCGCGACATCCTCGCCGCCTGCGGCCAATTGAAGAGCGAGAGCGAGAAGCTGCGCGCGCGAGCGCGGCTGATGCTCGAAGAGAGTCTGGTCGTTGGACAAGAGTGAGGGCATCGCCCGGCGACCCGACGAGGACGCCGTCGCGGACGATGGCCGGCTCGACGTGCTCGCGGTCGTGCGGACGAGTCTGAGCGAAATCTTCCGCTTGCCGCGACTCGGCCGGCGCGGCGCGCTGGCCGCGATCGCCGTCGTCCTGATCGGGTGGCTGCTGACCTCGCTCTACCGCGTCCAGCCCGACGAGCAGGGCGTCGTGCTGCGCTTCGGCCGCTGGGTGGCGACCACCGACCCGGGCCTGCACGTCCATCTGCCCTGGCCGATCGAGACCGTGCTCCTGCCGAAGACGACCCAGGTCAACCAGATCCAGATCGGCGTCGGACCGTCGGCCGCAGGCGCGGCTGAGGGTCAGGCCAATCGCGGCGGACAGATGCTGACCGGCGACGAGAACATCGTCGAGGCCGACGGCGTCGTGTTCTGGAAGATC
Organism: uncultured Roseiarcus sp.; assembly: GCA_945957375.1. Classification (GTDB taxonomy): domain Bacteria; phylum Pseudomonadota; class Alphaproteobacteria; order Rhizobiales; family Beijerinckiaceae; genus Roseiarcus. Next base: position 19,257 of record CAMFKX010000065.1, read on the forward strand.
CGCGATCCGGGCAAGTTCCTGTTCAAGGTCGAGAATCCGCAGCTCGCCGTGCGCACCGCGGCCGAGGGGGCGTTGCGCGACGTCATCAGCCGCACCCCCATCCAGGCGGCGATGTCCACCAGCCGCCAGCAGATCGCCGACGAGACGCGCACGCTCCTGCAGACGCTGCTCGACGCCGAACAGGCGGGCGTCGAGATCACCCAGGTGCAGCTGCAGCGGGTCGAGCCGCCGCTCGCCGTCATCGACGCCTTCAACGACGTCCAGCGCGCCCGCGCCGACCAGGAGCGCGCCCGCAACGAGGCCCAGGCCTACGCCAACGACATCGTGCCGCGCGCCCGGGGCGACGCCGAACGCATCCGCCAGGAGGCGGAAGCCTACAAGGTGCAGGTCGTCAACCTCGCCCACGGCGAGGCCGACGCCTTCCTGCCGCTGCTCAGGAGCTATCAGCAGGCGAAGGACGTGACCGCCCAGCGTCTTTATCTCGACAGCGTCGACGAGGTGCTGAAGAAGGCGTCGAAGGTCGTGGTCGACACGTCCGGCAAGGGCGTCTCGGGCGTCGTGCCCTATCTGCCGGTGACCGAGTTCAAGGCGCCGCCGCAACCGGCGGTCGCGACGCCTGCGCCCGCGGGAGGGACCAAGTGAGAAGCCGCTGGATCGCGGCGATCGCCGCCCTCGCGCTGGTCGCCGATCTGGCCTATTCCTCGTTCTACGTCGTCAACGAGGGCGAGCAGGCGCTGGTCGTCAGGCTCGGCGCCCCGGTCGAGGTGGTCGAGACGCCGGGGCTGAAGCTCAAGGCGCCGTTCATCGACACGGTCTATCTGACCTCGACCCGGTCGCTCCTGCTCGAGCCCCAGGTCGAGCAGGCGATCATGGGCGACCAGAAGCGGCTGGAGGTGCAGCCCTACGCCCGTTACCGGATCGTCGATCCGCTGCGTTTCTATCAGGCGTTGCGGACGCCCGAGGCGGCCAACGTCCAGCTCGGTCAGTTCGTCAGCTCCGCCGCCCGCCGCGCGCTCGGGCAGGCGCCCCTGCGCGCGCTGCTGACCGACGAGCGCGCCCATATCGTCGATGCGATCAAGGCCGAGGTCGCCGCCAAGGCCGCGCCGCTCGGCGTCTCGGTCGACGAAGTGCGCTTCCGCCGCGCCGATCTGCCGTTCGAGACCAGCCAGGCGATCTACGACCGGATGAAGTCGGAGCGCCAGCGCGAGGCCAAGGAATTGCGCGCCCAGGGCTTCGAGTGGGCGCAGCAGATCCAGTCCAAGGCGGACCGCGACCGCACCGTGATCCTGTCCGAGGCGCAGCGCGCGGCGGCGGTCGCCCGCGGCGACGGCGACGCGGAGGCGAACCGGGCGCTGACCGACGCCTTCTCGCAGGATCCGCAGTTCTACGCGATGGCGCGTACGCTCCAGACCTACAAGAACGCCCTTGCCAATTCGGCGCCGACGCTGATCGTCAGCCCCGACGCCGACTTTCTGAAGCTCCTCAAGGCCGGGCCGGCCGAGGGCGCGAAGCCTTGACGGCGGCCGAGACGACTCCGGCTGGCGAGCGGCGATGACCGACATCGCCGCCTCGCTGTTCCTGCTCCTGCAGATCTTCTTCGTCGACCTGCTGCTCGGGGCCGACAATGCCGTCGTCATCGCGATGGCCTGCAACCGGCTCAGGCCCGAGGACACGCGTCGCGCCGTGGTGCTCGGCGCCGGCGGCGCGATCGCGCTCAGGCTCGTGATGATCCTGTTCGCCAACGCCCTGCTCGGCGTGCCGCTGGTCAAGCTGGTCGGCGCCTGGACGCTCCTCGTCATCGCCCTCAACGTGCGCGCGCAAGGCGGCCAGAGCGACGAGCAGGAGCCCGTGGGGGTCGGCGGTTCGAGCGACTTCGTCACCGCCGCCGCCGCCATCATGGTGGCCGACGCCGCGATGAGCCTCGATAACGTGGTGGCGCTCGCCGCGATCGCCGGCGGCGACCTGTGGCTGCTCGCCATCGGCGTGCTGCTCAGCATTCCCATCCTCGTCTACGGCGCAGTGCTGCTCACCGGACTTCTCCGCATCGCCCCGGAGATCTTCACCATCGGCGCGGCGTTCCTCGGCTGGATCGCCGGGGGGATGGCCGCCACCGATCCGCTGGTGGCGGGCTGGATCGACCTCAATGCGCCGGCGCTCGGCCTGTTCGCGCCGGCGCTCGGGGCGCTGTTCGTGCT
>CAMFKX010000066.1 GCA_945957375.1 uncultured Roseiarcus sp.
AAGGAGGTTCGCTTCGGCTTGGCGTGGTCGGCGCTTTTCACCACCGCGACCACCGGCACGAGCACCGGCGCCGTCAATTCGATGTTCGACTCCTACACGCCGTTCGGCGGCCTCGTGCCGATGTTCAACCTGCTCGCCGGCTGCATCTGGCCGGGCGGAGTGGGCGCGGGCCTCTACGGCTTCCTGGTCGTCGCGATCATCGCCGTCTTCGTCGCCGGGCTGATGGTCGGCCGCACGCCGGAATATCTGGGCAAGAAGATCGAGGTCCGCGAGATGAAGTTCGCGATGCTGGCGGTGCTGATCTACCCGCTGGTCGTGCTCGGTTTCGTCGGCGCCTCGGCGCTGCTGCAGACGGCGCTCGACAGCCTGAACAACGCCGGCCCGCACGGACTGTCGGAGATCCTCTATCTGTTCGCGTCGACCGCCGCCAACAACGGCTCGGCTTTCGCCGGGATCAACGGCGCCACCCCCTGGTTCAACACCACGGGCGGCGTGGCGATGCTGCTCGGCCGGTTCGCCTATGTGGTTCCGGTTCTGGCGCTCGCCGGCTCGCTGGCGGCGAAAAAGAAGATCCCCGCCTCGGCCGGCACCTTCCCGACCGACGGCCCGCTGTTCGTCGGGCTGCTCGTCGGCGTCATCGTCATCCTCTACCTGCTGCAATATTTCCCGGCCCTGTCGCTCGGGCCGGTCGTCGAGCATTTCCTGATGCTCGCCGGCAAGACGTTCTGACCGGAAAGGCGGGACCCATGTCGTCGCACAAGCCGCAACCGCAGAGTCTGTTCGAACCGCGCATCATCGGCGCGGCCGCCCTCGACGCCGTGCGCAAACTCGATCCGCGGGCGCTCGCGAAGAACCCCGTGATCTTCGTGACCGAGGTGGTCTCGGCCGTGGTCACGCTGCTTTTCGCCCGCGATCTCCTCGCCCAAAACGGGCAGGCGATCTTCTCGGGACAGATCGCCGCGTGGCTCTGGTTCACCGTGCTGTTCGCCAATTTCGCCGAAGCCGTGGCCGAGGGGCGCGGCAAGGCGCAGGCCGACGCCTTGCGCAGGACGCGCACCGACACGCCGGCCAAGCGCTACGCCGACCGCGCCCGTCTCGACGGTCCGACCGTGGCTGTGAACGCGCTCGACCTCAGGCTCGACGACGTCGTTCTGGTCGAGGCCGGCGACATCATCCCCGGCGACGGCGAGATCCTCGAAGGCGTCGCCTCGGTGAACGAATCGGCGATCACCGGCGAATCGGCGCCGGTGATCCGCGAAGCCGGCGGCGACCGCTCGGCGGTGACCGGCGGCACCACCGTCTTGTCCGACTCGATCAAGGTCAGGATCACCGCCGCGCCCGGCTCGACCTTCATCGACCGGATGATCGCCCTCGTCGAAGGCGCCGAGCGGCGCAAGACGCCGAACGAACTGGCGCTTTCGATCCTCCTCTCCGGCCTGACGCTGATCTTCCTGATCGTCTGCGTGACGCTGTGGCCGATCGCCCGCTATTCCGGGACGACCCTGTCGGCGACGGTGCTGATCGCGCTGCTCGTCTGCCTGATCCCGACCACCATCGGCGGCCTTCTGTCGGCGATCGGCATCGCCGGCATGGACCGGCTGATCCGCTTCAACGTCATCGCGACCTCGGGCCGGGCGGTCGAGGCCGCGGGCGACGTCGATACGCTGCTCCTCGACAAGACCGGCACGATCACCTTCGGCAATCGCATGGCGGCCGAATTCCTCGCCGTGCCCGGCGTGACGACCGTCGAACTCGCCGCCGCCGCGCTCGCCGCCAGCCTTGGCGACGAAACGCCGGAGGGGCGCTCGATCGTGGCGCTCGCCAAGGGCGACTTCGGCCTGCCCGAGCCGGCGCTCGATCCGGCCGCAACGCGGGTGGCGCCGTTCTCCGCCCAGACGCGCCTCTCCGGGGTCGACGTCGGCCGGCATTCGATCCGCAAGGGCGCGGTCGACGCGATCCTGCGCCATCTCGGGACGACGGTCGACGCGACCCCGGCCGAGTTCCGGCTGGCGGTGGAGAAGGTTGCGATGTCCGGCGGCACGCCGCTCGCGGTCGCCGAAGACGGCAGGCTCCTCGGCGTCATCCACCTCAAGGACGTGGTCAAGCCCGGCATCAAGGAACGCTTCGCCGCCCTGCGCGCGATGGGCATCCGCACCATCATGGTGACCGGCGACAATCCCGTCACCGCCGCCGCGATCGCCTCCGAAGCCGGCGTCGACGACTTCCTCGCCGAGGCGACGCCCGAGGACAAGCTCGGCTTCATCCGCAAGCAGCAGTTCGGCGGCCGGCTGATCGCCATGTGCGGCGACGGCACCAACGACGCGCCCGCGCTGGCGCAGGCCGACGTCGGCGTCGCCATGCAGACCGGGACCCAGGCGGCGCGCGAGGCGGGCAACATGGTCGACCTCGACTCCAACCCGACCAAGCTGATCGAGATCGTCGAGATCGGCAAGCAGCTCCTGATGACGCGCGGTTCGCTGACGACCTTCTCGATCGCCAACGACGTCGCGAAATATTTCGCGATCCTGCCTGCCCTGTTCCTCGCGACCTACCCGGAGCTTGGCGGCCTGAACGTGATGCGGCTCGCCTCGCCCCAGTCGGCGATCCTGTCCGCCGTCATCTTCAACGCGCTGATCATCATCGCGCTGATCCCGCTCGCCCTGAAGGGCGTGGCCTACCGGCCGGTCGGCGCGGCCGCGCTGCTGCGCCGCAACCTGCTCGTCTACGGCCTCGGCGGCCTGATTCTGCCGTTCATCGGCATCAAGGCGATCGATCTCTTGGTCGCCGTGCTGCATCTCGCCTGACAAGGACGTTCGCCATGCTCAAACAGATCCGACCGGCCGTCGTCCTGCTGGTCCTCCTCTCGGCCCTGACCGGCCTCGCCTATCCGCTCGCCGTCACCGCCATCGCGCAACTCGCCTTTCCGAAACAGGCGAACGGCAGCCTGATCGAACGCAATGGCGTCGTGGTCGGTTCGGCGCTGATCGGCCAGGCCTTCGCGGACGCGCGCTACTTTCACCCGCGTCCCTCGGCCACCACCGACGCGGACCCGAACGATTCGACCAAGATCGTCGACGCGCCCTACAACGCCGCCGGCTCCGCGGGGTCCAACCTCGGACCGACGTCGCAGAAGCTCGTCGACCGGGTCAAGGCCGCCGTCGCGGCGTGGCGGACGCAGGCGGGACCGGGCCTGGTCCCCGCCGACGCCGTCACCACTTCGGCCTCGGGCCTCGATCCCGACATTTCGCCGAAAAACGCGCTGGCCCAGGCGTCCTCGGTCGCCAAGGCGCGCGGTCTCGACGAGGGCAAGGTGCGCAGGCTCGTGGAATCTACGGTCCAACGGCCAGCCTTCGGTCTGATCGGCGAGCCGAAGGTCAACGTCCTGATGCTGAACCTCGCCCTGGACGAAATGAAATCGCCATGAACCCGGTCGTCTCTTCCGCGGATTCGGATCGCTATCAGGAGGCGCGCATGTCTTCGTCACCCGATCGTTCGCCGCGCCTGGCTCGCTTCTCCGACAGCCTGCTCGCGCGCATTCTGGCGCTGCTCGCAATCGAACTCGCCTTTGGGTTCGCGGCGCGGGTCGTCGTCGGCGTCTCCTAGCCAGTCCAGGCGAAATCGGCGCCGGGCATGAGTGTCCTGTCCATCGTCTTCTGGGCGCTCGTCGTCGCCGCGGCCGCCGTGAGCTACCGCTGGGGAAGCATGATCGGCCTCGTCTTCTTCATGGTCGCGCTGTCGATCGACGCGCTCCTCGCGACAACGCTTGTTCATGGCTCCGGCGGTCCGTTCGGTTACCCCCCGGCCGCGATTTTGCAGCGGAATTCGGCGGCGGATGGGCTACACTGACGGCCTTGGCAGGCAACGCGGGAAAATGGCCCAAACAAGTCGACCCGACGACGGACGACCGGACCCTGACGCGCTTCTCGCGGCGGCCCGCAGAGAGGCGACAGGCCGGCTGAAGGTGTTTCTCGGCGCGGCGCCGGGGGTCGGCAAGACCTTCGCGATGCTGCAGGGCGCCCGCCGTCTCAAGGACGAGGGGGTCGACGTCGCCGTCGGCCTCGTGGAGACGCATGGGCGCGCGGAGACCGGCGCGCTGCTCGAAGGGCTTGAGGTGCTGCCGCGGCGAATCGTCGACGATCGCGGCCACACCTTCGCGGAGTTCGACATCGACGCCGCGCTCGAGCGCAAGCCGAAGCTGATCGTGGTCGACGAACTCGCCCACACCAACGCGCCCGGGTGCCGCCATCCCAAGCGCTGGCAGGACGTGCAGGAGCTAATCGACGCGGGCATCGACGTCTGGACCGCGCTCAACATCCAGCATCTCGAGAGCCTCGCGGACGTCGTGTCGCGCATCACCGGCGTGATGGTGCGCGAGACGGTGCCCGACCGGGTGCTGAAGGAAGCCGCCGACGTCGTGCTCGTCGACATCACCCCCGACGAACTCATCCAGCGCCTGCTGGACGGAAAGGTGTATGTGCCCGAGACGGCGCGCCGGGCGGTCGACAATTTCTTCACCGCCGGCAACCTGACCGCGCTGCGCGAGCTGGCGCTGCGGCGGACCGCCGACCGGGTCGACGACCAGATGGTCGACTATTTGCGCCAGAAGGCGATCGAGGGCCCCTGGGGCGCGTCCGAGCGCCTGCTCGCCTGCGTCGGCGCGGAAGAGGTGTCCGAACGCGTGGTCCGGCGCGCCGCGCAGCTCGCGACCTCGTTCAACGCGGCCTGGACGGCGGTCTATATCGAGCCGGTCGGCCACGTGAACGACGCCAAGCGCGCCGCCCAGCTCGCCAAGACCTTCAGCCTCGCCGAGCGGCTCGGCGGCGACACCACCCGCGTCCAGGGCGACGACTACCCCGAGGCGATCCTGCGCCTCGCCCGGCGCGAGAACGTGACCCAGATCGTGCTCGGCCAGTCGCGCGCCGGCGCGCTGGCGCGAATCTTCGGCCGTTCGCTGCCCGACGCGATCCTGCGCCGCGCCGGCTCGATCGAGGTCCATATCGTCCCTCAGGAGGAACGGGTTGCGAAGCGGCCCCTGCTGCGCAGGTCGATGTTGCAGAGGAAAGGGGTCGAGGCGGAGATCGGCGCGGCGTTCGCCGCGGTCGCCCTCGCCGCGGTGGTGTGCGAGGCGCTGTCGGCGGCGCTGAAACTGCCGAACCTGTCGATGATCTTCCTCGCCGCGGTGCTGGTCACGGGCATGCGCTTCGGCACGCGCGCCGCGATCATCGCCTCGTTTCTGTCGTTCGCCGCCTACAATTTCTTCTTCATTCCGCCGCTCTACACCTTCTCGGTCGCGCAGCCGCAGGAACTGTTCGCCCTTCTGGTGTTCCTCGTTGTGTCGGTGCTGACCGGCTCGCTGACCGGGCGGGTGCGCGACCAGCGCGAAGGCGTGATCAAGAACGCCGAGGTGATGCGGTCGCTCTATGACTATTCCCGCAAGCTCGCCGGCGCCTCGAGCGCGGACGACGTGCTGTGGGCGGCGGCGGCCCATCTTCACGCCACGTTCGGCGGCCGGATCGTGCTGCTGGTCGCGGACGGCGACGACCTCGCGCTCCGCGCGGCCTGGCCACCCGATCCCCAGCTCGACCCGACCGTGATGACCGCCGCGCGCTGGGCGCAGCAGAAAAACGAGCCCGCCGGCTGGGGCACCGGCACCTTGCCGAACGCCGATTTCCAGTTCCGCCCCCTGATCTCCGCGCGCGGGCCGATCGCGGTCTGCGGCTTCGAGCCGCATTCGCCGGTCGAGCCGATTTCGGGCGACGACGAGCGGGCGCTCGCCTCGGTCCTCGACCAGACGGCGATCGCGCTCGACCGCGCCCTGCTCGCCGGCGAGGCGGTCAAGGCGGCGACGATGGAGGAGAACGAGAAGGTGCGCGACGCGCTGCTCGCCTCGCTCTCGCACGACCTGCGCACGCCGCTGTCGGCGATCGCCGGCGCCGCCTCGTCCTTGCGCACGCTCGGCGAGCGGATGAGCGACGAGGAGCGGGTGGACCTGCTGACCTCGATCGAGGAGGAGACGGCGCGCCTGTCGCGCTTCGTCGCCAACCTGCTCGACATGTCGCGCATCGAGGCCGGCGGGCTGAAGGTCGGCCGCGATCTCGTCGACGTCGCCGACGTCGTCCAGGGCGCGGTCGAGCGCAGCCGCAAGGCTTTCCCGAAACAGCCGGTGCGGGTGAATCTCGCTCCCGATCTGCCCTTCGTGCACGGCGACGACAAGCTGCTCGAACAGGTGCTGTTCAACCTGCTCGACAATGCCCACAAATATGCGGCCGACGGCGGCGCCACCATCCACGCGCGAAGGGACGGCGACGACGTGGTGCTCAGCGTCACCGACGAGGGGCCGGGCATCCGACCCGCGGATCTCGAAAAGGTGTTCGAGAAATTCTACCGCGGCGGCCGCGCCGACGGGCGCAAGCCCGGCACCGGGCTCGGCCTGTCGATCTGCCGGGGGCTGGTCCAGGCGATGGGCGGGACGATCCTCGCCCAAAGCCCGGCGGTGCGGCGCAAGGGCACGCGCATCGTGATCCGCATGCCGGCGGCCGAACCGGCCGCCATCGCCGCGAAGCCAGGCTCATGACGCCGTCCGGAGCCTGCCGCGTCCTCGTCGTCGACGACGAGCCGCAGATCCAGAAGTTCCTGCATGCCGCGCTGACCGCCGCCGGCTACGACGTCGTCGCCGCGGAGACCGGCGCGCAGGCGCTGCGTCTCGCCGCCACCGCCGCACCCGACCTGATCGTGCTCGACCTCGGCCTGCCCGACCGCGACGGCAAGGACGTGCTGCGCGATATCCGATCGTTCTCCGGGACCCCGATCATCATCCTCTCGGCGCGCGACCGCGAGGCCGAGAAGATCGCGGCGCTGGACCTCGGCGCCGACGACTATGTCGAAAAGCCGTTCGGGATCGGCGAATTGACGGCGCGGCTGCGCGCCGCGCTGCGTCACAAGGCGACCCAGGCGCTGCCCGCCGGGCCGATCGCGATCGAGGGCGTCGCGATGGACTTCGACAAGCGCCTCGTCACCCGCGACGGCGAGCCGGTGAGGCTGACGCCGAAGGAATACGAGCTGCTGGCGGTCCTGTTCCGCAACGCCGGCCGCGTCGTGACCCATCGCCAGATCCTGTCGGCGGTGTGGGGACCGGCGCATACCGAGGATACCCAATATCTGCGCGTCTTCATCGGGCAATTGCGCGCGAAGATCGAACGCGACCCGACGGCGCCCAGGATCGTGACGACGGAGCCCGGCGTCGGCTATCGCGCTGCCGAACCCTGAGGCGCCGCTCGCGGCTTTGTTCTTGCGTGATGAATTATTCGGCGCCTGCGCATCTTTCGGCGGCAGGCGCGCGCGGGAGGCGCGCCTCCCGGCGTTCTTTCACCGATGACCGCGTCAAGGTGGGAGCGTGATCCGCGCCCCGGCCGCACGCTTTGCCGACGGATTGTGACGCTTCGTCCGCACGGACTGGCCGAAACTCGTCGCCCGCGAAGGCTGGCATGCTCGTTGCGTGGTCGGCTCCCGGCTCCTGCGGGCCAGCCTTTCCCGGCCCTGTGTTTCCGGCCAACTCGACGAGGTCCTTGATGTCCTTGACCAAGCATATGATTTCACGTGCGGCGGGCGCACTGGCGGGCGCCTCGCTCGCCTTCGCCGCCACCTCGGCTTTCGCCGACGACGGCACGATCAAGATCGGCATCCTGCATTCGCTGTCGGGAACGATGGCGATCAGCGAGACCACGCTCAAAGACGTGATGTTGATGCTCATCGAAGAGCAGAACAAGAAGGGCGGCGTGCTTGGCAAGAAGCTCGAGGCGGTGGTGGTCGACCCGGCGTCGAACTGGCCGCTGTTCGCCGAGAAGGCCAAGGAGCTCATCGCCAAGGACAAGGTCTCGGCCGTGTTCGGCTGCTGGACCTCGGTGTCGCGCAAGTCGGTGCTGCCGGTGTTCAAGGAGCTCGACTCGATCCTGTTCTATCCGGTCCAGTACGAGGGCGAGGAATCCGAGCGCAACGTGTTCTACACCGGCGCCGCCCCGAACCAGCAGGCCATCCCGGCGGTCGACTACCTCATGAGCGCCGAAGGCGGCGGCGTGAAGCGTTGGGTGCTCGAAGGCACCGACTACGTCTATCCCCGCACGACCAACAAGATCCTCGAGGCCTACCTGAAGCAGAAGGGCGTCCCGGCCGAGGACATCATGATCAACTACACGCCGTTCGGCTTCTCCGACTGGCAGACCGAAGTCTCCAAGATCAAGGGCTTCGGGTCGGCAGGCAAGAAGACCGCGGTCGTCTCGACCATCAACGGCGACGCCAACGTGCCGTTCTACAAGGAGCTCGGCAACCAGGGCATCAAGGCGACTGACATTCCGGTGGTGGCGTTCTCGGTCGGCGAAGAAGAGCTCGCGGGTCTCGACACCAAGCCGCTCGTCGGCCACCTCGCCGCGTGGAACTACTTCGAATCGATCGACACCCCGGCCAACAAGGCGTTCATCGACAAGTGGCATGAGTTCACCAAGAAGCCGACTCGCACCACCAACGACCCGATGGAGGCCCATGTCATCGGCTTCAACATGTGGGTGAAGGCGGTCGAGAAGGCCCAGAGCTTCGACACCGACAAGGTGATCGACGCGCTGATCGGCGTCGCGGTGCCCAACCTCACCGGCGGCTTCTCGACGATGATGCCGAACCACCACATCACCAAGCCCGTCTACATCGGCGAGATCCAGGCCGACGGCCAGCTCAACACGGTCTGGCAGACGCCCGGCACCGTCGTCGCCAACGAGTGGTCGCCCTACCTCGAAGGCTCGAAGGACCTGATCGCCGACTGGCGCCGGCCGATGAACTGCGGCAACTTCAACGTCAAGACCGGCAAGTGCGGCGGCTGATCGTCCGCTGAAGCTCAAGCCATTCTCCGCTGATCGCGGGGAAGAAAGCGTCCACCGACGGCGCCGAGCGTCCCCGCCCCCTTTTGGGGGCGGGACAGGGCGGGGGGTCGCGCCCCCGCCGCTTCGTGGGTAAGGCGCCGGGCGTTCGACGCTCGGCGCGCGCCCCTCCTCTTTCCTCCCCCACCAGGGGGGAGGAGGTCGCCTCAACGCCCGAGATTGCGATGCCCGTAATGCCGCATGTGACCCGTTTGCTCGCAGCCCTTCGCCTGAGCACGCTTGCGATTGTCGTGGTCACGCTTTTCGCCGCCGTGGCCTCCGGCCCCGCCCGCGCCGACGCGCTCGATGACGCGCTCGCGCTGTTTCTCACCGACAAGTTTCCCGATACCCAGAAGGCGATCGGCCAGCTCGTCGCCGAGGCGCCGCCGCAGGCTGCGGCCATTCTCGACGCGCTCGGCGACAACCGCCTCCTGATCGACCCGGCCAACCGCGTCGTCGCCTACCGGACCGCGGCCGGCGCCGTGGTCGACGCCAAAACCGGCGCGCCGGTCGCCTCGGCCGACGCTTTCAAGAAGGTGCGCGTCAACAACGCCCTGCGCGCCGCGATCGACGGCGCGCGAGGGTCGCTGACCCTCGCCAACCCCGATCCCGAGAAACGCCTCGCCGCCGCCGCCGACGTGTTCAAGAGCCGCGACGCCAAGGCGTTGCCGGCGCTGAAGGCGCAACTGGCCAAGGAGAGCGACCCGCGCGTCGCCGACGCGCTGAAGCTCGCGGTCGCGGCGATCGTCGCGGGCAGCGATTCGACGACGCCGGCCGAGCGGACGGCTGCGATCGAGGCGCTCAAGGCGCGCGGCGATCCGGACGCCGCCAACCTGATCGACGCCATCGGCCAGAAGGCGACCGAGCCCGAGGTCAAGGCCGCGGCGGAGTCCGCGCTGACCAACGTGCGCACCCGGCTGATGTTCTGGGGGGCGGCGCAGTCGCTCTGGTATGGGCTCTCGGCCTCGTCGGTGCTGCTGCTCGCCGCAATCGGCCTCGCCATCACCTTCGGCGTCATGGGCGTCATCAACATGGCGCATGGCGAGATGGTGATGCTCGGCGCTTACGCGACCTATGTCGTGCAGTCGGTCCTGCCGCCGTCGCTGCAGGGCTGGTCGCTCGCCTTCGCGATCCCGCTCGCCTTCATCGTCGCCGCGGTGGTCGGCGTCGCGATCGAGCGCCTGATCATCCGCTATCTCTACTCGCGCCCGCTCGAGACGCTGCTCGCCACCTGGGGCGTGTCGCTGATCCTGCAGCAGACGGTGCGCACCCTGTTCGGCGCCAATAACCGCCAGGTGTCGAACCCGCCGTTCATGTCGGGCGCGCTGCATGTCGGCGGCCTCGAGATCACGATGAACCGCATGTGGATCATCGTGCTCGCGATCCTCGTGTTCATTGGCCTGCAGCTGGTCCTGCGGGCGACCCGCTTCGGCCTGCAGATGCGCGCGGTGACGCAGAACCGGCGCATGGCCGCGGCGATGGGCATCTCGACGGCGCGGATCGACATGTTCGCTTTCGCGCTCGGGTCCGGGGTCGCGGGCATCGCCGGCGTCGCGCTGTCGCAGATCGACAACGTCTCGCCCAACCTCGGGCAGGGCTACATCATCGACAGCTTCATGGTCGTCGTCTTCGGCGGGGTCGGCAACCTCTGGGGCACCGCGCTCGGCGCGCTGATGATCGGCGTCGCCGGCAAGATACTCGAGCCGCTGATCGGCGCGGTTCAGGGCCAGATCGTGCTCCTGATCGTCATCATCCTGTTCATCCAGAAGCGGCCGCGCGGCATGTTCGCGCTCAAGGGCCGGGCGGTGGAAGCATGAGCCGGCAACTCGACCGCATCGGGCTCGTCTTCGTCGCCCTGCTCGCGCTCGCCGCGATCCTCGTGCCGGTGCTCGCGCTCGCGACGCCGGAGGGCTCGGCGTTCAACATCCCGCCCTATCTCGTGCAGCTCTTCGGCAAGTATCTGTGCTACGCGATCCTCGCGCTCGCCCTCGACCTGGTCTGGGGCTATTGCGGCATTCTCTCGCTCGGCCACGGGGCGTTCTTCGCCCTCGGCGGCTACGCGATGGGCATGTACCTGATGCGCCAGATCGGCGCGCGCGGCGTCTACGCCAACCCGATCCTGCCCGACTTCATGGTGTTCCTGAACTGGAAGGCGCTGCCGGTCGCGTGGTGGGGCTTCAACTGGTTCCCCTACGCCATGCTGCTGGTGGTGCTGGCGCCTGGCCTGCTGGCGCTCGCCTTCGGCTGGTTCGCCTTCCGCTCGCGCGTCACCGGCGTCTACCTGTCGATCATCACCCAGGCGATGACGTTCGCGCTGTTCAAGGAGTTTTTCCGCAACGACTTCGGCTTCGGCGGCAACAACGGCCTGACCGATTTCAAGGACGTGCTCGGCTTCTCGCTGCAGTCGTCGTCGACCAAGGTCGCGCTGTTCTCGGCGAGCGCGATCGCGCTGATCGCCGCCTATTTCGTCTCCCGCGCGATCATCGGCTCCAAATACGGCAAGGCGCTGGTGGCGATCCGCGACGCCGAGAGCCGCATGCGCTTCCTCGGCTACCGGGTCGAGAACTACAAGCTGTTCGCCTTCGTCGTCTCGGCGGTGATGGCCGGGATCGGCGGCGCGCTCTATGTGCCGCAGGTCGGCATCATCAATCCGAGCGAGTTCGCCCCGGCCAACTCGATCGAGGCGGCGATCTGGGTCGCGGTCGGCGGGCGGGGGACGCTGGTCGGCGCGGCCATCGGCGCGATCGCGGTCAATTTCGCCAAGACCTGGTTCACCGGCGTCCTGCCCGAGTTCTGGCTCTACGGCCTCGGCGCCCTCTTCGTGCTGGTGACGCTGTTCCTGCCGCGCGGCCTGCTCGGGCTCCTGCTGCGCCCGGCGCGCGAGAAGGCCCCGACGCCCGAGACGCCGGCGCTCGCCATCGAAGAAGGGGCTGATCCGTGACGCTCGCGGAAGACCACAACCCGACGCTGACCTCCTCGATCCTCTATCTCGACGGGATCAGCGTGTCGTTCGACGGCTACAAGGCGCTGCGCGAGCTGTCGCTCGTGCTCGCGCCGGGCGAGATGCGCGCGATCATCGGCCCCAACGGCGCCGGCAAGACGACCATGATGGACGTCATCACCGGCAAGACCCGGCCCGACGAGGGCGAGGCGATGTTCGACGGCAAGTGGGACCTCACCCGCCTCGACGAGGCCGAGATCGCCACCCTCGGCGTCGGGCGCAAGTTCCAGAAGCCGACGGTGTTCGAAAACCACACCGTCGAGGACAACCTGCTGCTCTCGGTCAAGGCCCCGCGCGGCGTGCGCGCCACCCTGTTCGCCCGGCGCGAGCCGGAGGTGCACGAGACCATCGACCGCATTCTCGTCACCACCCGCCTCAAGGACCATCGCGGCCGCGTCGCGGGCTCGCTGTCGCACGGACAGAAGCAATGGCTCGAGATCGGCATGCTGCTGGCGCAGGACCCGAAGCTGTTGCTGGTCGACGAGCCGGTCGCCGGCATGACCGACGCCGAGACCGCCGCGACCGCCGAGCTGCTGCGCGAGATCGCCAAAAGTCATTCCGTGGTGGTGGTCGAGCACGACATGACCTTCGTGCGCGAACTCGACGTCAAGGTGACCTGCCTGCACGAGGGCGCGGTGCTCGCCGAGGGCACGCTCGACCAGGTCAGCGCCGACCCGCGCGTAGTCGAAGTCTATCTGGGGCGGTGACGATGACGGAGACCGCCGATCGAACCCACTCTCCCCGCTCGCGGGGAGAGGGCTGGGGTGAGGGGCAGCGCCAACGGTTCCGATTGGCGCTGCCCCTCTTCCGGCCCTTCGGGCCACCTTCTCCCCGCGATGCGGGGAGAAGGGGTGCAACGGGAACCCGCACATGCTGACCGTCGATCGCATCGACCTCTACTACGGCGCGGCGCAGGCGCTGCGCTCGGTGTCGCTCAAGGCCGAGACCGGGCGCATCCTCGCCGTGCTCGGGCGCAACGGCGTCGGCAAGTCGTCGCTGCTGCGCGCCATCGTCGGCCAGCACATGATCGCGTCCGGCGCGATCCGCTGGAACGACGAGGACGTGACGCGGCTGCCGGGCCACCTGCGCGCCCGGGCCGGCTTCGGCTATGTGCCGCAGGGCCGCGAGATCTTCCCGCTGCTGACCGTGCGCGAGAACCTGATGACCGGCTTCGCCGCGGTGAAGCGCGCCGACCGGGTCGTCGACGAGGAGATTTTCGCGCTCTTTCCCGTGCTCGCCGACATGCTGGGCCGGCGCGGCGGCGACCTCTCCGGCGGCCAGCAGCAGCAGCTCGCCATCGCCCGCGCGCTGGTGATGAAGCCCAAGCTCCTCGTCCTCGACGAGCCGACCGAAGGCATCCAGCCCTCGATCATCAAGGACATCGGCCGCGCGCTGGTTCACCTGCGGCGCAAGGGCGAGATGGCGATCCTGGTGGTCGAGCAATATTTCGAATGGGCGCGCGACATCTGCGACGACTACGCGGTGATGGACCGCGGCGTGGTCGTGCTGTCGGGAACGCGCGAGTCGATGAACGAGGAGGCGGTGCGCGGAAGGATGACGGTGTGAGGTTTGCTCACATGAGCAGCGCGAGCTCGATGCCTTGACATCAGGCGTCTCGGCGCCGACTTTGACGCCATGCGCACGACCCTCACGCTCGACGACGACCTGGCGGGCCTGCTGAAGCCGCGCGCACGAGACCTCGGCGTCCCGTTCAAGGAGGCTGTCAACCGCACGCTTCGCGCCGGCCTCGGCGAAGCGGCGGGCTCGCGCGCGCCGCCGAAGGTCATTTCTCATTCCTTCGGGGTCCGGCAGGGCGTCGATCTCGACAAGCTCGGCCAGCTTCTCGACGAACTGGAGGCCGAGGACTACGCCGCGCACGCGCATGATCTTGCCCGACGTCAACGTCCTCGCGCACGCGAATAACGCCGATTCGGCCGTGCATCTCGCCGTGCTGGCGATGGAGCGCGGATACGTGCTCTATTCGACCGACGGCGACTTCGCCCGCTTTCCGGGCCTTCGCTGGGCCGATCCCTGCAAGTGAGAGTCGCGGGTTGACCGGAAGCCGTCGGGCTTCGGTGGAGGCACTTGATGATCGGCGCGAGGCTGACATTCTCCCGCAAGACCATCGCGCGCGCCGTCTGCGCCGCAGTTTGCGCGCTCGCCTCGATCGGCGCCCGGGCGGCCGAGGCGCCGAACCTGCCGCTTCAGGCGGAAAGCGTCACGATCCCGTTCGCCAACGCCGCGCCGGACGGCGGCCCGCTGGACTCGTCGCCGAGGCTTTGGGTCGGCTTCGACGGCGGCGCTCGAATTCCCTTCGTCATGGACACCGGCTCGACCGGCGTGGTGGTCTCGAAGACCATCTTCACCCCGCCCGCCGGCGCGGAGCCGATCGGCCCGGGGAAACTCGTCTACACCAGCAGCGGCCGCGTGATCGAAGGCCGCTACTACGCGGCGCGGGTCGACATCGGGCCTCCCGGCCGTTCGGCCGTGGCGCAAGTCCCCGTGCTGGTCGTCGACCGGGAGACCTGCTGGGAGACGGCGCGCGACTGCGCGCCGCAAGACAACCCGGCCCATGTCGCGATGTTCGGGGTCGGGTTCGGGCAGGAGGGCGCGGGCCAGCCGCACGGCACGCCCGACAAGAACCCGTTCCTGAACATCGTCGCGATCAACGGCTCGCCGGTTCGCGACGTCGCCAAGGGCTACGTCGTGACCCGCGAGGGCGTGACGCTCGGCCTGACCGCCGCCGCCGCCGCGGGCTTCCGATTCGCCAGACTGGCGCGGCGCGAGTCGGGCGACGACTGGAGCCGGCTGCGGGCGACGATCGCGGTCGGCGGCGCCTCGGGCCCCGCGACCGTGCTCGCCGATACCGGCATCCGCTACATGTTCCTGAGGCCGCCGCCCGGCGTCCCGGTCGCAACCCTGGCGCAGAGCGAGGCGGCGGGACCCTGCGTCCGCTTCGGTCCGTGCGCCGCCGAAGGGGTGCGGATCCACCTCGCCTTCGGCGACCCGGCCGCGCCGGCGCTGGAATATGACGTCATGATTGGCGCGGGCGGCAGACCGCTTCCGTCCGCCTCGGCGCCGCCCTGGGTGACGGTCCTCCGCGAGCGAGACGAAGGCTTCGTCAATACCGGCTTCCATTTCTTCAACGCCTACGACTATCTCTACGACGCGGCGGACGGCTATGTCGGCTTCCGGCCGCACGCGGCTTCGCCGCGGCCATAGCGCCCCGTCAGTCGGCGCCCGATCGCCGCAACTCGGCGATCGTCCTGCGCGCCCGCGCGCGCAGCGCCGGCGGGCCGGACGCGAGGCGCGTCTCCGCCAGGGCGATGACCTTTCGGCGCAGAGCCGGATCGCCCTGCGACAGGTCCGCAAGCGCAGTCAGCGCGGACGCCTGGACGATGCGGCTCTCGTCGTCGAGCCAGTCGATCAGCCGCGCCACCGCCGCTTCGCGCTCGTCCGCGTCGAGCGGCAGGCGCGGCGCGATCTGGGCGAGATGCCAGCGGACCTCTTTGTCGGGCCCGGTCGCCATCAGCGCGAGCAGCGCAGCCTTGTGGGGCGCGATGAGGTCGGCGCGTGCGCGCGACGCCTTTTCCGCGACGTCGGCCGCGCGCATGCGCGCCACCGGGTCCGCGTCCGCGAGGCCGGCGACGATCTCGGCGAATCGCCCGGGAGCCGCGAGAACTTCGGCGACGACGTGGTCGGCCTGTCCGATCGAGCGGCGGTCGCCGCCGGCGAGGGCGTCCAGCAGCCCGCGCCCGCCGCTCACCGCTTCAGCCACCGCACGATTCGCCGCGTCGCCTCGGCGACCTGCTCGGGGTCGCGGGCGAAGCAGATGCGCAAGTGGCCTTCGCCGCCCGGGCCGAAGGCCGAGCCGGGCGCGGCGCCGACGCCGGCCTCGTCGATCAGCCGGAAAGCCAGCGCGCGCGAATCCGGATAGCCGTCGATCGTGAAGAACAGATAGAACGCCGCCTCGGGCTCGAAGAAGCGGACGCGGCCGGTCGACAGCAAACCTTCGCACAGGATGTCGCGCGCGCGCTGGCAGCGTTCGATCTGAGCGGCGAGGAAGGGCTCGCCCTCGCTCAGCGCCGCGACCGCCGCGCGCTGGGTGAACACCGGAACTCCCGAGGTGGTGAACTGGACGAGGTTCTCGATCACCGGCGCGAGCGCCGCCGGCGCTTCGAGCCAGCCGATCCGGAACCCGGTCATCGCCCAGTTCTTCGAGCACGTGTGGACGAACAGGATCTTGTCGTCCGGCGCCATCACGTCATGGAACGACGGCGCCCGGACGCCGTCGTAGGTCAGGCGGCCGTAGATCTCGTCGGCGATGATCCAGAGATTGTTCCTCCGGGCGAGGTCGAGCGTAGCCGCGAGCTCCTCGCGCGTCGCCACGAAGCCGGTCGGGTTGGCCGGGGAATTGAGGAAGATGACCTTGGTCGCCGGCGTCACCGCGGCCACCAGTCTCTCGACGTCGAGCGACCAGCGCCCCTTGCGTCCGAGCGGGACGGGAACGGCGCGGGCGCCCGAGGTCTCGATCGCGCCGACGAAGTTCGGCCAGGCGGGCGAGGGGATCAGCGCCTCGTCGCCGGGGCCGAGCGTCATGCGCGTCGCGAGCTCGATCGCGTGCATGCCGCCGATGGTGGCGAAGAAGCACTGCGGCCGGAACGGACCGCCGCCGGGCGCCTCGCCGTAGACCCGATTCATATAGGCCGCGATCGCCTCGCGCAGCGCCGGGATGCCGCCCTGCGCGGTGTAGTAGGTCTCGCCCCGATCGAGCGAGGCCTTGAGCGCTTCGACCGCGGCCGGCGGCGGCGCCAGATCGCCCTCGCCGACCCACAGCGGAATGAGGCCCTGCCGTCCGCGGCCGTAGTCGAACACCTCGACGATGCCGCTCGGCGCCGCCTCGCGCGGCACGGGGTGGATCTCGGCGAGCCAGTTGCGTTCGGCGGGTGCGGCGATGGTCATGGGGCCAGCGTCTTGGCGCCGCGGGCGGCGCTCGGCAAGGGGGCGTCGAGACCTGCTCGCGTTCATTTGATGGCGCCGCGAACCGGACGTGGTCTATGAGGGCGCATGTCAGCCTCCTCGACCGATCGCCCAGGGTCCGGCCGCCGATGACCGACGGACGCCGCCCCGAGGCGCCGCTGTGGCTGCTCGGTCTGTTCACCTTCAGCGGCCCGGTCGGGATGCACGTGTTCGTGCCGGCGCTGGCGTCGGCGGCGCGCGACCTGCACGCGCCGGCGGCCGAGCTGCAGCTCACCGTCAGCCTCTACATTCTCGGCCTCGCCGCCGGCCAGCTGGTCTATGGGCCGCTGTCCGACCGCTTCGGCCGGCGGCCCGCGCTGCTCGCCGGGCTCGTGCTTTTCACCGCAGCGAGCCTCGCCGGCCTCGTCGCGCCGGACGCGCGCGCGCTGATCGTCGCCCGGTTCCTGCAAGCCTTCGGCGGCTGCGCCGGGCTCGTGCTCGCTCGCGCCATCGTCCGCGACACCTCGGTCGGGCATGACGCGGCGCGGCGGATGGCGCTGCTGAACCTCGTCGTCACCGCGGGCCCGGCGATCGCGCCGATTCTCGGCGGCCTGCTCGCCGCGCTGTGGGGCTGGCGGACGATCCTTCTCGGCCTCGCCGCGCTCGGCCTGGCCAACCTCGCCCTCGCCGTCTGGGCGCTGCCGGAGACGCGGCCGAATCTCGCGCGCGTCGCCGCCTCGACGCATCTGCGCGCCTATCTCGCGCTGCTCGGCTCGCGGCGCTTTCTCGGCTATGCGGTCGGCGGCGGCTGCGCGACGACGTCGCTCTACGCCTTCCTGGCCTCGGCGCCGTTTCTCTTTGTCGACCGGCTGCACGTGCCGCCGGCGCGCCTCGGGCTCTTCCTCGCGCTGCTCGTCTCGGGGATCTGGCTCGGCAGCCTGATCGCGAGCCGCATCATCATGGCCTTTCCATTGCGGAAATTCCTTGTCGGGGCGAACGGGCTGAGCGTCCTCGGCGCGGTCGCGTTTCTCGCCCTCGTGCTCGCCGACCGCGCCACCGTCGCCGGCGTCGTCGGCGCGATGTTTGTTTTCAGCGTCGGGGTCGGCGCCGCGGCGCCCGCGGCCCTGACGCAGGCGATCAGCGGCGATCCGCGCGTGACCGGCTCAGCCTCCGGCCTCTATGGCGCGATGCAGATGGTGGTGGGTGCGGCGCTGGTCGCGCTCGCCGGGCTCGGCGCCGATCCGGCGCTCGCTTCGGCGCTGGTGCTGGTCCTGTCGGGGGTCGTGGCGCAGACGGCGTTCTGGATCGCCGCGGGCGATTTGAACGCGGACCGGGCGCAGCAGCTCACGGCTCCGTGACCGGGTCCCCTGCCTGCCGCCTCGCGATCAGGATTGGCGATCTCCGCGATCGCCCGCGCCGAACAGCAGGGCGTAGAGCCGATCGGCGCCGAGGGCGAAGTTCAGGTTGCGCAACGCGAAGAACGGCGTCAGCGCGACGAACACGATCACCGTCGCGCTGACCAGCCCGAGGACGCCTCCGCCGCCGATCGTCGGCAGACTGTCGGCGACCGTCTGGCCGCGGATCAATCCCTCGATCACCTTCTCCGCGACATGGACCACCAGGAACATGAGCGTCAGAAGAAACGCTTCGTACAGGATCGGATAGATCAGCGGCCGCCGGCGCAGCCAGGCGCCCGGGTCGAACATCTCGAACAGCATCATCACTTTGGCGAACACGAGGGCGTTGACGAAGGCGATGCCCTGATGCGTCCAGACGAGGCCGTTCTCGCGCAGCACCGCCTGCTGGTTGAGCGCGAAGACCGAGAACAGGATCCAGAGATAGAAGAACAGCCACAGGAAGCGCCGGAATTCCTCGGCGGCTGCCGCCTTCAGGCTCCGCTTGCGCTCGCCGCCCGAAGTTGCGGCACGGGCTTGGTTCGAACTCATGTCGCGTCCTTCCAGCTCCGCCCTGCGGCGGGTCTTTTCGACGTCCGCCCGCCCGGACGCTACCGGGCGGCTGCGTCGGCGGCGTCCTTCGCCTTCTTGTGCTTGGCGGACTTGTCGGCGCCCGCGCCCTTGGCCTGCGGCTTGAGCGCGGCGAAGCGGGCGTCGAGTAGCGCCGCGCGCGCGGCGGTCACGCTCGCCGCGCAGAAGCCGTGCGCGGTCTCGTTGGCGTAGTCGTGGCAGACGTCGTCGCGCTCGCCGGTGAAAGTCGACTGCTCTTTCAGCAACGCGGCGACTTCGGGATTGTCCTTGGCGAGCGGGGCGAGCGCCTGCAGGGCGCGCGACATGGCGTTCTCGGCCTCGGTGCGCCGCTTGCCGATCGCCGCAGCCTCCGATTCGAGCGCCGCGCCGTCCGGGCCCCAGAGCCCGCTCGGACTGGTCTGGCAGTCGGCGGCCTTGAACACGCAGGCGGTGATCTGGGCGGGAACGAGCACCGCGCCGTCGACCACGTCGAAGGCGAACGGGCAGGCCGGCACGTCGACCAGGTAGCGCGCCAGCCCGTCGGGCTTGCCTTCGAGGCTCGCCTCGACCGGCTTCGCCCCGATGATGTTGACCACGCAGCGCTGCGAGGCGTCCGAGACGCCCTCGCCGGCGAGACTCAGTTTCTCGACCGTCAGCATTTCGCCTTTGCCGGAAACCTGCAACAGGCCGAGCTTGCCGCTCAGCATCAGCGGCCGGCCGTCGATCGAGGCGACGCCGGCGGCGGATTTCGCGCTCGCCGCGTTGGACTTGGCCTCCTTCGTCGGCCGACTTTTCGCCTTCTTCGCCGGCGCCGTCTTTCCCGGCGCGCCCTCGGCCGCGGTCGGCGCGGCGCCGGGAAGCGCGAGCTGCGCCGACGCCGGCGCCGGCAGCAGAGACACGCCGCCGATGAGGAGGAGAACACGCCAATAGGACGGGCCGATCATCCCGGCTTTGTAGAAGGGAGCGGACCAAAGGAAAAGACGTTTCTTGCCGGCGCGGGTTCGGGAAAAATCCGGTCTTTCCGCGCCTTGCGCCCTGAAATCGCCGAACCTATATACGCCGCGACTGGCGGGATCGGCGCATCGCCTGCGACGATTTCGTCGACGAGTTACTCGAAACCCAGGGGATCGGGACCGACGCGCCGGCCGCATGGGGCCGATCGCCGAAGTTCTCGTGGCCCGGCCGCTACGGGGCCGGGCGATCCCGCGAAAGGAGCATCAGAATTATGGCGAAAGTAATCGGTATCGACCTCGGCACCACCAATTCCTGCGTCGCGGTCATGGAGGGATCGACCCCCCGAGTCATCGAGAATTCCGAAGGCGCGCGCACGACTCCCTCGATTGTCGCCTTCACCGACGACGGCGAGCGCCTCGTCGGCCAGCCGGCCAAGCGCCAGGCGGTCACCAATCCCGAGCGGACGTTCTTCGCGATCAAGCGCCTCATCGGCCGCTCGTTCGAAGACCCGATGACCAAGAAGGACATGAGCCTCGTCCCGTACAAGATCGTGCGCGCGCCCAACGGCGACGCGTGGGTCACGGCCGACGGCAAGCAGTACTCGCCCTCGCAGATTTCCGCCTTCGTCCTTCAGAAGATGAAGGAGACGGCCGAGGCGCATCTGGGCGCGCCGGTCACCCAGGCGGTGATCACGGTTCCGGCCTATTTCAACGACGCCCAGCGTCAGGCCACCAAGGACGCCGGCAAGATCGCCGGCCTCGAAGTGCTGCGCATCATCAACGAGCCGACCGCGGCCGCGCTCGCCTACGGCCTCGACAAGAAGAAGGCCGGCATGATCGCCGTCTACGATCTCGGCGGCGGCACCTTCGACATCTCGATCCTCGAGATCGGCGACGGCGTGTTCGAGGTGAAGTCGACCAACGGCGACACCTTCCTCGGCGGCGAGGACTTCGACATGCGCCTCGTCGAATATCTCGCGGCCGAGTTCAAGAAGGAGCAGGGCATCGACCTGACCAAGGACAAGCTCGCCCTTCAGCGCCTCAAGGAAGCAGCGGAGAAGGCCAAGATCGAGCTCTCCTCGGCCACCCAGACCGACATCAACCTGCCCTACATCACCGCCGACGCCAGCGGGCCGAAGCATCTCGCGCTCAAGCTCACCCGGGCCAAGTTCGAGGCGCTGGTCGACGACCTCATCCAGCGCACCGTCGAGCCGTGCCGCAAGGCGCTCAAGGACGCCGGCCTGTCCGCCGGCCAGATCGACGAGGTCGTGCTCGTCGGCGGCATGACCCGCGTTCCGCGGGTGCAGGAAGTCGTCAAGCAGTTCTTCGGCAAGGAGCCGCACAAGGGCGTCAACCCGGACGAGGTGGTGGCGATCGGCGCGGCGATCCAGGCGGGCGTGCTGCAGGGCGACGTCAAGGACGTGCTGCTGCTCGACGTGACCCCGCTGTCGCTCGGCATCGA
>CAMFKX010000067.1 GCA_945957375.1 uncultured Roseiarcus sp.
GCGCTCGCCCGCCCGCACCGCCGTGCGGGCCGCGCGCGCGACGACCAGCCACGGCGTCTGGAGTTCGGCGAGCCCATCGGCGAAGTCGCGCGGCCGGTTGCGCACGTCCATAAGCCCGTTTGCTTCCCACTGCGTGTCGTTGAGCTCGGTGATCACGTAGCCGGAGATCGCCGGCTCCCAGCGCAAAGTCTCGATCTGATATTTCAGCGCGCGAAACTGGAACGCCTGCGCGGCGTCGACGAAGCCGTCGACGTCGCCGAAGATCGGCGCGAGCGCCGCGTCGCGGAAGCGCGTCTCGATCCCGTGCGGATAGGCGGCGCCGAGATTCCAGTCGTGGCCGCTCTCGAACCACCAGGGCTCTCGGCCGTCCTTCTCCAGGATGTCGCGCGGATGCGGCAGGCCCCAGACGCCGAATTCCGAGCAGATCAGCGGCTCGTCGCCGCGTCGGACCGCGTCGCCGTGCGGCGACCAGGCCCAGGGCGCGCGATCGGCGAAGGCGCGCGTCGTCGCGGCGAAGGCGGCGTTCTGGTGGGGAAAGCCGTTGTACCAGTGAAAGTCCTCGATCTCGGTCTTGAGGTGGTAGTTGCGCGGGAAGCAGGGTGAATTGTCGACCAGCAGGCTGCCGGGGACCAGCGCCTTGGCCGAGTCGAACGCCTCGATCAGCCAGCGCCGGTCGTCGGGGTTGTCGTCAAGCTCGATTCCCCAGCCTTCGTTGAACAGCGTCCAGATGCAGATCGAGGGATGCGACCCGTGCTCTTCCGTCGCCGTGCGGAACACCTCGCGCAACGTCGCGCGCGTCGCGGGGGCGAGGAACTGCATGTAGGGCATGTCGAGCCAGACGATCAGGCCGAGCCGGTCGGCGAGATCGAAATAGAGGCGGTCGGGAATCTTGACGTGGCAGCGCAGGGTGTTGAGCCCCATCGCCTTGGCGCGGACGAAACGCTCTTCCAGGAATTCCGGGGTCGGCGGGCGGCACTCCTCCTCGGGGTGCCAGTCCTGGTCGAGCGCGCCGAACATGAAGAACGGCTCGCCGTTGAGCAGGAGCCGGCCGGCCTTCGCCTCGAAGCGGCGGAAGCCGATCGCGCGCCTGACCGCGTCGACCGTCACGCCGCCGTCGAGGACCTCGATCGTCAGGTCGTGCAGCCGCGGCGAGGCCGGAGACCAGGTCTCCGGCGCGCGCACGGCGAGCTTCGCCTCGAACGCGGCCTCGGCCACGGCGAATTCCGCCTCGGCGACCGCGACGCCGTCCCTGTCGAGCGTCATCCGGATCCGCGCCGGTCCGGGGCGCGCGAGCCTCCCCCGTGCGACCACAGTCCCGTCGGCGAGATCGAAGTCGGTGCGGGCCGAGAGCTCCTCGATATGCAGGGGATGACGCGCCTCGATGCGCGCGCCCTTCCAGATCCCGCCCTGAACGCCGTACCAGTCCTGCTTGCCGGCGAGCGACTGGCTGAAGCGCCCGGTCCTGTCGTCGGGCAGGCGGGCGTCGACGCCGAGCATGAACGACGTGCGCGCGGCGAGCGCCTCGGTGACGTCGACCTCGATCGGCGTCCAGCCGTCCTGGTGGACCGCGACCACCGCCTCGTCCACCCGCACCAGGGTCTCGTGGAACACGCCTTCCAGCACGACGACGATCGCGCGCCCGGCCCAGGCCGGCGGAATCTGCACCCATCGCCGGTAGCGGCCGGTGCCGGCCAGATTGCGCAACTGGGGAAACTGCGTCTGCCAGATCCCGGGCGAACGGATGGTGTTGCCCTCGCCGAGCCGGGCGCACGGTCCTTCGAACTCGAAGTCCCACAGCCCGTCGAGGCTGAGCGACGGGCGGAGAAAGGCGGGCGTTGCGGCCAGATCGCGGGACGGCATCGACGGTCTCCAGGTCACGGATTGAGGGGGCGCGCGGGCGGCGACGCCCGTTCGCTAAGCATCAAAAAAGCTGATATAGACGCTGCGACGCCAGCAGGGGGCCGAACCACCGAATGTCGCGCAGTTTTCTGGTCATCGACCCCGAAGAGCGTCCCGACGTGCTGCACGGTCTGGCTTCGGCCGCGCGCGTGCGGATCCTGAGGCTCCTGCGCCGCAACGCCGGCGTCAACGTCAACGACATCGCCGAAGCGCTCGCGCTGCCGCAGTCGACGGTGTCCTCGAACCTCAACATTCTCGAGAAGGCCGGCCTGATCCGCACCGAGACGCAGAAGGGACGCAAGGGGCATCAGAAGGTCTGCTACGCCGACTACGACGAGGTTCTGGTGATGTTTCGCGACGATTTCGAGCGCGCGCAAGCCAACCTGATCGAGGTCGCGATGCCGATCGGCATCTACACCCGCTGCGAGGTCAGCGCGCCCTGCGGGCTGTGCTCGCCGGAGGGAATCATCGGCTTGCTCGACGTCCCCGAGACCTTCCTCAACCCGGACCGGATGAACGCCGGCCTGATGTGGTTCACCCGCGGTTTCGTCGAATATCAGTTCCCCAACAACGCCCGGCTGATCGGCAAGACGGTCAACGCGCTCGAGGTCTCGCTCGAACTGTCGTCGGAGGTGCCCGGCACCTCGGCCGACTGGCCCTCCGACATCACGGTCGCGATCAACGGGCGCGAGGTCGGCGTGTGGACGAGTCCCGGCGATTTCGGCGACAAGCGCGGCGTGTTCACCCCCGACTGGTGGAAGCTCAAGGGCAGCCAGTACGGCAAGCTCAAGAGCTGGCGGGTGACGCCCGACGGCGCGTTCATCGACGGCGTCCGGGTCTCGTCGCTGACCCTGGCGGAGCTCGACCTGTCGGGACATCACTCGATCCGACTCAGGATCGAAGTGAAACCCGACGCCCGCCATCCGGGCGGGGTGAACATTTTTGGCCGCGGTTTCGGCAATTACGACCAGGACATTCTGCTGCGGCTGACCACCGACCCGTAGCGCCGGCGGAGCGGGGCGCCGGTCAAAGCGCGACGCCCGAGGCGTCGAACAGATGGACGTCGGCCTCGACCAGCGAGAGCCCGATCTGCTCTCCCGGCCTGACCGCGAGATTGCCGTCGCCCTGGACGATGAGCTGGCCCGCCGGGGTGTCGACATAAAGGATCGTCGCGCTGCCGAGGCGTTCGACGATGACCACGGCGCCGGGGAGGGCGGCCGCCGGATCGTCGACCCCGGTCAGGCCGAAATGCTCCGGCCGGACGCCGAGTTCGACCGCGCCTTCCGGCTTCGACGCGCCGCGCACCCGGGCGCGGGCGCCGCGGCCGCCGGGAAGCACGACGCTGGCGAGCCCGTCGCTCGCCCCGACCAGATCGACGCCGAAGAAATTCATGCTCGGCGAGCCGATGAACGCGGCGACGAACTTGTTCGCCGGACGGTTGTAGAGATCGAGCGGCGAGCCGACCTGCGAGATCGTGCCGCGGTCGAGGACCACGATCGTGTCGGCGAGCGTCATCGCCTCGGTCTGGTCGTGGGTGACGTAGATCATCGTCGTGCGCAGGTCGGCGTGGAGCTTCGCCAGCTCGAAGCGCATCTGCACCCGCAGCTTGGCGTCGAGGTTCGACAGCGGCTCGTCGAACAGAAACACCTCGGGCTTGCGCACCAGCGCCCGGCCGATCGCGACCCGCTGGCGCTGGCCGCCCGACAATTCGGCGGGACGGCGGTCGAGATAGGGCTCGAGCTGCAGGATGCGCGCCGCCTCGAGCGCGCGCTCGCGCTGCACCTTGCGCGACGCGCCGGCGATCGACAGCGAGAAGGCGATGTTGTCGCGCACCGTCATGTGCGGATAGAGCGCGTAGGACTGGAATACCATGGCGATGCGCCGCTGGGCGGGCGGCAAATCGGTGACGTCGGCGCCGTCGATGAAGCATCGCCCCTGGGTGATCGCCTCGAGCCCGGCGATCATCCTGAGCATCGTCGACTTGCCGCAGCCCGACGGGCCGAGCAGGGCGGTGAACGAGCCCTTTTCGACGGTCAGGGTGAGATCGCTGATCGCCGTGACCGGCCCGTAGCGCTTCGTCACCTGGCGCAGTTCGACGTGCGGCGATCCGTTTCCGTTTTGCGCGCTCATCCCTTGATGCCCGCCGACAGCATGATCGCCTGGGTCACCCGGCGCTGGAAGACCAGGTAGACGAGTGCGACCGGCAGCGCCGCCAGCATCGCCACGGCGAGGTCGCGCCCGTAGGAGACGCCGAAGGCGTCGTGGACCTGGGTGATGCCGACGGTGATGTTCATTTTGTCTTCCGAGCTCACGGCGAGGAACGGCCACAGGAACAGGTTCCAGGCCCCGATGAAGGTGATGATGGCGAGCGCGGTGGTGACGCCCCAGTTCATCGGCAGATAGATCCGGAACAGGAGCTGGAAATCGTTGGCGCCGTCGACCACCGCCGCCTCGCGGAAGTCCTTGGGCACCGAATCGAAAAACTGCTTGTAGATGATCACCGTCACCGGCGCGATCAGCTGCGGGCCGACCACGCCGGCCAGCGTGTTGATCAGCCCGAGCTGACTCAGCACGACGAAATGGGTGACGATCAGCGCCGGGATCGGCACCATGAAGCTCGCCAGGATCATCCACCAGAAGAATTGCCGGCCGGGGAAGTTGAGCTGCGAGATGGCGTAGCCCGCGCCCGCCGCCATGATGATCACGATCACCGTGACCGCCACCGAGGTGATCAGCGAGTTGACGTACCAGTAGCCGATCTTCGTCTGCAGCAGCACGTGGACGTAGTTCTCGATGGTGAAATGCTCCGGCCAGAGCGCCACGCCGGGACGGATGATCTCGTACTCGGGCTTGAAGGTGGTGATCAGGCCCCAGTAGAGCGGGAAGGCGAACACGATCGCCGCGAGCAGGGTGATCAGCGTGAGGCCGAGTCCGAGGAGGTCGAGGCGGCGCAGCCCGGCGAGGCGGCGCGCGCCGGCGTCCGTTGCCAGCGGGGCGGCGAGATCGGCGGAGGCGGTCATCGCTGCCCTCGCGCGCGCAGAAGCTGGTACTGCAGCACCGACAGGACGACGATCAGCAGGAAGAGCACGCAGGCGGCCGCGGCGGCGAGCCCGCCCTTGTTCATCTGGAACGCCTGCTTGTAGACATACTGCACCATCACCATCGTCGGGTCGTACCGGGCGCCAAGCCCTGCGAACAGATAGACTTGATCGAAGATCTTGAACTGCAGGATGAGCTGGATGGTGAACACGAGCACGGTGACCGGCCAGATCAGCGGCCAGGTGATGCGCCGGAACTGCGCCCAGCGGCCGGCGCCGTCGAGGTTGGCGGCTTCGTAGATTTCGACCGAGATGTTGCGCAGGCCGGCGATGTAGAGAAGCACGCTGAAGCCGAGGCACCACCATACGGTGACCAGCGCCACCGCCGGCATGAACAGCGGGATCGTCCGGAACACCGACACGTGCTGGCCGTCGTTGAACGCCGCGATGGCGTATTGCGCCACGCCGAAGTCCTTGTCGAACATCCAGCTCCAGATCCGGAACACGACCGACACCGGCAGGATGTAGGGCAGGAAGAACGCCGCCAGCACAAGGCTTTGCAGCCATCCCTTGAGGCGGTTGACCGCGAGCGCGACGAGGAGCGCAAGCAGGGTGCCGGGGACCACCGACAGGAGCACGAAATAGAGCGTGTTCCAGAACGCCACCGAGAACAGCCGATCGTTCCAGAGCCGGACGAAATTGTCGAACCCGACCCATTTGCCCGGGCCGATCAGCGGCGCGTTGGTGAAGGCCAGTTCGACCATCTTGATGGTCGGATAGACGAACAGCACGCCGTAGATGATCACGAACGGCGCCATCAGCGCCGCTGCGGTCCAGTAATCGGTGCGCCTGCTGTGCAGCATTGCGTCTCGACGTCCTGTGAAAAACCCTTCCCCGCGCCGGGGCGCGGGGAAGGGGGCGCTTGTTACTTGACCAGGCCCTGAAGATCGTCGCGGATCTTCTTGGCGGCTTCGTCCGGCGCGATTTCGCCGTTCAGCGACGGGATCATGTAGTTGCCCGCGGCGTCATAGACCGGCGACGCCACGCCCGCGTAGATCGAGACCGGATCGAACACCGCGGTCTTGGCGAGCGACGAGTAATCCGAGTTGGGCTTGAGCGCCTTGAACTCGGCGCTGTCCTGCACCGGCAGATAGGCCGGGATGTGGCCGCCGCCCGCCCATGCGAGCGAGTGGGCGTTGAACCAGTGGATCGCGTCGAGCACTTCCTTGCGCTTCTCGGGCGAGAGCGGGTTGCCCTTGCGGTCGGGAATGGCGAAGGCGTGCGAGTCGGCCCAGGTCGCCGGCTGGGAGAAGATCACCGGAATCTGGATCGCGCCCCAGTCGAACAGCTGGCCCTTCTTGGCGAGGTCGACCATCGTCGGCACTTCCCAGACGCCGTTGACGTGCATCGCCGCCTTGCCCGAGGTGAACAGCGCAATCGAGGCCGGATATTCGGTGTTGGTCGGCGCCCACTTGCTCTTGGTCCACTTCTGCATCTCGGCGAGCGCGTTGGTCGCCTTCTGCAGATTGTCGCCGTCGAGGAACTTGTTGTCCTTGAAGAACTGCCCGCCCTGCTGGTTGAGCAGGGTGTAGAAGATGCGCCAGCCCGAGCCGCCGTCATTCGGCACCGAGAGGCCGTAGACGCCGCCGGCGGTGAGCTTGGCGAGGGCCGCGTCCCAGTTCGCCTGGCCGTCGAGTCCCTTCGGCTTGCCGTCGTCGCCGAGCAGCCCGGCCTTCTTCAGCATGTCCTTGTTGTAGTAGAGGATGATCGAGTGGATATCGAGCGGCACGGCGTATTGCTTGCCGTCCGGCCCTTGCGCGGCCTTCCAGTTGGCGGCGCCGAAATCGGCCGGCTTGATGCCCGCAGCGGCGAGCTCCTCCGGCGTGAGCGCGCTCAGCACGCCTTCCGAGATGCCGAGCGGCATGCGCGACTCGTGGTAGGTCATGACGTCCGGGCCCTGGCCGATCGCCGCCGAGGTCTGCACCTTGGTGTAGAACGGCACGCCCCATTCGAGCGTCGTGGCGTCGATCTTGACCTTGCCCTCGTGCTCCTTGTTGAACTGCTCGAGCATGGACTTCATGCGCACGCCGTCGCCGCCGCTGAGGAAGTCCCACCAGACGATGGTGTCGGTCGCGTGGGCCGCGCCGACCATGAAGGCGGCTGTGGCGATTCCGGCGTAGAGAATCTTGCGGATCATCCGTTTCCTCCCAAAAATCGTTCGCCCCGACGTTACTGTTGCGCGCCAAGCGGCGAGCGGAAGCTGAACGCGGCGATGTTAGCCGGGAAAGCGAACGGCGCCAAGCGGTAAATATCCGCTAACGTGATATTTAGTAGCGACCGTCCTTGGCCGCGGAAACGCCTCGGTTCCCCGGAAACCCAAGCAATGTGCACGATAGGCGGGACGCCGGCGGCTTGACGCGGGCGCAGAAAAGGCGCTCTATGTATCCATATTCGTGATACAGACGCAGGGAGGAGACCATGAAGGCCACCGTGACGGCCCATCGCGACTATCGCATCGCGACCATCGACGACAGGCTTTACGGCGCGTTTCTCGAGCATCTTGGCCGCGCGATCTACTCGGGCGTCTACGAGCCGGGCCATCCGACGGCGGACGCCAACGGCATGCGACGCGACGTCATCGACCTCGTTCGCGAACTCAAGGTTCCGATCGTCCGCTACCCCGGCGGCAATTTCGTGTCGGCCTACAACTGGGAGGACGGGATCGGCCCGCGCGACAAGCGCCCGACCCGGCTCGACCTCGCCTGGCACACCTCGGAGTCGAACGCGGTCGGCGTCCACGAATTCGCCGACTGGTCGGCGGCCGCGGGCACGGAGATGATGCTCGCCATCAACCTCGGCTCGCGCGGCCTCGATGAAGCGCGCAATTTCGTCGAATACGTCAACGGCCCGACCGGCAGCTACTGGGGCGACCTGCGCAAGGCCAACGGCCGCGCCGAGCCCTTCGGCGTCAAGCACTGGTGTCTCGGCAACGAGATGGACGGCCCCTGGCAGGTCGGGCACAAGACCGCGCACGAATACGGCCGGCTCGCCAACGAGACCGCCAAGACGCTGCGCGCCTTCGATTCGTCGCTCGAACTGATCGTCTGCGGTTCGTCCAACTCGGACATGGCGACCTATCCCGAGTGGGAGCGGATCGTGCTCGAGCATTGCTACGACTCGGTCGACCACGTGTCGCTGCACATGTATTTCGCCAATCGGGCGAAGAACACAGCGGAATATCTGGCGCTCGGCGAGAAGCTCGACGCCTATATCGGCACGATCGCCTCGACCATCGACTTCGTCCGCGCCGCCAAGCGCAGCCGCAAGAAGGTGACGATCTCCTTCGACGAGTGGAACGTCTGGTATCATTCCAACGCCCAGGACCGCGAGATCCTCGCCGGCGCCAAGGGCTGGCCGCACGCGCCGCGCCTGCTCGAGGACATCTACAATTTCGAGGACGCGCTCCAGGTCGGCTGCATCCTCAACACCTTCATCCGCCGGTCCGACGTCGTCCGGATCGCCTGCATCGCCCAGCTCGTCAACGTGATCGCGCCGATCATGACCGAGCCGGGCGGCGCGGCGTGGCGGCAGACCACGTTCTATCCCTATTACTTCGCCTCGGTGTTCGGGCGCGGCGACGCGCTGCAACTGTCGGTGAAGTCGCCGGGCTACGATGCGGAAGTGGCCGACAACGTGCCCTACGTCGACATCTCCGGGGTTCACGACGCGGAGGGCAAGGCGCTCACCTTCTTCGTCGTCAACCGCAACCCGAGCGAAACCATCGACCTCGACGTCAGCCTCCAGGGGTTCAGCGCGGCGAGCGTCGGCGATCATCAGGTGCTCGCCGGCGCGCCGCTCGAGGCGACCAATACGCTCGTCGCGCCGACGACGATCACGCCGAAGAAGGGCTCGGGCGCGGCCGTCGCGGACGGGAGCCTGACCGCGAAGTTGCCGCCGCATTCCTACCAGATGATCCGCCTCAACCTCGCGTGAGCGCGACGGGCGGGCGCCGGCCGCACGGCGTCCGCCCGTCATCCCTTGACCGCGCCCGCGGTCAGGCCGGCCACGATGTAGCGCTGCGCGAGCAGGAACATCAGGATTGCCGGCAGGATGGTCAGGGTGATGAAGGCGAGCACGAGCTGCCACGAGGTCGAATACTGACCCTGATAGGCCATCAGTCCGAGCGTCCAAGGGTAGCGGGATTCGCTGTTGAACACGACCAGCGGCAGCAGATAGCCGTTCCAGCTGCTGACGAAGGAGATGATCGCCACCGTCGACAGGATCGGACCGGAGAGCGGCAGGGTGATGAAGAAGAAATAGCGGAAATAGCCGCACCCATCCATCATCGCCGCGTCGAGGAGCTCCGCCGGCAACTGGCGAAAAGCGTTGCGCAGCAGCAGCACGCCCATGGCGAGCGAGAAGGCGACCTGCGGCAGCACCACGCCCCAATAGGAATCCAGCAGCCCGAGATCGCGGATCTTGATGAACAGCGGCAGGATCGCGGTGGCCAGCGGGAACAGCAGTCCGAGCTGGAGGTAGCTCAGCAGGAAGCGGTCGCCGAAGAACTTGAGATGGGCGAAGGCGAAGGCCGCCATCGACGAGAGCGCCAGCGTCAGCGCGACGGTCAGCAGCGCGATCAGCAATGAGTTTCCCAGCACCTGCCAGTAGCGGACGCTGGCGAGGATGTTCCAGTAGTTGCGCCAGACCCACGTCTCCGGCAGGCTGAACGGATGCGACTGCAGGTCGCCGAGCTGCTTGAAGCCGTTGAGCGCGGTGGCGACGATCGGAACCAGCACGGCGCCGGCGATCACGATCAGCGCCGCGAGCAGCGCGAGGCCCGCGAGCGGGCTCGGCTTCCGGCCCGAAGACTCGTGGGTCGCGACGAGCGGCGGGGCGATGGGGTTCGATTCAGTCATCGCGCATGAAGATCCGTCGGTAGCCGAACGCGAAGGTTACGCAGATGATGAACAGCACCACGCCGACCGCCGAGCCGAAGCCGACGCGCATGCGGGTGATGCCGAAATAATAGAGGAACGACACCATCGTGTTGGTGGTCTCGAACGGCCCGCCGCCGGTCAGCGGCACGATCACGTCGAAGAGCTGCAAGGCGCCGACGACGGAAAAGAAGATCGACAGCCGGATCATCGGCCCGAGCAGGGGCAGGGTGATGTGCCAGAAGCGCTGGAACGCGGTCGCGCCGTCCATTTCCGCGGCTTCGAGCAACGACTTGTCGATGCTCTGAAGGCCGGCGACGTAGAGCATCATGTGGAAGCCGAAATATTTCCACAGAATGACGATCAGCACGGCGCTGAACGCCCAGGTCTTGTCGGCGAGCAGATAGTAGGGGGCGATGCCGAGCGCGCCGGTGACGAGCGACGACAGGCCGTAGCCGCCGTCGAACATGAAGCGCCAGATCAGGCCGGCCGCGACGTCCGCGAGGATATACGGCAGGAAGAAGATCATCCGGAACCACGCCGCGCCGACGATCCGGCCCGCGACCATCATCGCGATCCCGAGCGCCAGCGGCAGCTGGACGAGCAGGGAGACCGCGATGATCAGCCCGTTGTTGACCAGCGACCGGAGGAAGGTCGCGTTGCCCGTCAGCAGCTGGTAGTTCTTGAGGCCGATGAACTTCTCGGGCTGGCCGTAGCCGTTCCAGTTGTAGAAGCCGTACCAGGCGGCTTCCGTCATAGGCAGCGCGACGAACAGGGTGAAGATCGCCAGCGCCGGCGGCAGGAACACGACCAGCGTCGCCCAGCCGTTCGCCGACATGCGGCGGACGGGGACGACGTAGGCCGACTCAGGCGTCGACACGAACGACCCTCGAGGGGGCAGGGCGGCCCCGCCGGCTTGCGGCGGGGCTCCGGGATGCGCGGCGTCGGGTCACGTCTACTGCTGGTCGGCCGCGTCCTGAATGGCGGCGGCCGCGGCTTCGGGCGTCATCTCGCCCGCCGCCACCGCCACCGACACGTCGTTGATCACGCGTCCGACCGAGGGGCCGAGGTCCTGGTCGAAATAGTTCTGGTGGTAGGTGGTCGCGGCGAGGTCGGAGGCGAGGCGCTTGAACAGCGGATTTGTGAACGAGGCTTCGGCGCCCTTGACCACCGGGATGTAGGCGGCGCCCGCTGCGGCCTCCTTGGCGTATTTCTCCTGGCTGAAGAACTTCACGAAATCGACGGCTTCGGGCGGCGCGGACTTGCTGACCAGCCAGCCGTTGATGCCGCCGAGCGTGTCGGTCGCCTTGCCCTTGCCGCCGGCCACGACCGGGAAGGACAGGATGCCGATGTCCTCTTCCGGAATGCCCTTGCCGCTCGCCGAATTCGGCGCCTGCATGCCGAGCAGCCACTGGCCCATGAGGTCCATCGCCGCCTTTCCGTCGCCGAACAGGCCGGCGGACTGGGCGTGCGAGGTCTGGAGGTAGCCCGGCTGGAAGGGCTCGAGCGCGGCGAGCTCGCGTAGGCGCTTGCCGGCCTCGACGAAGGCGGCGCTCTTGAAGCCGCCGTCCTTGCCCGCCTTGGCGTCGGCCAGCGCATGATCGCCGCCCAGGCGCATCACGAGGTAGGAATAGTAGAAGTGCATCGGCCACTTCTCGCCCGCGCCGACCGAAATCGGGGTGATCCCGGCCGCCTTGAGCTTCTTCACCGCGGCGAGGAAATCGTCCCAGGTCTTGATGTCCTCAGCCTTGACGCCGGCTTTGTCGAACAGCTTCTTATTGTAGTAGAAGACGACCTCGCCCTGCTCGAACGGAACGCCGACGACCTTGCCGTCGACCTTGAAGGCCTCGACCGCGGTCGGCGACAGGGTCTGGTCGACGGTCGCGACGTCGGCGGTGATGTCCTTCAGAAAGCCCGCCTTTTGCTGCGCCTGCATGACGCCGCCGGCCCAGCTGTAGAACAGGTCCGGCCGGGAGTCCGATTGCAGCATGGTCGGCAGCTTGGCCTTGAACGCCTCGTTCTCGAGGTACTTCATCTGCACGTTCACGCCCTTATGGGCGGCGTTGTAATCCGCCGCGATCTTCTCCCACAGCGCTCTCTGCGCCGGGTTTTCGCTGACGTGGATGACGGTGACGTTGGTGTCCGCGAAGGCGGGGGCGCTCAAGGCGGCGATGCACGCCGCCACGAACAGGGACTTGCGCAAGGTCATGGATTCCTCCCCGAAATTGTAGAACCCGGATTTCGTTTTTTGTCCGAGATGCAAACTAAATCTGTCGCGTCGCGATCGGCCTGTCAAGCGATCCGACCATCGAATTAGGGAAACGCTGCTGCCTTATCACGGTATCGCGCTGCGCCGCGCCGTTGACAGACCGTGACGCGATGAATTAATTCCGAACGCCAACTAATTCGAGGGAACGCCCGCGTCGCGATGAAGACCGCCGATCCCGAACTCATGCGCGCGATCAATCGCTTCCATGTGATGGACGCGATCCGGAGGTTCGGGCCGGTGTCGCGGGTCGAAATCACCGAACTCACGGCGCTCAGTCCGACCACCGTCTCCGCGATCACCGCGGCGCTGCTCGACGATCGGCTGATCGTTCCCGAGCACGTGGGCGCCGTGCGCGATCTGGGGCGCGGACGGCCCCGGGTCATGCTCAGGCTGAACCCCGAGGTGGCGCATGTCGTCGGGGTGAAGCTCGCGTCCGATCAGATCACGGTCGCGGTCACCGATTTCTGCGGCGATATCCTGCATTCGCTCGCGCTTCCCGTGCGCATCGACCGGCAGACGGCGACGGTGATCGCCGATCTGGTCGAGGACGGCGTCCGTCGCTGCGTCAGCGACGCCGGGCTCGACCTCTCCGACCTCTCCGGGATCTGCGTCGGTCTGCCGGGCGTGGTCGAACGCGCCGCCGGCGTCTGCCGCCAGAGTCCGATCCTCCAGGAGCGCGACGTCCCGTTCGGCGCCGACCTCGCCGCGCGGCTCGGCACGCCGACCTCGATCGACAGCGACGTCAACCTCGCGGCGCTCGCCGAGCACTGGTTCGGGCAGGCGCGCGGCCTCAACGATTTCCTCGTGGTCAATGTCGAGCGCAGCCTCGGCCTCGGGATCCTGCACAACGGCGAACTGTTTCGCGGCGCGAACGGGCTGAGCCCGGACCTCGGCGACTTCATGCTGCGCGCGCCGGGGGAGGGGGGCGGTCGCCTCGCCGATGTCGCGTCGGAGACGGCGGCGCTCGCCGACGCCGAGCCGTTTCTCAAGGGGATCGCCGGCGATCTGCCGGCGCGGCCGGATCGCGCCATGGCCGCGTTGATCCAGCGCGCCGAGGCGGGCGACGCCGATTGCCGGCGGGTGCTCGCCAAGGCCGGCGAATCGCTCGGCTTCGCCATCGCCAATCTCATCACCCTGTTCGCGCCGCCGAAGGTGATCGTGTCCGGGCGCGCGATGACGGCGAGCGACTGTTTCATCCATCCGCTGCGGGCGGCGGTCGCCGCCTCGCTGCCGGCGAGCTTCGCCGACGTCTCCGAGATCGTCGTGCGGGAGTGGAGCGACCGCATCTGGGTCCAGGGCGCGGCCGCGATGACGCTGCGCGACCTCTACGGCGCCCCCTGGGGAACGACGGGGCCGGCGCCCAACGCGCTCGGGGTCGGCGCGACGCAGACGGGAGGAGCGGCATGAGCAGAGTTCGCGTGGGCGTGGTCGGATGCGGCAACATCAGCGCCGCCTATCTCAAGGCGGCGACGGCCTTTCCGATCCTCGACATTGTCGCCCTCTCCGACGCGATTCCAGCCGCCGCGGAGGCGCGCTCGGCCGAATTCGGCGTCCCGGCGCGCAGCGTCGACGCCGTTCTGGCCGATCCGGAGATCGAGGTCATCCTCAACCTGACCGTGCCCAAGGCGCATGTGGAGGTGGGCCTCCGGGCGATCGAGGCCGGCAAGCACGTCCATTCCGAGAAGCCGCTCGGCGTCGACCTCGAAGACGCCCGGCGCCTGCTCGACGCGGCCAAGGCGCGCGGCCTGCGCCTCGGCTCGGCGCCCGACACCTTTCTCGGCGGCGCCCACCAGACCGCGCGCCAGTGCGTGGATGACGGCCTGATCGGCCGCCCGGTCGGCGGGACGGCGTTCTTCATGTGCCCCGGGCACGAGCGCTGGCATCCGAACCCGGGCTTCTACTATCTCGAGGGCGGCGGCCCGATGCTCGACATGGGCCCCTACTATGTCACCGATCTCGTGAACCTGCTCGGACCGGTCGCGAGCGTCGCGGGCGTCGCGACCCGCACCCGCGCCGAACGGATTGTCTCGAGCGAGCCGCTGAAGGGCGCGCGCCTGCCGGTCGAGGTCGCGACCCACGTCACCGGCACGCTGGTCTTCGCGAGCGGGGCGGCGGTCGCGATGACGATGAGCTTCGACGTCGCCCGCCACAAGCACGTTCCGATCGAACTCTACGGCGAAGCCGGGTCGCTGATCGTCCCGGATCCGAATTTCTTCGGCGGGCAAATCGAGTTCGCCAGCGCCTCGGAAGACTGGCGTGCGGTGCCGACCCGGCACGCCTACGCGGACGGCAACTACCGCATCCTCGGTCTCGCCGACATGGCGCAGGCGATCCGCACCGGCCGGCCGCATCGCGCCAGCGGCGAGCTCGCGTTCCATGTGCTCGAGGTGATGCAGGCGTTCCAGACGTCCTCGGACACGGGCGCCGCGGTGGCGATCGACTCGCGCCCGGACCGGCCGGCGCCGCTGCCCGCGGGGCTCGCGACCGGAGAGTTGGACTGAGAGCAGCCAGGCCACCAGCGCCGGGGCCTGCGCGCCAAACGGCAAGGGAGATTTCGATATGCGGGAAGCGCTGATCGTCTGGGGCGGCTGGAGCGGACACGAGCCCGAGAAAGGCGCCGAGATCGTCGCCGGCATGCTCCAGGAGAGCGGTTTCAAGGTCTATGTCGAGAACACCACCGAGGCCTTCGCCGATCCGGGCATCGCCGAGATGAGCCTGATCGTGCCGATCGTCACGATGTCGAAGATCGAAAAGGAAGAGGTCGAGAACCTGACCGCGGCGGTGCGCGGGGGCGTCGGCCTCGCCGGCTATCACGGCGGCATGGGCGACGCGTTCCGCGACAGCGTCGACTACCAGTTCATGTGCGGCGGGCAGTGGGTCGCCCATCCCGGCAACGTCATCGACTATCGCGTCGACGTCACCCGGCCCGACGACCCGATCATGCAGGGAATCGCGAGCTTCCCGTATCGCTCCGAGCAATATTACATGCATGTCGATCCCTCGAACGAGGTGCTCGCGACCACGACCTTCTCGGGCGAGCATGCGCCCTGGATCGAGGGCGTCGTCATGCCGGTGGTGTGGAAACGCAAGCACGGCGCGGGGCGGGTGTTCTACAGCTCGCTCGGACACGTGTCGGCGGAGTTCGAGCGGTTCGAGATGCGCGAGATCTTCCGCCGCGGCATGCTGTGGGCGGCGCGGTGAGCGCGACGATCCGCAACCCGATCCTGCCGGGATTCAACCCCGACCCGTCGATCTGCCGGGTCGGCGAGGATTACTACATCGCGACCTCGACCTTCGAGTGGTATCCCGGCGTCCAGATCCACCACTCGCGCGACCTGGTGAACTGGACGCTGGCCGCGCGCCCGCTCGACCGCGCCTCGCTCCTCGATCTGCGCGGCGAGCCCGATTCCTGCGGCGTCTGGGCGCCGTGCCTGTCGCACGCCGAGGGCAAGTTCTGGCTCGTCTACACCGACGTCAAGCGGTTCGACGGCAACTTCAAGGACGCCCACAATTACATCGTCACCGCGCCCGCGATCGACGGGCCGTGGTCCGAGCGCGTCTACGTCAATTCGAGCGGGTTCGACCCTTCGCTGTTCCACGACGACGACGGCCGCAAGTGGTTCGTCAACATGCTGTGGAACCACCGCGATCCGGCCGGCGCCCATCTCCGCCATCCCGCCTTCTTCGGCATCGCGCTGCAGGAATGGGACGCGGCGGCGGGGCGGCTGATCGGCGAGGCGAAGAACGTCTTTCCCGGCAGCCCGCACGGTTTCGTCGAGGGCCCGCATCTCTTCAAGCGTAACGGCTGGTACTATCTGACGACCGCCGAGGGCGGCACCGGCTACGACCACGCCGTCACCATGGCGCGCTCGCGCGTGATCGACGGTCCCTACGCGCTGCACCCGAACGTCCATCTGATCACTGCGAAGGACGCGCCCGCAGCGCCGCTTCAGCGCGCCGGACACGGGCAGATGGTCGAGACGCCGGACGGGCAGGTCTATCACACCCACCTCTGCTCGCGGCCTCTCCCCGGACTGCGGCGCTCGCCGCTCGGGCGCGAAACCGCGATCCAGAAATGCGTCTGGGGCGACGACGACTGGCTCTATCTCGCTGACGGCGGTCCGGTTCCTTCGGTCGCCGTTCCGCCGCCTTTCCCGACCGCGGCGGCTCCCAAGGCGCGGGCGCGGCGCGGCTTCTCCCCCGGTCGCCTTCCCCCGGAATTCCAATGGCTGCGGACGCCGCATCCCGAGCGGATCTTTTCGCTCGACGACCGTCCCGGCTGGCTGCGCCTGATCGGGCGCGAATCGATCGGATCGTGGTTCGAGCAGGCGCTGGTCGCCCGGCGCCAGGAGCACTTCGTCTATCGCGTCGAGACCGAACTCGACTTCGCGCCGCGGACTTTCCAGCAGGCGGCCGGACTGACCGCCTATTACAACCGCTACAAGTTCCACGCCCTCGCCGTCAGCTGGAGCGAGGGCGTCGGCCGCACCCTGACGATCCTGAGCTGCGCCGGCGACTACCCGGAGGGACGACTGAGCTTTCCCGCGCCCGATTCCGTCGCCGTCGGGGACGGCCCGATCAAGCTCGCCGTCGCCGTCGACCACGCCCGCCTGCAATTCGCCTACGCGCTCGCCGACGGCGTCTGGCGCGACTTCGGCCCGGTTCTCGACGCCTCGATCGTCTCGGACGAGGCGGGCGGGGGCGAACACCGCTCCTTCACCGGCGCCTTCGTCGGCATGTTCGCCTTCGACGCCTCCGGCGCCGCCGCACCCGCCGATTTCCGCGACTTCGACTACCAAGGGGCGAGCGAGGATTAGGGCCGCCATGAGCGCCTTGGTGGCGCGACTTGGCGCGCCGGCCGACGCTCTCTCCGGAAACCGCGACGCGCTCTCCGATTACAGCCAATGGGTGCGGGACTGGGCGGGCGCTCGATATGGTCCGACGCTCGAGAACCGGGTCCTGGGCGCCTGGGTCGGCCTGTTTCCCGCCGAGCGGCGATTGTTTGCCCTCCTGGCGGGGCTGGATCCGGCCGGGGAAGCGCGCTGAGCGTCGTCCTCGGGGCGCGTCGCGCGCCCGGGTTGACGCAGCTCAACCGGAACCTTGCTCAGCCGGACGAAGGTGAGCAATGAGTTGCGCTGGGCTTGTGGCTCCGCTCACGCGAATAGAGCATTCCAAATCTCGGATCGGTTGTGCATGGACACCACGGAACGGCAGGTGCGCATCTTCGTCGACGCCGACGCCTGTCCGGTGAAGGACGAGGTCTATCGCGTCGCCGCGCGCTACGGGCTGACGGCGTTCGTCGTCGCCAACAGCCCGATCGCGGTCCCGCGCGCGGCCGGGATCGAGCGGGTGGTCGTGGCGGCCGGGCCGGACGTCGCGGACGACTGGATCGCCGAACGGGCCGGGGCGGGGGCGATCGTTGTGACGTCGGACGTTCCGCTCGCCAGCCGCTGCGTCAAGGCGGGCGCCGACGTCATCGCGCCCAACGGACGACGTTTCAGCGAGAACTCGATCGGAATGGCGCTCGCGACGCGCGACCTGATGGATCACCTGCGGTCGACCGGAGAATCAACGTCCGGGCCGAAGGCTTTTACTGCCCGCGACCGTTCGAACTTCCTCAGCGCGCTTGACAACATTGTTGTTCGACTGCGACGCGCGGCGCCTTGAAAACGCGGTTTTGCAGGCGTAGGGGTCTCCCACGGCGACAATCGGTCGTTCTGCCGAGGTTGCGCCTTTGCATCGGGCCGGCGGAGTCACTATGTTCGGTGACCGATTCAAAAGGAGCGCGCTATGGCGACCGGTACAGTAAAATGGTTCAATGCGACAAAGGGCTTCGGATTCATCCAGCCTGACGCCGGCGGACCCGACGTTTTCGTTCACATCAGCGCGGTTGAGCGGGCTGGCATGCGCGACCTCAACGAAGGCCAGAAGATCGCTTACGAGATCGTCGCCGACAAGCGCTCGGGCAAGTCCTCGGCCGACAACCTGAAGCCGGCCTGATCTCAATGCAGCCGGCGGACGCCATGGCGACGCGGCCGAGCGAAAAAAGCTCGGGCGATCCCATGGTCGTCTTCTCAAACAGCTACGCGCGCCTTCCTCAGCATTTCTTCGCGCGCGTGCAGCCGGCTCCAGCCCCCAAGCCTCGCCTGATCGCGTTCAACGACGCGCTTGCGGCGGAGCTGGGGTTTGACCGGCGCGGTCTCGGACCCGACGAACTGGCGGCGGTGCTTTCGGGCAACGTGACGCCCCCGGGGGCCGAGCCGATCGCGATGGCCTACGCCGGCCATCAATTCGGAAATTTCGTGCCCCAGCTCGGCGACGGCCGCGCGATTCTGCTCGGCGAGGTCCTCGACCGCCGCGGCGACCGGCGCGACGTACAGTTGAAGGGCGCGGGCCGGACGCCGTTCTCGCGCCGCGGCGACGGGCGCGCGGCGCTCGGGCCGGTGCTGCGCGAATATCTCGTCAGCGAGGCTATGCACGCCCTCGGCGTTCCGACCACGCGGGCGCTCGCCGCGGTCACGACCGGCGAGCCGGTCTATCGCGATCGCTCGCTGCCCGGCGCGGTGCTGACCCGCGTCGCCGCGAGCCATATCCGCGTCGGGACCTTCCAATATTTCGCCGCGCGCGGCGACGACGAAGCCCTGAAGCGGCTCGCCGACTACGTGATCGATCGTCATTATCCCGAAATTCGAGACGCAGATCGTCCGTATCTGGCGCTGCTCGAAGCCGTCGCGGACCGCCAGGCGCGCTTGATCGCGCGCTGGATGCACATCGGTTTCATCCATGGCGTGATGAACACCGACAACACCGCGCTGTCGGGCGAGACCATCGACTTCGGACCGTGCGCCTTCATGGACGCC
The DNA here is from genome assembly GCA_945957375.1 of uncultured Roseiarcus sp. Classification (GTDB taxonomy): domain Bacteria; phylum Pseudomonadota; class Alphaproteobacteria; order Rhizobiales; family Beijerinckiaceae; genus Roseiarcus. Next base: position 19,001 of record CAMFKX010000067.1, read on the forward strand.
TTCGATCCCGCGACCTCGTTCAGCGCGATCGACGAATACGGCCGTTACGCCTACGCGAATCAACCGGCGATCGCGCAGTGGAACATCGCGCGGTTCGCCGAAACCCTGCTGCCGCTGCTCGACCCGAACCCGGAGCGGGCGGTCGAACGGGCCAACGAGGCGATCACGGCGTTCGCGACGCGCTACCGCGGGCATTGGCTCGCCGGCATGCGCGAGAAGATCGGCCTCTCGGGCGAAGGGGACGCCGACCTCGACCTGGTTCGCGGCCTGCTGCAGGCGATGCACGACAACGGCGCGGACTTTACCTTGACCTTTCGGCGGCTGTGCGCCGCCGCGGCCGACCCGGACGCGGACGCCAGGGCGCGCGTCCTGTTCGCCGATCCGCAGGCCTATGACCGCTGGGCCGGCTTGTGGCGCGCGCGCTTCGCGGCCGACGGACAGCGCCCCGATGCCCGCACGGCGGCGATGCGGGCGGTCAATCCGGCGGTCATCCCGCGCAATCATCGCGTCGAGCGCGCGCTTGCCGCGGCGATCGACGAGGGCGACCTGTCGCCGTTCACGGAGCTGATGCAAGTCCTCTCGCAACCCTATGAGGATCGGCCGGAATTCGCCGATTACGCCAAACCGCCCGAGACCAGCGAGCGCGTTTACCGCACTTTCTGCGGGACCTGACCGGGCGCAGGGTGATTCAGAAGCAGCGGCGCGATTGCGCTCAACTCAGGGCTCGATCAGCGGCGGCGGAAAGCGCCCGCCCTCGCGCACGGCGAAATCGCTGAACGCGCGCGCCGCCGGCGACAAGGTTCGGTCGGCCCGGTTGATCACGTACCAGGTGCGGACCAGCGGCAGCCCGTCGACCGCGAGACAGACCAGCCGCCCGGTCTCGACCTCGGCGGCGATCGTGTGGGCGGAGATCAGCGCGATCCCGAGGCCGGCCATCACCGCCTGCTTGATCGTTTCGTTCGAGCCGAGCTCCATCCCCATCGGCGCCGGCCTGATCGCGGTGTCGCCGAAGTACGCCTCGAACAGCGACCGCGTGCCGGAGCCGGACTCGCGGATGAGGAACGCTTCCCCGGAAAGGTCTTCGCGCTTGAGGCCCGGCACGCCCGCGAAGCGATGGTCGGGCGGGGCGATCAGGACATAAGGGTGCGGCCCGAGCGGGAAGATCTCGACCGGCAGATCGCGCGGCGGCCGGCCCGCGAGCGCGACCTCGATCTCGCCGTCGCGCAGCGACGCGATGGTCTTGTCGCGGTTGCCGATCAGGAAGCGCAGGTCGACCCGGGGACGGGTGCGGAGAAAGGCCGCGATCAGGCGCGGGACGAAATATTTCGCGGTCGACACGGCGCCGACGGTCAGTCGGCCGCCCTCGCCGGCGGCGACGGCCTGGACCGTATCGTGGAAGTCGCGCATCGCCTGCTCGACGACGCGGGCCGAATCGAGCGCCGTCTCCCCCGCCTTGGTCAGCTTCATGCCGGTAGGAAAACGGTCGAACAGCCGCAGTCCGACCGCCTCCTCGAGCCCCTTGACCCGGGCGGTCAGCGCGGCGGGGGTCATATTGAGGGCGGTCGCCGCCTGCACCAGCGATCCGGCGTTCGCGATCGCGCGTAGCGCCTCAATATGGCGGAAGGAGACGTTGCGCACAGCCTGCTCCATTCGAATAATTTGAATACTCTGCCAGATTTAAGTCAGTTTCTTTATTTAGCAAATTTTTCTACGTCTTCGCAGCCGCGCGGTTCCTGCGCCGGCGTGGGGAGGCCCGCCATGACGGCTACCGATGCGACCCGCGATTTCGAACGCCATCTGAGGGACGGCTGTCCGCCGGACGTCGCCAACGCTCTCGTGGCGCTGGCCGGCGCTTCGGTCGAGGTGGCGACATTGATCCGGCGCGGCCGGCTCGGCGGCGACCTCGACGCGGCGGTCGGTCCCGCCCACGACGGCGTCGCCCAGAAGGCGCTCGACGTGTTCGCCGACGACACCTTCCTGCGCGCGCTCGCGCAAGCGGGCGCGGTGTGCGGCGTCGTTTCCGAAGAGCGCGACGAACCGGTCACGCTCGACGCCGGGGGAACCCTGCTGGTCGCGCTCGATCCGCTCGACGGTTCCTCCAACATCGACGCCAACATCACCATCGGCACGGTCTTCTCGCTGCTGGACGCCCCCGCGGGCCCGCTCGAGGCGGCGCATTTCCTTCAGTCCGGGAG
>CAMFKX010000068.1 GCA_945957375.1 uncultured Roseiarcus sp.
GGTGCGCGACGCGCTGCTGATCGGCGCCTTGATCCGGGATCGCGGGCTCGCGGTCGCGGTCGCGCGCACCTTCCTGGTCGATTGCCCGCAGCGCGCCGGCGCCTGCCCCACCGCGCGCGGGCGGGCGAGCGTCGACGGCGCGGTTTGCGCCTCCGCCTGCGCCCTGGTGCTCGCCGGCGGCGTCGAGCGGCTGGTCGGACCGGCGCCCGAGGTCGGGGTGCACCAGACCGTCACCGTCATGACGGTGAGCGACGGGCTCGAGCAGCGGTCGCAGACGGTGCGGCTCCGTCAGCAGGACGTCATCGACCGGCGGATCGCCGACTATCTCGACGAGATGGGCGTCGGCGAGCCGATCATGACCGTCATGCGCAGGACGACGCCGGATATCCTCTACTGGCTCACCCTCGACGAACTGCGCGAATCGCGTCTGGCGACCCGGGCCCTGGACCCGGCGCGGCCGATCCTCGCCGGCGGCGCCAACGGCCTCAACGGCCGCGCCTTCGACCCCGCCGCTCCGGCTGAGACCTTGTCCGCCCGCCTCGTGGCCCGCGACGGCGCCACCCTGACGCTCGCCTATCGCCGCGGCGGCGGCGCGCTCGAGGCGTCGCTTGCGGAAGCGCCCGGTTCGCCCGCGTCCGCGTGGACGGCGACGCTGCCGGACGGCGGCGCCCTTCCGTTCAGCCGGCCTGGACGCGGCCCCGCCTCAGCGCTGCTGCCGCGCGCCTCGTTTTGCGCCCTGGCGCGCGGCGCCCGGATCGTCGCGACGCCGACCCCGCCGGGCGCGGAGGTTTCGTTCGACCTCGCCGGCGCGCTCGGGGTCGCGGAGCTGTCCCAGGAGGCGTGCCCATGACGCAGAAGCGCCGACGCAGCGACGAATCGCAGGCCGGCGCATCCAGTCGTCGTAAGCGCTCAGGTTTGCGGCTGCGGCTCCAGCCCGCCCGCATCGGGGCCGAGCGGACGCGGCTTGCCGGTCGAGGGCACCGCGGCGCGCGGCGGCGCCGGGGGCTCACGGTCGGCGGCGGACTCGCGCACCGGGCGGACGCCTTGCAGCAGCCCGACGATCTCGTCGCCGCTCAGCGTCTCGAACTCCATCAGGCCGCTGGCCAGCGCCTCGAGGTCGGCGCGCCGCTCGGTCAGGATGCGGGTCGCGGTCTCATGCGCCTCGTGCACCAGCCGGCGCACCTCCTGGTCAATCGTCTCGGCGGTCGCCTCGGAGATGTTCTGCTGGCGGCCGAGCGAATAGCCGAGGAACACCTCGTCCTGGTTCTCGCCGTACATGACCGTGCCGAGCTTGTCGGAGAAGCCGAGCCGGGTCACCATCGCGCGGGCGATCTTGGTCACCTGCTGGATGTCGCCGGCGGCGCCGGAGGTCACCTTCTCCTTGCCGAACACCAGCTCCTCGGCGACCCGTCCACCCATCGCCATGGCGAGCATCGAGATCAGCTGCTCGTAGCTCTGCGAGATCTGGTCGCGTTCCGGCAGCGACTGGACCATGCCGAGGGCGCGGCCGCGCGGGATGATGGTCGCCTTGTGGATCGGGGTCGAGGCCGGCATCGAGACGGACACCAGCGCGTGCCCGGCCTCGTGATAGGCGGTGAGGCGCTTCTCCTCCTCGGTCATGATCAGGGTGCGGCGCTCGGCGCCCATCATGATCTTGTCGCGCGCATCCTCGAACTCCGCCCGGGTGACCACGCGCTTGCCGCGCCGGGCGGCGAGCAGGGCGGCCTCGTTGACGAGGTTCATGAGGTCGGCGCCCGAGAAGCCCGGCGTGCCGCGCGCGACGACCTTGAGGTCGACGTCGGGGGCGAGCGGGACCTTGCGCACATGGACCTTGAGGATCTTCTCGCGCCCGATGAAGTCCGGGTTCGAGATCACGATCTGCCGGTCGAAGCGGCCAGGGCGCAGCAGCGCCGGGTCGAGCACGTCGGGCCGGTTGGTGGCGGCGATGATGATGATGCCTTCGTTCTGCTCGAAGCCGTCCATCTCGACGAGCAGCTGGTTCAGCGTCTGCTCGCGCTCGTCGTTGCCGCCGCCGAGGCCCGCGCCGCGATGGCGGCCGACCGCGTCGATTTCGTCGATGAAGATGATGCAGGGCGCGTTCTTCTTGGCCTGCTCGAACATGTCGCGCACGCGGCTCGCTCCGACGCCGACGAACATCTCGACGAAGTCCGAGCCCGAGATGGTGAAGAACGGCACGTTGGCTTCGCCCGCGACCGCGCGGGCGGTCAGGGTCTTGCCGGTGCCGGGAGGCCCGACCAGCAGCACGCCGCGCGGGATGCGGCCGCCGAGCTTCTGGAACTTCTGCGGATCGCGCAGGAACTCGACGATCTCCTGCAGGTCCTCCTTGGCCTCGTCGACGCCGGCGACGTCCTCGAAGGTGACGCGGCCCTGCGCCTCGGTGAGGAGCTTGGCCTTCGACTTGCCGAAGCCCATGGCCTTCCCGGCCCCGCCCTGCATCTGGCGGGTCATGTAGATCCACAGGCCCAGGAACAGCAGCACCGGCAGGACGCTCGACACGATCGTCAGCAGCCAATTGTTGCCGTCGGACGGCGGCTTGGCGGTGATCGTCACGTCCTTCTTGAACAGGGTCTGGACCAGCGAGGGATCGTTCGGCGCGTAGGTCTGGAACGCGCGGCCGTCCTTCATGTGTCCGGTGATCTCCGGCCCGGCGATGGTCACGTCGCGGATCGTGCCCGCGTCGGCGTCGGTGAGGAGCTGGCTGAACGTGATCTCGCTCGACGGCGCTTTCTGCCCCGGACTCTGGAACAAGGTCACCAGCGCCAGCACGAGCAGAAAAATGATCACCCACAGGGCGAAGTTGCGATAATTTGCGTTCATCGTCTTCCCGTGACGGACAAGGAAGCCCAGCTGGACCTTCGCGACGCCGCCGTAATCGCCCATTTAAGCGCGCCGGTCCGGATTGCCAAGGGAACGGCGATCTCAACGATACGGACAAAAGCCGAGAAATGCAGCCTTTTGGCGGCGAACGGCCGCTCGCGTCGACGAGGACCGCCGCGAGGCGCTTCATACCGCGATGAATTTCGGGTCCCCCAAGCCGCAGGCGCGACGATTTTCCGAGTCGCTTCCCCAGAACTTTGACGCCATAACGCCATAGGAAGGCTGCGGCGCAGGGTGTTCGACTGACGACGAGAGGCCCAACGAGTGAGAACTGGGTGGGATTCTCGGTGTCGACGGTGGTGTTACGGCAAGCGTCTTCGGCTCTTGGCCTGATCTGCGCGCTTTCCCTGGGGGGTTGCGCGCTGGACGGGGCGCCGTCCTTCACTATCGCCGGCGCGTTTTTCCCGGCCTGGATGCTGTGCGCCGCGATCGGCGCGGCCGCCGCCCTCGCCGCGCGCGGGTTTTTTCTCGTCACCGGCCTCGCTGGCGTCCTGCCGCTGCAACTCTTTCTCTGCACGGCCGTCGGCGTCTATGCCGCGCTCGGGGTGTTCCTCGTCGTGTTCGGGCGCTAACGATGCGCGCGGCGGGAAAGCCACGACGAAGCCTCGCGGCGTGGGTTGTTTCGCTCGCGGTCATCGCCGGCGCGGTCGGGTTCGCCGATCGCATGCTGCGCCTCGCCGAGCGCCTGCCCTCTTCCGACGACGCCACCATCGACGCCGGGGTGGTCCACATCGCCTCAGCGGTCGGCGGACGCGTGGTCGCGATCCCGGTCGCCGAGAACCAGCGCGTCGCCCGCGGCGACCTCCTGTTCGAGATCGATCCCGCCCCCTACCGGCTGGTCGTCGACCAGACCCGCGCCGACCTCGCCATCGCCGCCGCGGCGCTCGAGACCCAGACGCGGGCGGTCGAAATGCAGCGCTCCGCCGCCGCCGTCGCCGCCGATCAGGTCAAGCGGGCGCAGACCAATCTCGACCTCGCGACCCGGACGGTCGAGCGGCTGCGTCCGCTCGCGGCGAAGGGCTACGCGCCGCAGCAGCAGCTCGACACCGCCGAGACGGCCCAGCGCGACGCCGCCACCTCCCTGCGGCAGGCGAAGATCCAGGAGGCGGCGGCGGTCGCCGCGATCGACGGCACGGCGGGGGCGGAAGCCGCCGTGCGCGCACGGGAGGCTGCGCTCGCCATCGCCGAACGCGCGCTCGCCGACACGACCGTGCGCGCGCCGCTGTCGGGCCGCGTGGTCGGTCTCTCGGTCCTGCCCGGCGAGATGGCGGCTCCCTCGCAGACCCTGTTCACCCTGGTCGGCGACGAGGATTGGGCGGCGGTCGCCAATTTCCGCGAGACCGAACTCAACGCCCTCGCCGTCGGCGACTGCGCGACCGTCTATTCCATGATCGACCGGACCCGGCCGATCGCGGGCGCGATCCAGGGCGTCGGCGCCGGCGTGTTCACCACCGATCGCATCCCGATTCTCCGCTCCGCGCCCTATGTCGAACGGTCGCTGAACTGGGTGCGCGTCGCGCAGCGCTTTCCGGTGCGCGTAACGCTGAAAGACCCGCCCCCGGAACTAATGCGGTCAGGGGCCTCCGCCGTGGTCGAGGTGAAACATGGCGCAGCCTGCCGCTGAGCGCGGGGCGGCGGGGACGCCGGGCCTCGCCGAACTGCTCGCCCCGTTTCCCGGGCGGCTCGCCTTCGCCCTTCGGCTGTCGGCGGTCGCGGCCGTCGTCACGCTGGTCACGCAGGTCTACCAGACGCCCGAGCCGTGGCTTGCGATCTACATCGTCTTCTTCATCATGAAGCCGGACCGGACGATGAGCGTCGTCCTCGGCGCGGTGATGACGGTTCTGGTGACGATCATCATCGGCTGTCTGTTCCTGATCGCGGTCCAGGTCGTCGACGATCCGATGCGGCGGGTGATCGTGATGGCGGTCGTGTCGTTCGGCCTCCTGTTTCTCGGCTCGGCGAGCAAGCTGAAGCCGGTCGCAAACACGATCGCGCTGGTCGTCGTGTTCGCGCTCGATGAACTGAGCGGCGTCCCTTCGGGCGAGATCGCCACGCGGGCCCTCCTCTACGCCTGGCTGTTCGTCGCCATTCCGGCTGGCGCCGCGATCGCCGTCAGCGCTGTCTTCGGCCCGTCGCCCCGCCGACTCGTCGAGCGCGCGCTGGCGGAGCGGCTGCGGCTCGCATCCACGATGCTCGGCGCGCCCGACGCACGCACGCGCGAAGCCTTCGCCGAGGCGCTGCGCGAGGGGCCCGGCGAGGATCCCGAACGGCTCCGCGCGGCCGCCCTCGAGCGTACGTCGCCGCCCGGCGACCTCGCCGCGCTCGCGCAGGCGAGCCGCTCCGCCGCCGTCATCCTGGAACTGGTCGATCTCGCCGACCGGACGCCCGAGATAGACTGGCCGGCGCCGATCCGGGCGCGGCTCGGCGAAACCCTGTCCGGCATGGCGGCCATCTTCGAGCGCGGCGGCTATCCGGTCGATGCGGACCCCGGCGGCCCCGACGACGCCGCCCTGTCGCCCGCGGCGACGCAGGCCCTCGGCCGGCTGCGCGAAGCGATCCTCGGCTTCGCCGAGCCGCCGCCGCCCGAGCCCGAGCCCGCGGCGCGGGAAAACGCCGGCTTCTTCGCCGACGACGCGTTCACCAATCCGGCCCACGTCTATTACGCGCTCAAGACGACCGGCGCGGCGCTGTTCTGCTACTTCGTCTACACCGTGATCGACTGGCCGGGCATCCACACCTGCCTGATCACCTGCTACATCGTCGCGCTCGAGACGACGGCCGAGACGATCGAGAAGATCACCCTGCGCATCGCGGGCTGCCTGATTGGCGCCGTCTTGGGCCTGGCGACGATTCTGCTCCTCATGCCCCACGTCGAATCGGTCGGCGCCCTGATGGCGATCGTCTTCGTGGGCTCTCTCGCCGCGGCCTGGATCGCGGCCGGGAGCCCGCGCATTTCCTATGTCGGCTTTCAACTGGCGCTCGCGTTCTACATCTGCGTCGCGCAGGGCTTCGCGCCGAGCTTCGACATGAGCGCGATTCGCGACCGCATCGTCGGTATCCTGTTCGGCGAACTGGTGATCGCGGCGGTTTTCACCTCGGTCCGGCCGGTCAGCGTCGCGGCGCGCGTCGACCGCGCCGTTCCGGCCCTGCTGCGCCGCCTCGCGGCGCTGGCGGGCGCGGACAGCGCCGCCGTGCGCGGCCGCCTCGTCGCCCAGGCGCAGACCGACCTCGACGCGATCACCCAGGATCTCGCCATCGCCCGCTACGAGCCGCGGTCGATCCTGCCTCCGCGGGTCTGGTTCGACCGGCGGCGCGCGATGGTCGCCGACCTCGCCCTGCTGCCCGCCCCGATGTTGCTCCTGCCTGGTGCGGACGATGCCCTCGGCCGGCGAATCGAACGCGTCGCGGACGCCATCGCCGGCGGCGCGCCCGACGCCGCAGGGCGCGAAGCGGAGGATGTCGCCCCCGGCCGCCTTTCGCCGGCGCTGCGCGCGCTGATCGATCGCCCGCTCGCCGCGATCGAGCGGATCGCCGCCGAGGACGCGCGGGCGGACGACGACGGGGGGCTGCGCTATGCCTCCGCTTGAACGGATCGCGGCGCTCGCCTCCGCGCTCGCCCTTTCCGCCTGCGCGACCTCGGCGCTCGACATGGCTCCAGCGCGGCCGGACAAGCCGTGGGCGCCCGCCACCACCGCCGCGGGCGAGCCGATCGCCGGCGCGGCCGGGGTTTCGGCTTCCGGCGGCGGCTACGTCCTGCCGCCCGACCCGGCGTTGCGCGGGCTGCCGCAGTCGCCCGAAGCCGATCCGGCGAAGACCTACGCCCTGCCGCAGTTGATCGACCTCGCCGAAACGATCAATCCCGCGACCCGGGTCGCCTGGAACGACGCGCGCCGGGTGGCGCTGGCCGCCGGCGTCGCCGAAAGCACGTTCCTGCCGCGCATCAGCGCGAGCGTGGTCGCGGGCTACCAGGCGAGCAACGGCTCCGACACGGGCGGCGGCGTCGCGCTGCTCGGCTCCGGCTCGACCAGCGGCGCGATCTCGGCGGTGTCGGTCGAATGGCTCCTGTTCGACTTCGGCGAACGGGCGGCGCTGGTCGAGGCCGCCAAACAGGCCTCGTTCGTCTCTAACGTCGCCTTCACCGCCGCCCACCAGCAGGTGATCTACGCGGTGTCCCTCGGCTACTATCGCTATCAGGGCGCGCGGGCGCGACTGGCGACGGCGAAGGCGTCGCTCGCCAACGCCGGGGCGGTCCAGTCCGCCGCCGAGGAGCGCTTCAGGCGCGGGGTGGGCACCGTGGTCGAGGTCGATCAGGCGCGGCAGGCGACGGCGCAGGCGCGGCTCGCGCTGGTGCAGGCCGAGGGCGGCGCGAAGGACGCCCATGTCGCGCTGATGTCTGCGGTCGGCCTGTCGCCGCTGACCACGATCAAGATCGCCGACGCGCCGCAACGGACTTTCGCCGCCTCGATGCTGAAGCCCGTCGAGGGCGTGATCGCCGAGTCGATCGCGCGCCGGCCCGACGTGCAGAGCGCGTATGCCGCGGAAAAGGCGAGCCTCGCCAAAGTGCAGGCGACCGAGGCGGCGTTCCTGCCGAAGGTGTTCACCAGCGCGACCGGTTCATACAATCCCGGCAACCTCAACGTGACCGCGCTGCCGGGCCTCGGACAGCTCTCTCCGACCGTCAACATCGACAACAACCGGCTCGGGGCGGCGGTCCTCGCCGGCGTCAGCATTCCCGTCTACGACGGCGGGACGCGGATCGCGGCGCTCAAGCAGGCGCAGGCCGACGCGGACAGCGCGAGCGCCAAGCTCGGCCAGACCCGCGACGAGGCGGTCCGCCAGATCGTCGTCGCCGACAACGCGCTGCGCACCAGCCTTTCGGCGACCCAGGCCGCGAGAGCGCTCGTTGCGGCGTCGCAGACCACGTTCGACGCGGCGCTCGCGGCCTACCGCAACGGCGTAGGGTCGATCACCGACGCGACCGTCGCCCAGACCCAGCTCCTGCTGGCGCGCAACGCCTATATCGACGCCTACGACTCCGTGCTGACCGCCGCCGCCACCCTCGCGCTCGCCTGCGGCGCCCTCGGCGCGGCGCCCTGAGCGTCGCCGTCCCGCCCGCCAAAACGCCGAAATCGGGGCGTCCATTGCGTCCGAGCCCTCTGCCGACTTGCCACGCCCCCTTTCAGAGGCTATCGGCGAAGGAAACCCGGACCGCGGCGAGCCATGGCGAACGACACGGATATCCGTCTTCTGACCTCGCCCCGCATCTTTCTGGTCGGGATGGCGGCGTTTCTGGCGCTGGTCGGCTTCGTCGTCCTGATCCTGCTCAAGCAGCTGCAGCTCGCCTTCTCCGCCAATCCGGGCCTCAACGGACTGATCCTCGGCGTGCTCGTGATCGGATCGCTGTTCACGTTCCGCCAGGTGTTCCGGCTGTTCCGCGAGATCCACTGGGTCAATTCGCTGACCAGCGCCTATGACGGCAGCCGGGTCAAGCAGCCGGTGCTGCTCGCCCCGATGGCGGCGATGCTGAACGCGGGGGCCGGCGCGAGCGGCCTGTCGACGCTGACCGCACGCGCGATCCTCGATTCGATCGCAACGCGCCTCGACGAGGGGCGCGAGCTCAGCCGCTACCTCGTCGGGCTGCTCGTCTTCCTCGGCCTGCTCGGCACCTTCTGGGGCCTGCTGGAGACGGTGCATTCGATCAGCGGCGTGATCGACAGCATGAAGACCGGGGCCGACACCACCTCGATGTTCGAGGACCTGAAGGGCGGCCTCTCGGCGCCGATCGCCGGCATGAGCGTGTCTTTCACCTCGTCGCTGTTCGGCCTCGCGAGCTCGCTGATCCTCGGCTTCCTCGATCTGCAGGCGGGCCAGGCGCAGAACCGCTTCTATTCGGAGTTCGAGGAATTTCTGGCCGGCCACATGCGGACGGTCGAGCCGGAGGCGGCCCAGCCCCAGCCGGTCGCCGTCGCCGCCGCCGGGTCGCAGCTCGACCACCAGAAGAACTCCGCGGCGATCGCGACGCTCGCCGAAGGCATCCAGGCCCTCGTCGGCCACATGCGCACCGAGCAGCAGCAGATCCGCAACTGGGTCGACGTCCAGGCCCAGCAGCAGGAGGACATCGGCAAGCTCCTGCGCCGCCTGCTCGACGAGATTTCGACGCGGTAGTTTCCTTCTCTCTGCTTGCGGGGAGAAGGTGGCGCGAAGCGCCGGATGAGGGGCCGCGCCAACGATCGGCATTGGCGTAGCCCCTCGCCCCAGCCCTCTCCCCGCAGGCGGGGAGAGGGAGTCCCGGAGGATGACGGATGGCCCTGTCGCGCAACCGCCGCTACGAACCGGTCAATTACTGGCCCGGCTTCGTCGACGCGCTGTCGACGATGCTGCTGGTCATCATCTTCCTGCTCAGCGTGTTCATGCTGGCCCAGTTCTTCCTGTCGCGCGAGGTGACCGGCAAGGACGAGGCGCTGACCCGGCTCAACCGGCAGATCGAGGAGCTGACCAACCTGCTCGCGCTCGAGCGCACCCAGAAGAGCGCCGACCAGTCGCGCATCGCCGCCCTGTCGGCGACGCTCGAATCCGCCGAACGCGAACAGAAGCGCCTGAAGAATGCGGCGGCCGAGAACGCCGCCTCCGCCGATCTCGCAGGAAAGGCGGCGGCGACCGCGAGCGCCCTCGACGCCGAAAGGCAAATCTCCTCCCGGGCGCTGGCGGAGGTCGACGTGCTCAACCAGCAGATCTCGGCGCTGCGCAAGCAGCTCGCGGCGATCGAGGACGCGCTCGCCGCCTCCGAGTCGGCCAACCGGGAGTCGCAGTCGAAGATCGCCGACCTCGGGCAGCGCCTCAATGTCGCGCTCGCCCAGAAGGTGCAGGAACTGAACCGCTACCGCTCCGACTTCTTCGGCCGCCTGCGCCAGATCCTCGGCTCGCGCTCCGACATCCGGGTGGTCGGCGACCGCTTCGTGTTCGAATCCTCGGTGCTGTTCGACCTCGGCAAGGCCGACATCAGCCCGGAGGGCAAGCAGTCGCTCGAATCGCTGGCGAACGCGGTGCTCGACCTCGAACGCGAGATCCCGCCCGACATCCCCTGGATTCTCCGGGTCGACGGGCACACCGACAGCCGGCCGGTCGCGGGCGGCGGCCAGTACAAGTCGAACTGGGAGCTGTCGGCGGCGCGCGCCGTCGCGGTGGTGCAGTATCTGATCTCCAAGGGGGTCCAGCCGGACCGCCTCGCCGCGGCGGGGTTCGGCGAGTTCCAGCCGCTCGACGCCGGGACGGACGATGCGGCGCGCAACCGGCGGATCGAGCTGAAGCTGACCGAGCGATGACGGAAGCGCGGGAGGCCCTGCGCGGTTACGAGGATCGCGATCTCCCGGCGCTCGCCGACCTCTGGGTCGCCGCCTGGCGCGAGACCGGCTTCGCCATCGATTTCGACGCGCGCCGAGCCTGGCTCGCCGAGCGGCTCGCGGCCCACCGCGCGGCGGGCGGGGCGATCGTGGTCGGCCTCGACGGCGACGGGCGGCCGGCGGGGTTCGTGACCATCGACCCGGCGAACGGCTACCTCGACCAGCTCTGCGTGGCGCCGGCCGAACGCGGCTCGGGGTTGGCGCGCGCGCTGCTCGACGCGGCCAAGCGCCTCTCTCCCGATCTTGTCGACCTCGACGTCAACGAAGCCAACGCCCGGGCGCGCCGCTTCTATGATCGGGAGGGCTTCGCCGTCGTCGGGGCCGGCGCGAGCGCCCAATCGGGCCTGCCGACCCTGCGCTTGCGCTGGACGCGGAGCTGATCTGCGCCATTTTCCGCGGTTGCCACGTCGTCGCTTCTTGGCTACGCCTTGCGGCGCAACGGAAGACCGCGCCGTACGACGCGAAGCCGTCGCTCCCGGGAGAAGACCAACATGCGTAAAATCGTCGTCCTTTCGCTGGCGGGCGTCGCCCTGTCGGCGTTCGCCGCGCCGGCGTTCGCGGAAGACCTCGTCATCGCCGTCGCCGGTCCGATGACCGGCCCCGTCGCCTCGATCGGCGACCAGATGAAGCGCGGCGCGGAACTGGCCGCCGCAGCGATCAACGAGGCCGGCGGAGTCAACGGCCAGAAGATCAAGATCGTGGTGCAGGACGACGCCTGCGATCCCAAGCAGGCGGTCGCGGTCGCCAACCTGATCGTCGGCCAGGGCATCAAGTTTGTCGACGGCCACGCCTGCTCCGGCTCGTCGATCCCGGCCTCGGAGGTCTACGCCGAGAACAACATCCTGATGATGAGCCCGGCCTCGTCCAATCCTGTCCTGACCGAGAAGGGCCACCCGACCATCCTGCGGCTCTATCCGCGCGACGACGCCCAGGGCGCCTTCATCGCGCCGTGGATCGCCAAGACCTACAAGGGCAAGAAGATCGCCGTGCTGCACGACAAGTCGGCCTACGGCAAGGGCCTCGCGTCGGTGGTCAAGGACAAGCTCAACGCCGGCGGCGTGACCGAAGTGCTGTTCGAAGGCATCAACCCGGGCGAGAAGGACTATTCCGCCATCGTCTCCAAGCTCAAGGGCGCCGGGGCCGACTTCATCTACTTCGGCGGCTATCACCCCGAAGCGGGCCTGATCCTGCGTCAGGCCGCCGACCAGGGCTACAAGCCGCAACTGATGACCGGCGACAGCATCGCCACCTCCGAGTTCTGGCAGATCTCCGGCCCGGCCGGCGAAGGCACCCTGTTCACCTTCCCGACCGACCCGCGCCGCTCGCCGACCGCCGCCAAGGCGCTCGAGCAGTTCAAGGCGACCGGCTTCAATCCGGAAGGCTTCACCCTGTTCAGCTACGGCGTCGTCCAGGCGATCGCCGACGGCGTCAAGAAGGCGAAGTCGACCGATCCGAAGGCGGTCGCCAAGGCGCTCGAGGACGGCCAGCCGTTCGAGACCGTGCTCGGCAACGTCCGGCTCGACGCCAAGGGCGACGTGAAGGACCCGACCTACGACATCAACAAGTGGAGCGACGGCAAATACGCCGCCACCGCCCAGTGAGCGCGATGCTCGAAATCTGAAGTATGCGTCGCCGCGGCCAGATGGGCCGCGGCGTTTTCTATTGCGGCCGCACGGACCTCGTCCCGAGGAGCGTCGCCGCCAGGCGACGCGTCTCGAAGGACGCTCCAGCGCCCATTGGAACGTCCTTCGAGACGCCCGCGTTGCGGGCTCTTCAGGACGAGGTCGTAGTGGTTTCCCTTCCGGAGCCCGCCAAATGCACATCCTCGTCACCGGCGCGGCCGGCATGCTCGGCCGCAAACTGACCGCGAGCCTCGTCGCGAACGGCGGCATGGACGGGAAGCCGCCCGACGCGCTGACCCTGATCGACGTGGTCGAGCCGGCGGCCCCGGCGGGATATGCCGGCCGGACCGTCGCGCGCGCGACCGACATCGCCGCCCCCGGCGTGGCGCAGGCGATGATCGCGACCCGGCCGGACGTGATCTTCCATCTCGCGGCGATCGTCTCTGGCGAGGCGGAAGCGGACTTCGACAAGGGCTACCACATCAACCTCGACGCGACGCGGGCGCTGTTCGACGCGATCCGCGCCGAGCGCGGCGCTTCCGGCTACCGGCCGCGCGTGGTGTTCGCCTCCTCGATCGCGGTGTTCGGCGCGCCCTTCCCAGAGAAGATCGGCGACGACTTCTTCACCACCCCGCTCACGAGCTACGGGACGCAAAAGGCGATCGGCGAACTGCTGCTCGCCGATTATAGCCGTCGCGGCTTCCTCGACGGGATCGCCCTTCGCCTGCCAACGATCTGCGTCCGGCCCGGCGCGCCGAACAAGGCGGCTTCAGGATTTTTCTCCAACATCATCCGCGAGCCGCTGGTCGGCGAGGAGGCCGTGCTTCCGGTCGGTGACGACGTGCGCCACTGGCACGCGAGCCCGCGCTCCGCGGTGGGCTTCCTGCGTCACGCGGCGACGATGGACCTCGCCGCGCTCGGCGCCCGGCGCGCGCTCACCCTGCCTGGCTGCTCTGCGACCGTCGGCGACCAGATCGCGGCGCTCGAACGCGTCGCCGGACGCAAGGCGACCGCGCTGATCCGCCGCGAGCCCGACCCGGCGATCGAACGGATCGTCGCGGGCTGGCCGCGCGATTTCGACCCGGCCCGGGCGCTCGCGCTGGGCTTCCGCTCGGAAACGTCGTTCGAGGAGATCATCCGCGTCCACATCGAGGACGAGCTTGGCGGACGGATGTGAGGGGCAGTCGGTTTTCGCCGTGTTGCCAGCGGGCCTCAGCCTGAGGCCGTCCCCGAGCAACTCGCGTTGCGTGGTCGCGGCGACTGACTCAAGAGCATCGTCTCGTCTACAAGGTGTCGGATGACGCGCTGATGATCGCGCAATGTCGATACCACTATTAGTCATACCGGCGACTGCGCCGAAGCGTCGAGGAAGCGTTGATGCGCCCATCGCGGACCAGCCTGACCCGGGAACATCCAACACCAGCCCGCGGGAACCGCGACGTCCCGTCGCCCCGGGGCGCACGGGACGCGAACCCGCGCATCCTGGGTCGCCGCGCCTTCGCCCTCGGTCTCGCGGCGGCCTTTTCCGCGCCGCTCGGGGCATGGGCCGCCGCTGACCGCCTCGCCGACGCCGCCGGCCGGATCGCCGCGCTCGAGAAGAGCGCCGGCGGGCGGCTCGGCGTCGCCGTGCTCGACCCGGCGAGCGGCGCAAGGCTGCTGCATCGCGCCAGCGAGCGTTTCCCGATGTGCAGCACCTTCAAGCTGATGGCCGCCGCCGCCGTGCTGAAGCGGGTCGACGCCGGCGAGGATTCGCTCTCCCGCTTCGTGCCCTACGGCGAAGCCGACATGATCGACTACGCGCCGGCGACCAAGGCCAACCTCGCCGCCGGGGGGATGACGCTCGGCGCGCTCTGCGCCGCCGCGGTCGAACTCAGCGACAATGTTGCGGCCAACCTGATCCTGACCGCGATCGGCGGGCCGGCGGGATTCACCGCCTTCGCCCGCGCCCTCGGCGATTCCATCACCCGGCTCGACCGCAACGAGCCGACGCTCAACACCGCCATTCCCGGCGATCCGCGCGACACCACGAGCCCGCTCGCCATGGCGCAGGACCTCGGGGCGCTGCTCCTCGGTCCGGCGCTGTCGCCGGCATCGAGGACGCAGCTCGAGGCCTGGATGATCGCGGACAAGGTCGGCGGAAAGCGCCTGCGCGCCGGCCTGCCGTCGGACTGGGGCATCGGCGACAAGACAGGGACCGGCGCGCATGGCACGGCCAACACGATCGGCATTCTGCGCCCGCCCGGCCGCGGCCCGCTGTTCGCCGCGGTCTATTACACCGAAGGCCCGGTTGCGCTCGACGCGCGCGAAGCGGTCAACCGGGAGGTGGGCGGCATCATCGCCACAGCCTTCTGAGGACAGGCCTGGGCCCGCGCGAACGGCTTGCCCGAGCGCCGGTTCCCGACGACGACGCGCTTCGGTAAGATGGAGTCTCGAAGCGACCAAGCAAATCAGGATTACAATGACCAACCGACCCAGCCTCCGGGGACCGGATTGAGCGACGTCGACGCCATCGTGGTCGGGGCCGGCGTGGTCGGCCTCGCCGTCGCGCGCGCCCTCGCCCGGAGCGGGCGTTCGGTGGTCGTGCTGGAATCCCAGGGGCTGATCGGCTCGGAGACGTCGTCGCGCAACAGCGAGGTCATCCACTCGGGGATCTATTATCCGACCGGCAGCCTCAAGGCCCAGCTCTGCGTCGACGGCCGCAAGCGCCTCTACGCCTTCTGCGACGCCCACGGCGTCGCCTATTCCCGCTGCGGCAAGCTGATCGTCGCGAGCGACGAGAGCGAGATCGCGGCGATCGAAGCGCTTGCAAGCAAGGGCGCGGCCAACGGCGTCGACGATCTCGCCTGGTTCTCGGCCCGCGAGGCGCAGGCGATCGAGCCGGCGCTGCGCTGCGTCGCCGCGCTGCACGCGCCCTCGACCGGCATCCTCGACAGCCACGGCTACATGCTCGCGCTCCAGGGCGACGCCGAGGCCGACGGCGCCACGATCGCGTTCGAGACGCCCTTCGTCGAGGCGCGCGTCGAGGACGACGGCATCGCCGTCCAGACGGGCGGCGCCGAGCCGATGCGGCTCACCACCGCCGCGCTGGTCAATTGCGCCGGCCTGTTCGCGTCCCGGGTCGCCGGAGCGATCGCAGGGCTCGACCCGGCCCACGCGCCCGCCACGCTTTACGCCAAGGGCAATTATTTCGCCCTGCAAGGCCGCGCGCCGTTCCGCAAGCTGATCTATCCCGCCCCGCACGCGCACGGGCTCGGCGTGCATCTGACCTTCGATCTCGGCGGCCAGTCGCGCTTCGGGCCGGACGTCGAATGGATCGACGCGATCGACTATAGCGTCGATGCGGGCAGATGCGCGGGCTTCTACGACGCCATCCGTCGCTATTGGCCCGGCCTGCCCGACGATTCGCTGACCGCCGCCTATTCCGGCATCCGCGCCAAGATCGGCGGGCCGAGCGCGCCGGCGGCGGATTTCCGCATCGACGGGCCGGAGACGCACGGCGTGCCCGGCCTGGTGAACCTGTTCGGCATCGAGAGCCCCGGGCTGACGTCCTCGCTCGCCATCGCCGAGCTTGTCGTCAAGCGTCTCGAATAGCCGACGCAAGCCCTTCTCCGGAGGTTGAGCCATGAGCGAATTGGCGGAGGCGTCGGGCGCGCGCCCGCAGACGTCGTTGCTCCAGGCGTTCGTCGCCCACGCCGGCCACGTCTCCGACAAATGGGAGCACTACATCCCCGTCTACCAGGCCGAGTTCGCGCGGTTCCTCGCACGCGGGCGCCCCGTCCGGCTGCTCGAGATCGGCGTGCAGAACGGCGGCTCGCTCGAGGTCTGGTCAAAGGTCTTCCCCGCCGGGTCGAGCTTCGTCGGGATCGACGTCGACCCGAAATGCGCCGGGCTCGGCTCGCCCGGCGTCACGATCCGGATCGGCGACGCCAGCGATCCCGCGGCCCTCGACGCGATGCTCGGGGCGGAAGCCTTCGACATCATCATCGACGACGGCTCGCATCGCTCCGCGCATGTCGTCTCGACCTTCGAGGCCTGTTTCCAGCGACTGAAGCCGGGCGGCCTCTACGTCGTCGAGGACATGCACTGCAGCTACTGGAAATCGCACGGCGGCGGTCTCCGCCGCGCCGGCGCCTCGATCGAACACTTCAAGGATCTGGTCGACGCCCTCAACGCCGATCACCTGAGGCCGGCCGAGGGACCGATCGACCCGGGCGAAGTCGAGCGGCTGAAACGGCTCGGGCGGCGCCTGTTGCGGGTGACGTTCTACGATTCGCTGGTCTTCATCGAGAAGCTCGAGACGGAGAAGCACGCGCCCTATCTCCGGGTCATGACCGGAGCCGAAGCGCCGGTGTTCGAACTCGTCGACGCCGTCACGCCCGATCCTCGCGCGGTCCGCAGCCTGCTTCTCGGACCGGCGGCTACGAATCTGTTCGCCCCGACGCTGCTGGAGAAGCTGGCGACCGCGATGGAGGCGGTCGGCGCGGCGCGCTCGGAAGCCGGACGCTGGCGTGAGACGGCCGAGACGCTGCGCGCCGAAGCCGATGCGCGGGGGGAGGACACGGACGCGCTGCGGGCCGAGGTTGCGCGGCAGGCCGACGACGCGCAGGCGCTGCGCGCCGAAGTCGCGCGGCGGGCGGTCGAGATGCAGACCCTGCGGGCTGAGGCCGACCGTCGGGCGGAGGAGGCGGGCGCTCTGCGGGCCGAGCTTGCCCGACAGGGCGAGGAGGCGCAGGCGCTCCGGGCCGAGAGCGCACGGCAGGCGATCGAGGCGGAGACGCTGCGCGCCGAACTGGCCCGCCTTCGCGACATGCCGCGCTGGCGCGCGCTTCTCGGCCGCCCGCCGGCCTGATCCCCGCCAGCTTGGCTACCGGTTCGGGCGAACAGTGTCTGCTTACGCAAGCGTGATTGGGTGGAGCCGCGAATCGGGCGTTGACGCTGAACCGCCGCGCAACCGTGGGAACGATCGCGTCCCGCCGACGTTTGCACCGCCAGTTGCGAACGTCGACGACGGAGCCCCCCATGAGAGCCCTCACCTGGCACGGCAAGCATGACATCCGCTGCGAGACGGTCCCCGACCCCGTCATCCAGGACCCGCGCGACGCGATCATCAAGGTCACCGCCTGCGCGATCTGCGGCTCCGACCTGCACATCTACGACGGCATGATCCCCCGGATGCAGAGCGGCGACGTGGTCGGCCACGAGACCATGGGCGAAGTGATGGAGGTCGGCTCGGGGATCTCCAACCTCAAGGTCGGCGACCGCGTGGTGGTGCCGTTCACCATTTCTTGCGGCGAGTGCTTCTTCTGCAGAAACGGTTTCTATTCCGGCTGCGAACGGACCAACCCCGACCACGAGACCGCCGAGCAGCTCTGGGGCCATTCGCCGGCCGGCCTGTTCGGCTACTCGCACATCCTCGGCGGCTACCCCGGCGGGCAGGCGGAATATCTGCGCGTACCCTACGCCGACGTCGGGCCGATCAAGATCGAGAACGGCCTGCTCGACGAGCAGGTGCTGTTCCTGTCCGACATTTTCCCGACCGGGTTCATGGCTGCCGATTTCTGCGGCCTCAAGGGCCGCGAGACCGTCGCCATCTGGGGATGCGGGCCGGTCGGGCAATTCGCCATCCGCAGCGCCTTCCTGCTCGGCGCCGAGCGGGTGATCGCGATCGACACGGTGCCGGAGCGCCTGGCGCTGGCGCGCGAGGCGGGCGCCGAGACGATCGACTTCAAGACCGACGACGTCTACCAGCGCATCCAGGCGATGACCCACGGCCGCGGCGCCGACGCCTGCATCGACGCGGTCGGCACGGAGGCCTCGCCGACCGCCAGCGCCGACTCGATGCTCGACGCCGCCAAGGCCGCGACCTTCCTCGGGACCGACCGGCCGCACGTGCTGCGCGAAGCGATCCAGTGCTGCCGCAACTTCGGCGTGGTCTCGATCGTCGGCGTCTACGGCGGCTACCTCGACAAGATCCCGATGGGCTCGGCGATCAACCGCGGGCTGACCTTCCGCATGGCCCAGACGCCGGTGCAGCGCTACCTGCCGGAGCTCCTCGCCCGGATCGAGAAGGGCGAGATCGACCCGTCGTTCGTGATCACCCATCGCGCCGGCCTCGAAGACGGGCCGGCCCTCTACAAGACGTTCCGCGACAAGCAGGACGGCTGCATCAAGGTCGTCCTGAAGCCCTGAGCGCCTGACGCCCGCGCCTGCCAACGCGAACCTCATCCTGAGCCTGTCGAACCTCATGCTGAGCCTGTCGAAGCATGCGACCGGCGCGATCGGGAACGTCCTTCGACCCGGCCCAGGACGGGGTCAGGCGCTTCGCCCTCACACTCAAAGGAGACTCCCATGCAGAATCTCGCCGTCGTCACCGGCGCCTCCTCGGGCATCGGTCTGGAACTCGCCCGCTACGCGACCAAGAAGGGCTACGACCTGATCATCGCCGCCGACGACGCGGCGATCGAGGCCGCCGCCGACGACCTTCGCCGCGACGGCGCCCATGTCGACGCCGTCCAGGCCGACCTCGCAACGAAGGAAGGCGTGGAACGGCTGTATCAGGCGATCGCCGCCTGCGGCCGGCCGGTCGACGCCCTCCTGGCCAACGCCGGCCGCGGACTCGGCCACGCGTTCCTCGACCAGCAGCCGGAAGCCTGGCGCAAGGTCGTCGACACCAACATCACCGGCACGCTCGATCTGATCCAGCGCGTCGGCCGCGACATGCGCGGGCGCGGACAGGGGCGGATCCTGATCACCGGCTCGATCGCCGGCTTCATCCCCGGCGCCTATCAGGCCGTCTACAACGCCAGCAAGGCGTTCCTCGACTCTTTCTCCTTCGCCATCCGCAACGAGCTGAAAGACACCGGCGTCACCGTGACCTGCCTCATGCCGGGCGCGACCGAGACGGAGTTCTTCGATCGCGCCGGCCTCGAGGACACCAAGATCGGCGCGAGCAAGAAGGACGATCCCGCCGACGTCGCCAAGACGGGATTCGAGGCGATGCTCGCCGGCGAAGGCGATGTGGTGACCGGCTGGATGAACAAGCTGCAGAGCGCGATCGCCAACATCACGCCGGCGGGCGTCCTCGCGGAGCGCCACCGCCGGCAGGCCGAACCTGGCTCAGTGACGCATTGAAGGCTGAGAAGCGGGCGGTGGCGCGAGCCCCGCCCGTGGCCTGATGCGAAGCTGACGCCTCGGCCGCCCCCCGCTCATCCTCGCCGACGGGCCAGTCCGCCCAAGCGGCTGGTTCCGGGGGATCGCGCCCACGCTGCGAACCGGCGAAGGCGCCGCGCTCGACAGCGTGCCGTGGTCGCCGCCTTCGCCGATCTTCGCCGGAATGAAGCTGAAGTCGTAGGGAAATGCCGTGCGACGACGCCCGGCGCAGTTCGGGAACCGATGCGCCGGGCATTGCAGGGTCAGTCGCCGCCGCAATGGACCCTACTTCCCGGATTCCAGCGACTTGGCGATCTGCAGGTGCTTCTCCAGCACCGGCAACGTCTGCGACGCGAATTGCTGGGTCGGGCCGCTGCCGCTCGTGGAGACCTCCCGGAACTCTTCGACGTCCTTCTGGTGATCTTTCACCATGAAGCGGATGAACTCGCTGTCGAACTGGGCGCCGCTCAGATTTTGCAGTCGGCTCATTTCCTGCTGCGCCTCGGGCGACACGCCCTCGGGGGGCTGGACGCCGAGCTTCTGGGCCACGGCGGCGGCTTGCGCCTTGCCCTTGGTGTGATCCTCGACCAGGGTCTGGGCGAAGGACTTCACCTGCGAGTCCGCGGCCTTGTTGAGGACGAGCTGGCCGAGAGCGATCTCGGAATTGTCGCCCTTGACCGCCTCGGCCACGAATTCCTTGACGGTCTTGGCGGTCGCCGGGAGGGTCATCGCGGCGGTGACGGCGAGGACGGGCGCAATGCGTCGAAAGCTCGTCATGTCGGGCTCCTTCGATGGGTTGATTTCCGCCCGACAAACCCGCCGCCGCCTGCTCTGTTCCCTCGCTGCGGCAGGAAATCAGCGACGTCCTTTCCGTCCCCAATCCCCCGAAGAGCAGCCTCAGGTCAGGACGCAGAGACGCTCGGGGCTCGCCTTGATTACGGCGTGGATGGCGTCGGGGGCGATGTCGATCTCGCCGGGCCAGGTTACGGCGCCGAGCTGGACAGAGACCCGGTTGAACGCCGAGATGTCGGCGAGTGCGGCGAACACCCCGGCCTCGGGCGACGCGATCAGGCCGGCCATGTCGACGACGCCTTCGAGGCCGTCGGCGAAGGCGACACGGAGACGGTAGTCCGGCAATGCGACGACGCTCGCGACGCGCCAAGCAATGGTTGGCCGAACTCCGGAACCTACGAAAGCGGAGGGATCTTTTCGGCGACTGATTGCGCGTGCATAGCTCCCAATCCTCGATCAACTCGTCGCGATGCGAATGCGCCTACTCCAGGACAAGCGCCATCGCCCGTCGCGGCAGATGTCCCTCTATGACCTCGAGGGACCGGATGTCTATCAGGGCCTCATACTCAGCATATAACGCGTGGAAGTGAGGCGGCCCGTGGTCCTTCCAGAACATCTGGATCAGGATGCCATAAAATGCGCAGATCGTCGGCATTCAAGGAGGCCTCACCGCCACATCGCCCGCATCCGCGCCGCGAGATCGACCCGGGGGCCTTCGGACGCGGGACGCGCCGGCGCCGCCGAAGCCAGAGGCCAGGTGCGGCGGTCGAAGTGTTTCAGCAGCGGCGGCGGAATGAAGCGGGTCCGGGCGGCGAACACGTTGCGGTCGCCGTTCCTCGGCTGGCCGTGGACATAGAAGCGCTGCGGGGTCAGGAGGGTCAGCTCGTCCTTCGCCCGGGTCATCGCCACGTAGAGCAGCCGGCGCTCCTCCTCGATCTCTTCGGACGACCCGGTCGCGAGATCGGACGGGATGCAGCCGTCGACGCAATTCAGCACGAACACGCTGCGCCATTCCTGCCCCTTGGCCGAATGGATGGTCGAGAGAATGAGATAATCCTCGTCGCGCAGCGGCGGGCCGGCTTCGTCGCTGGTCGCGTCGGGAGGATCGAGCGTCAGTTCGCTTAGGAAGCGCTCGCGCGAGGCGAACGAGCCCGCGATCCGCTCGAGCGCCTCGAGGTCGCCGAGGCGCGCCGTCCAATCGTCGTAGCGG
>CAMFKX010000069.1 GCA_945957375.1 uncultured Roseiarcus sp.
GCCGCGGGTTCGCAGATCAAGCTCTTTCAGCGCGGCGTGGGCGGCTCGGCGTCGATCGGCGCGGGTTCGACGAACGCGGCGATGCGCTCGTCCGGCGCACGCCAGACGAAAGCGTCGAGCGCGCCGGACGGCGAGACCGGGGCCCACCGGTCGCTGATCACGCCATCGGCGACCCAGGCCTTGTCGCGCGGGGCGCGAGCCGCGCGGGCGAGCCACTCGCGCACCGCCCCGAGGTTGCCGTCGGCCTCCTCGATGTCCGCCATCAGGAGGCAGACGCGCCGGGTCGGGCGCCCGTTCGGCGAATCCGAGGCGATCAGCGGCGCGAGCGCCGCACGCGCGGCGTCATGGTCATGCGCCTCCAACGCCGCCCGCCCGACGGTCAGCATCGATTCGGGATCGTTCGGCGCGGCGCGGGCGAGCACGCGGGCGCGCGCGAGCCGATCGCCGGTCGAATCGCCATGGCGGATCTTGAGGTAGGCCGCGGCGATGTCGGGATGCGGCGTCTGGGCGTAAGCGCTTTCCAGAGCCTTGGTCGCACGCCGGTAGTCGCCGGTCGTCGCCGCGAGACTGCCGTAGATGGCGGCGGCGGGGACGAGCCCCGGCGAAAGACGGCACGCCTCCTGCGCCAGCGCCATCGCGGCCTTCGGGTCGCGCTCCTTCATCTCCTCCGCCATCGCGGTCTTGATCACCGCTCGCCAGCGCTGCGCCGTCGGCTTGTCGATGAGACGCGCCGCGGCGTTGGAGTCGACGGTGGCGAGCGCGCCGGCCCAGTCGCCGCGCCGTGTCCGGTCGTCGAGCACGGCTTGTCCCGCCCAGGGCGCGGGCGCCTGGGCGTTCGCGCGCATGGCGTATTGGAGCGCGGCCTCGTGATCGCCGCTGCGCTGAGCCTCGACGTGGAGTCCGCGCAGGCCGACGCCGTGAGTGTCGCGGTGCTCCAGCATCGCGTTGTAGGCGGCGATCGCGCCCTTCCGGTCGCCTGAGAGCTGCGCCGCCTGAGCGTTCAGGAGCCGAGCCATCGGGTCGTTCCTGAGCAGACGGCTGGCGTCGGCTGCGTGTTTGGCGGCGGCGCGGGCGTCTCCGGCATGGACCGCGATCAACCCGCGCGACACAGCGTCCAGACCCCTCTCGCGTTTCCGCTTGCGCGTCGACAGCGATATCAACGAGGGAGCGCGGACGGTGAGCCGCAGCAGGCTCCAGATGATCGCCCACAGGATCGCGACGAAGGCGACGATCCCCAGCGCGACCATCATCGACACCCGGTACTCGACTCCGCCCCAGCTCAACGTCACCACGCCGGGGTTGTCGGCGAACCACATCAGGCCCCAACCGGCGAGCGCCACCGCAGCAAGGAGAATCAACAGGCGAAACATGACGTCTCCGACTTCCTGACCCGGTCCGCGAAACCCTGCGGCGGCCCGTCTTGAATCAAGATCTTCAGGGCTTGGCGTTTTGCGCCAGCCTGGCGACCGCGGCTTCCCGGATCGACTGGGTCGCCTCGACCGCGGCCTCCTTGGCCTGCGCCGCGCCCGACCAGGCCGAGGCGGCGTCGCGCGCCGGCGCCGGCAGCTTGGCGAAGGCGGCGAGCGCCGCGTCGAGATCGCCGCGGCGCAGGTCCGCTCGGACCTGGGAAACGAGCGCCGCCGGATCCTCGCCGGCCGTCTCGCCGAGGCGCCGGATCTGGACCAGGCCGCGCAGGTGCGCGAGGAACTTGTCGGCCACGCCGGCGCCCGTGTCCTTTGGCGCCGCCGCTGCGAGAACCTTCGGTTCGATCGCTTCGAACTGCGCGGCCAGCGCCCGATCGGTCGGCGCCCCGCCGGCCAGCGCCTTCAGCGGCGCAAGCTTCGCCGGATCCACGCCGAGCGCCTCAAGCGCGTTCAACTCGGTCGCGATGCTGGCTCCCGAATCGAGCTTGTCGCGGATCGCCTCGGCGACGACGGCGGCCGCGGAGGGGTTGCTGTCCGCCGTCGGCTTCTCGACCTTCGGGGCGGCGAGGGCGGTTTCGATCTTGGCGACCTTGCCGGTCAGTCCGGCGATGTCGGCGGCCGAGGCGCCGGTCTCCAGTTTGGCGACACGCTGGGCGAGACCGGGGATTTCGCCGCGCGCGGCGTCGACGTCGCCGCGCAAGGACTTCAAGTCGCCTGTCACCGCCTGGAGGGCGCTGGCGTCGGCTTTCCCACCGGCGGTTGGGGCGGCGGAAGCGGAACGGGCGTCGATCGCGCCGATTTGCTTGTCCAGTTTTGCGATGGCCTCCTTGGCGCCGCCAGCGGCGGCCTCCAGCGCGGCGATCCGGCTCAAGTCGGCGTCGGGAAGCTTGGCGGCCGGCGGGAACCACAGCAGACCGGCGGCGGTGACTGCGGCGGCCACGACGGCGCCGCCGACGGCTCCGGCCGCGAACGCGCGGCCCGAGCTTGCCGGCTTCGGCTCGAGAGGCGCCGGCGAGTGAATTTGGCTTGGAGGTTCAACCGCTCGTTCCGGTTCAGCCGCGCTTTCCGGCGGGGACGAATCCGCTTCGGTTTCAGCCGCCTCGGCGGGGGCCGCTTCCGCTTCGATCGGCGCCGCTTCGGCGGCGATCACGGCGCTGTTCGAGCGCCCGTCGCGACCGCTCTGCGCGCCGCCTTCGGCCGCGGTGGCCGGGTTGTGGCTTTCGTCGTCGACCATCGTCCTCACGTCCCCGAAACTCAGCGCGCCTCTATATACGAAACCCGCTATAGGATGGAAATACCGCCGCGGCCGCGACCAAAGCAGTGAACAGCTGCTCCTCTTCGGGCGACGACGCCGTCACGATCCTCGCCGCTCCGAGCGCCTCGAGCGGCTGCGCCACGTCCGGCGAAAGACAGACGTGGGTCATGGCGCGGAAATGTTCCGCGGCTCCCGCCGCCGCCGCCAAGGCCGCGGCGAGTGCGGCCGAACGGCGGGAATAGTGGAGCGCCGCCTGACAGTCCGCGAGCGCCTCGGTCTCTTCCCGGCTCCAGCCGTCACGGGCCTCCGCGGCATAGGCGACAACCACTTCGAGCTCGTAAACTGCGCCGAGCGCGGCCTCGATCGTCGGCTTGCGGTCGCGGCCGGCGAGATAAAGAACGGCTGCGCCCGGCGGGATCGCGCGACCGATGCAGTCGGCCAACGCAAGGGAATCCGGCGCTGGCGGCGCGCCGAGGCGCCAGCCGCGCTGCTCGGCGGCGCGCGCGGTCCGGCCGCCGACCACGAACAGCGGCGACTTCCGGTCGACCGGCGCCTCCGCCAGAAACGCGTTCGCGCTGGTGGCGACCACCGCGTCGTAATGACGCAGCCTCGTCGCGACGGCGAATGCCGCGACGGCGACCGCCGGAAGGCTGGCGACGGCGAAGCCGAGATGCCGAAGCCGGGCGGCGCTGCCTTCGGCTTCGTCGCGGGGGCGAAACAGCGCCACCGCAAATTTGCGGCGGTCGGGGTCTGGCCACGACTGGAGGGTCGCGGCGCGCATGTCGCCGTCAACGGTCATCCTGCGACAACGGGTCGCGGCGGCGAAGGGAAGCGCAACCCAGGCTCGGCGCGCGGCAGCCGCAGGGCGGCCAGCGCATCCGAATCGACCAGCGCCTCGGAATAGTCCTGCAAGCGCAAGAGCGACAGCCATTCGCCCTTCCGCTCCGACCCGAAGTCGTCGAAAGCCAGGAATTCGAGGCCGGCCACGCCGGCCGTCTCCTTGACCCAAAGCGCCGAGGCGAGCTGGATTGCGTCGCACATCGAGAGGAAACGGGGCCGTTCGTCGGGAGATCGCAGGGCGGACGGCCGGCGCCATTTGACGTCCCGCAGACGCGCGGCGCGCAGCATCGTGTTCGGGTCGGGCGAAACGAACGTCACGACCGAACGTAGATAGCGGGTGAACTCGGCGAGGGCGGGGAAACGGCCGGCGGCGAAGGCCGATGGCCGCAGCTCGGCGAACAGGAGCGCGTTGGCCCAGACGCGACGCTTGCCAGTCGCCGCCTCGGTGAGAATGGTCTCGATGTCGGACTCCGCTTCGCCGGCGAGCCCGCTCACGTGCCGCAGCAGCACGTTGACATGCAGATAGTGCCTACAGCCGTCAGCGACTTTCGAGCCCATCTTCACATTCTCCGATCGCAAGCGGAGCGAGGGAGCCCCGAATGTCGACCGCCGCGGTCGCCCGCGGCAATACGTCCAGCGTCAACACCTCGACGCGTTCGGGGAGCGGACTATCCCCGGTGTAGATCGCGCGTCCCGTGACGGTGACGTCTTTGTTGCCGAACGGGTTGAGCGCGTCCTCGCCCATCGCCCTGTCGAACACGCATTCGATCTGGGTTTCTCCTCCCGCAAGGACAAGGCGGCCCCTCCAGGCCGCGCCGCGATAGTCGATGGCCTGGAGTCTACCGTCAAACGCGCACAGGACGGCGCCGGCGAACCAGCTGTCGGTCAGGGGCCGGGTCTCGTTGGTCAGTCCGACGCGATCGATCTGGCGACGGAAGAAGTCGTCGAGCGGCAATTCGGTGTCGTGGTAGCCGACCACCACGGCGTAGGCGGGATCGAGCGCTGCCACGATTCGCTGAAATCCGCGCATGAGGCGGCGATATTGCAGGAGGATCTGATAGTCGCTGCGGTAGACGCGTCCCGCGCAGCGGCGGAACAGCGCAATCGAAGAGGCCACGCCCGACCCGCCCGGCGCCACGATCTCAGTAAAGCCGATTTCACAAGGGGCGAGCGACAACCGGCTCACCAGGAACGTGCTGGCGGCGGCTTTCGCGTGCAACTCGCGGTCAGCCGCCAGCAGGGCGGCGAACACGGCGTCGAACAGCTTCTTGAACACGACCGCGGGCACGGCGCCCCGGGGAGCGCCGGCCGTATCGGTCGTCTCGACGACGACGCGAATCTCGTTCGGTGCGATGACGTCCAAATTCGCCGGCCTCCGAACAAGCCCGATAGCACGGGAGTGGTGGTTTCGACAGGCGACCAAACGTCGCTTGTGCGCCGCGGGGGCGTCGACGGTTTCACCAGCGCCGCGTTCGCGCTATGGGCGGGCGCGCGGGCCGCAGCGGTCCGGCCGGAGACGGAATCCCCATGCGGGTCCTTGGCATCGAGACCACCTGCGACGAAACCGCGGCCGCCGTCGTCCGGTTGGCGCCCGACGGGACGGGCGAGATCCTCGCCGACGAGGTGATGAGCCAGATCGCCGAGCACGCGGCGTTCGGCGGCGTGGTGCCGGAGATCGCCGCGCGCGCCCATGTCGAGGTCGTCGATATGTTGATCGCCCGCGCGCTCCACCGGGCGGGGCTGGCGGCGCGGGATCTCGACGGCGTCGCCGCCGCCGCGGGACCCGGGCTGATCGGCGGCGTTCTGGTCGGCCTCATGGCCGGCAAGGGCGTCGCGCTCGCGACCGGCAAGCCGCTGATCGCGGTCAACCATCTCGAAGCGCACGCGCTTACGGCGCGCCTCGTCGCGCCGGTGGCGTTTCCTTATCTGATCCTTCTCGCCTCGGGCGGGCACACCCAGATCCTCGCCGTCCGCGGCGTCGGCGAATTCGACCGGCTGGGCGCCACCCTGGACGACGCGATCGGCGAGTCGTTCGACAAGACGGCCAAGCTGCTCGGCCTCGCCTATCCCGGAGGCCCTGCGGTGGAGGCGGCGGCGAAGACCGGCGATCCCGAGCGCTTCGCTCTGCCGCGCCCGCTGCTCGGCCGGCCGAACGCGGACTTTTCCCTCTCGGGCCTCAAGACCGCCGTGCGGATCGCCGCCGAGCAGGCCGCCCCGCTCTCCCCCCAGGCCGTCGCCGATCTCTGCGCCTCTTTCCAGGCGGCGGTGGTCGACGTGGTCGAGGACCGGATGCGCGTCGGCCTCAAGCGCTTCCGCGAGCGGATCGGGACGGCGCCGCAGGCGGTGGTCGTGGCCGGCGGCGTCGGCGCCAATCTGGCGATCCGAAGCGTGCTGGCGCAGCTTTGCGCCGAGGCCGGCCTCGCGCTGGTCGCCCCGCCGCAAAAGCTCTGCACCGACAATGGCGCGATGATCGCCTGGGCGGGCGTCGAGCGACTTCGCCTCGGCCGGATCGATCCGCTCGACTTCGCCGCGCGGCCGCGCTGGCCGCTCGACCCGAAGACCGCCCCGGCGCTCAACAACAAGGCTTAGGCGGCTTCAATAGGCGTTCGGCGCAGGCGTCGGCCGCGCATTCTGCGACGCGCCCTGATCCTGCAGCTTCTGTTTGTCGGCTTCGTTGGCGAGATGATGGCCGACGGCGCAGCCGCCGATCGCGCCGAGGACGCCGTGATGGCCGGCGTAATGACCGGCGACGCCGCCGACCAGGGCGCCCTTGAGGCAGCCCTTAGCTTCGGCGGGCGCGGAGCCCGCCAGGGCGACGAGCGCGAGCGCGGCGGCGGTCGTGACGAGTTTCATGCTGCGGATCTCCTCGTTTCCCGGGCAACCCCCGAGCATGGCGTGAAGTTCCCGGAGACGGCGGCGGCGTCAAAAGTCTCGCAGCGCCGGGCCGCACGATTGCAATTCGGGCTTGCGGCGCCTATAAGGTGGTCATCCCCCCAGAGCTTTGTTTGTCGAGGCCGCGCCTGCTCCGGGCCAACGTCCCGAGCCGCGCGGCTGAACGATCGTAAGGAGTAAGCCACAATGAGCGACGCGCCGCTGATGCCGAAGGCGACCGCCGTCTGGCTGGTCGAGAACACCTCGCTGACCTTCGAGCAGATCGCCGAGTTCTGCAAATTGCATCCGCTGGAGGTGAAGGGGATCGCCGACGGCGAAGTGGCGACCGGCATCAAGGGCTACGACCCGATCTCGACCGGCCAGCTCACCCGCGAGGAGATCGCCAAGGCCGAAGGCGACGCCAATCTCCGCCTGCACCTCGCGGTCTCGAAGGTTCGCACACCGGAGTTCAAGAAGCCGCGCGGCGCGCGCTACACCCCGCTGTCGCGCCGCCAGGACCGTCCCAACGCCGTGCTGTGGCTGCTGCGCAACCATGCCGAGCTCAAGGACGCGCAGATCATGCGGCTCGTCGGCACGACCAAGCACACGCTCCAGGCGATCCGCGACCGCACCCACTGGAACTCGTCCAATCTTCAGCCGATGGACCCGGTGACGCTCGGCCTGTGCTCGCAGATCGATCTCGATTTCGAGGTCAACCGCGCGGCCAAGGACCGGCCGAAGGTCGAGGAGCCCGGCGGGCAGACGCTCGTTCCGGCCGAGATCACGACGGCCAAGCCCTCTCCGACCAGCCAGCTCGAAGTGTTCGGCGTGCCGAAGCCGAAGCCGGTCGAGGAGCGCATCGACGTCAACGCCGTGTTCGGCAAGCCCAAGGAGCCGAAGGAGCCGCACGTCGAGGAGTGACGCCGGCCGCGACGAGGGCGTCCCCTGGACGCCCCCGTTCGAGTGGCTACTCCGCGGCCTTGACCGAAGGGTTGTTCGGGTGCGCGGTCCAAGCGAGCGGCGGCCGGTCGTAGGCCCATCCGGTGCGCGGGTCGACGCCCGCGGTCTTGTGGTCGAGCGTGATGCAGCCCTCGACCGGGCAGGCCACCACACACAGGTTGCAGCCGACGCATTCGGCCTCGTTGACCTCGAACCGCCGCGCGCCCTTGTCGAGCTTCGCCAGGATCGCCTGATGCGAGGTGTCCTCGCAGACGATGTGGCAGCGACCGCACTGGATGCACAGATCCTGATGGATGTTAGCCTTGACCACGTAGTTGAGGTTGAGGTGCTGCCAGTCGGTAATCGAGGGGACGGCGCGGCCGCGGAAGTCGTCGATCCGGGCGTAGCCCTTCTGGTCCATGTAGGCGGCGAGCCCGGTCGTCATCTCCTGCACGATCTTGAAGCCGTAGGTCATCGCCGCGGTGCAGACCTGAACCGTGCCGGCCCCGAGCGCGATGTATTCGGCTGCGTCGCGCCAGGTGGTGACGCCGCCGATCGCCGATATCGGCAGGCCGGCAAGCTCGCGGTCGCGGGCGATCTCGGCCACCATCGCGAGCGCGATCGGCTTCACCGCCGGACCGCACATGCCGCCGTGGGTGCCGCGACCGTCGATCGCCACGTCCGGGGTCATCCGGTCGAGGTCGATCCCCATGATCGAATTGATGGTATTGATCAGCGAGACCGCGTCGGCGCCGCCCTTCTTCGCCGCCCGCGCCGGCTGGCGGATGTCGGCGATGTTCGGCGTCAGCTTGACGATCACCGGCATGCGGGTGTGCGCCTTGCACCAGCGCGCCACCATCTCGACGTATTCCGGCACCTGACCGACCGCCGAGCCCATGCCGCGCTCCGACATACCGTGCGGGCAGCCGAAATTGAGCTCGACGCCGTCGCACTCGGTCTCCTCGACCCGGGCGAGGATGGCCTTCCACGACTCCTCTTCGCAAGGCACCATTAGCGACGTGACCAGCGCCCGGTCGGGCCAGGCGCGCTTGACCTCCTTGATCTCCTGCAGGTTGATCTCGAGGTCGCGGTCGGTGATCAGCTCGATGTTGTTGAGCGCGATCAGCCGGCGGTCGGGCCCGTGGATCGCGCCGTAGCGCGGGCCGGAGACGTTGACGACCGGCGGGCCGGCCTCGCCGAGCGTCTTCCACACCACGCCGCCCCAGCCGGCGCGGAAGGCGCGCTCGACGTTGACCTTGCGGTCGGTCGGCGGCGCGGAGGCGAGCCAGAACGGGTTCGGCGACTTGATCTCGAGGAAGTCGGTGCGCAGATCGGCCATGGGACCCTCGCTGGAATTTACGCGGCTGCGACGCCGAGCGCGGTGAGGATGGAGCGGGCGGCCTGCTTGCCGTCCTCGACCGCGGCGACGGTCAGGTCCTCGCCGCCGAGCACGCAATCGCCGCCGGCCCAGACGCCGGCGACGCTGGTTCGCCGCTCGCCGTCGACGACGATACGGCCGCCCTTCGTCTCGATGCCGGAGCCGTAGACGAGGTCGGGCGTCCCGCGTTGGCCGATGGCGGTGAACAGCATGTCCGCTTCGATCCGGAACACCGACCCCGCCGGCGCCAGAACCCCCTCGTGCTCGTGCGTGTCCTCGAACAGCACGCCGCTGAACACGCCGGCGTGGCCCTCGATCACCACCGGCCGCGCCCAGGAGCGGATCACCACGCCGTGCGTCTGGGCGAGCTCGCGCTCGAACGGGCTCGCCTTCATCTGGCTCGAGCTGCGCCGGTAGACGATGGTGACGCTCTGGGCGCCGAGCTTCTTCGACTGCACCGCGATGTCGATCGCCGTCATGCCGCCGCCGATCACCACCACCCGTCGCCCGACCGGCAGCGTCGACTTGTCCTCCGCCTGGCGCAGGGCCGCGATGTAGTCGACGGCGTCGACGACGTTCTCGAGGTCGTTCTCGCCGGGCAGGCCGAGCTTGTTGGTGGCGCCGAGGCCGACGCCGAGGAACACCGCGTCGTAGTCGCGCCGCAGCTCGTCGAGCTGGACGTGTTCGCCGAGGGCGACGCCGTACTGCACCTCGATCCCGCCGACCGACAGCACGAAGGCGGCCTCCTTCGCGGCGAAGTCGTCGACCGACTTGTAGGCGGCGATTCCGTATTCGTTGAGGCCGCCGAGCTTGCCGCGCGCCTCGAACAGGGTGACGTCCACGCCGGCGACCGCGAGCGCGTGGGCGCAGGCCAGGCCCGCCGGCCCGGCGCCGACGATCGCGGCCCGCTTGCCGGTGGAGGCCGCGCGCACATAGGGCGAGCGGCCGGCCTCGATCACCGCGTCGGTCGCATAGCGCTGCAGCAGGCCGATCCGGACCGGCTTGCCCTCGGCCGCCTCGCGCACGCACGCTTCTTCGCAAAGGGTCTCGGTCGGGCAGACGCGGGCGCACATCCCGCCGAGGATGTTGGCGTCGAAGATGGTCTTGGCCGACCCGGTCCGGTTGCCGGCGGCGATCTGGCGGATGAACAGGGGGATGTCGATCGAGGTCGGGCAGGCCTGCTGGCAGGGCGCGTCGTAGCAGAAGTAGCAGCGCTCCGACTCGACCTTCGCCTCGTGCAGCGTCAGCGGCGGATGCAGATCGCGGAAGTTCTCGTCGATCGTCTCCCGGTTGAGTCGCCCGGCGGCGACGTCGGACAATCCTTTGGGGCCGGCGGCGATCGTCATGGCGTCTCCCGGAAGCGGCCTCCGCGGAGCGGGGCGAACCTGACCAATTGGTCAAGTGTTCCGCGCGCCGCGACTCGTGTCAAGTGCGGCGGCTCACGCCGGATCGGCGAATCGCGGCGGGCGCCGCTCGACGCCAGCGCGGATCGCCTCGACCTGGTTCGGCGCGCCGATGATCTTCGCCTGCTCGCGCGATTCGGCGAGCAGGATGGCGGCCGCGTCGAGGTCGGCCGAGGCGTTGACGAGGCGTTTCAGCGCCCGCACCGCATCGGGGCTCTTCCCGGCGATCTCGCGCGCGGTCGTCCGGGCCGCGGCGAGCGGATCGGCGAGCGCCCTCGTGGCGAAACCGTAACCGACCGCCTCCTCGCCCGAGAACGACCGGCCGGTCAAGGCGAGCTCGCGGATCACGTCGGAGCGGGCGAGTTCGCGCATCAGCGCGATTCCGCCCATGTCCGGCACGAGGCCCCATTTGATCTCGAGAATGGACAGTTTCGCGTCCGGAGCGACGTAACGGACGTCGGCGCCGAGCGCGATCTGAAAGCCGCCGCCAAACGCGACGCCATGGACCGCGGCGATGACGGGAACGGGAAGGTCGCGCCATACCCAAGCCGCCGCCTGCGCCAGATTGGCGGGCCCATGGGT
This sequence comes from uncultured Roseiarcus sp., assembly GCA_945957375.1. Classification (GTDB taxonomy): domain Bacteria; phylum Pseudomonadota; class Alphaproteobacteria; order Rhizobiales; family Beijerinckiaceae; genus Roseiarcus. The sequence continues at coordinate 10,693 of CAMFKX010000069.1, forward strand.
GCGGGCTTCGAGGTCGGCGAGCAGCGGGTCGCCGCGGCCGGCGGCGATGGCGGCGAACGATTCCATGTCGAGGCCGGCGCAGAACGCCCGCCCTGCGCCGTGCAGGACGACCGCACGCAGGTCATGCAAACCCCTCAGCCGTTCGCCCGCCTCGGCGAGCGCGGAAAACATCGCTGGATCGAGGGCGTTGAGTTTGTCCGGGCGGTCGAGCCGCGCCTCGGCGACGCCGCTGTCGAAGGTGAGCGCGACCCGCGCCGCTATCGTCTCGCTTTCGCTCATGGGCTCGCGTCTCCTGGCGTCTGTTCGCATTCGAGCATCGCGGGCGAACAGGATCAAGCGCCCCCGCTCAGGCCTTCGATCGCATATTCGTGGATCTGGACGCGACCCGGCGAAGGTCCAGCGCGGCCGGTCCGTCATGCTTTCACATGACTGTCGTGGAACCGACCGATCGTGCCGAACACTCCATACGGCCGATCGTCGACGGGGCTTTCGTGAGACTCTTCAAAGTCATCGTTTTCGCGCTGCTTTCGATCAACATCGTGGTGTTCACGATCAATCAGCCTGCGCACGAGGCGCTCGACCAGTTCGGCTGGGTGATCCTGCTCTCGGCCTTCCTTTACGAGACGTCCGCGCTCGACAAGGACTACGTGTCGCCGTTGGAAAAATACGGGCTGCGCCCGGCGCTCGTCGCCGGCTATGGCCTCGCGATCTACGCCTGCTGGTCCTACTGGGAGGTCGGCGATGCGATCGGCTTCCTGAACTCCAGCACCTGGCTCGCCGTCTGTTTCGTGCTGGCCTATGACGTCTACGCGCCGGGCGCATACGGCGGAACGGAGTGGCGCATCCGCAACGGCCTGAAGATCGCCCTTTACGCCGCGCTCGCCGTCTACGCCGTGATCTGGCTCGTCCGCGGCGTCACGAGCGGCAAGGGCCTGGTCGGCCTGATCGACTTCTACGACGCGGCGCTCTGGATCCTGTGCTTCGCGGTGATCGAACTGAACGTGTTCCAGTTCGAGACGGGCGAGGAGGCGGGAGCGACCGCTTCGTGAGGACGCCGGCGCTCTGACTATGGGCTTCCGATTGCGCTTGTATATGCAAAACGATATCATCTAGAAATGGTGTTCGGGGGCTTCGACTGGGACAGCGCGAATCTGCCAAAATGCCTGTCACATGGCGTTTCGCTCGCCGAGATCGAAGCCCTGTTCGTCGGCGACGTCTACGTGGTCCGTGACGCGATCGTTTCCGGCGAGCGCCGAATGCATGTTTTCGGCTCGTGCGCCGGACGGTGGATTTTCTGTGTCTTCGTTTGGCGTGGAGATCGCATCCGGCCCGTGAGCGTGCGGTACATGCACGCAAAGGAAGTAAAACGCTATGCCGAAGAAGTTTCCAGACTTCCAAACCGATGACGAAGCGGACGCGTGGCTGCAGACGGCCGACCTGACCGAATATGATCTCTCGGACTTGAAGAAGGTGCGATTTGAACTCGCGCGGAAGGACAAGGCGATCAGCTTGCGGCTGCCGGCGGCGCTGCTCGCCACGCTAAAGGCCGAGGCGGCGCGAGCGAACATGCCGACCCAACGCTTCATCCGCATGATGATCGAAGCGCAACTTCATGCGGAGAAGGTCACATCCGGGCGGAAGTCCAGCGTCCGAGAGACGACGCCGGCGGGCAAGGATGCAGCTTAGCGCATCCTCGCCGCTGCTGTTCGTTTCCATTGGTCGAGGGCTGCTCCCCTCACGCCCCCTTGAGCCCCCAGGCGATGGCGATCCAGGTTGCGCCGTAGAACAGCAGGTCGATGCCGATGAACAGGCCGATCACCCACAGGCCGGAGGTCGGCCAGGAGGACAGGATCATCACGCCGAGCACGATGTTGATCAGGCCGTCGACAATGTGCCAGCCCCAGCCGGCGTAACCGAGGATCCCCGAGCCGACGATCTGAAAGATGCCGCCGACCAGGAAGAACAACGCCATGACGAAGGTCAGCACCTCGGCCGACACCATCGGCCGCATCACCAGCATGAAGCCGAGCACGCCATAGAGGATGGCGAACAGGGCGTGTTCGAAGAAGCCCGCCCAGTGACCGACGAGAATCGCCGCGATGACCTGCACCGCCGCCGCGATCACCAGCAGCCAACCGATCACCAGCATCGAGGCCAGCGTCGCCGCGACCGACCGCCAGATCGCCGCCGCGCCAATGACGACGAGCGCGACGCCGAAGGCCAGGAACCATCCCCATTGCTGGGCGAGATCCTTGGTGATCTGGACGTCGAGGGTCTGAAGCTCGGCGGCGGTCATGTGATTCTCCTGCGTAGGCGAGCGATTTTGATCCTTCTAGGCGGCGAAGGCGACAGGGTCCAGCGGCATCCCTTCGCCCCGCAAAGCGGGGAGAGGGCCGGGGACGCGCGCTGGCAGCGCCGTCGCCCCTCAGCCGATAGGGCGTTGAAGAAACGCCTGTCTCCCGGCGTGATACGCCTTTCCGCACGCGCGGGTCGAGGGAGGCTACTCCGCCGCCTGTCTCAGGGTCGGATAATCGACATAGCCGGCGGGGCCCTCGGCGTAGAAGGTCGCCATGTTCCAGGCGTTGAGCGAGGCGCTCAGCGCAAAGCGCTGCGGTAGGTCGGGGTTCGCGATGAAGAGCTTGCCGAAGGCGACCGCGTCCGCCTCTCCCGCTTCGGTCACGGCTTCCGCGCTCGCCTTGTCGAAGCCCTCGTTGGCGACATAGACGCCGCCGAACGCCGCCTTGAGCGCCGGCCCGAGGCGCGGTTCCGCGACCCGCTCGCGGGCGCAGAGAAAGGCGATCTTTCGCTCGCCGAGCTGGTGCGCGACATAGCCGAACAGAGCGGCCGGGTCGCTGTCGCCCACGTCGTGAGCGTCCCCGCGCGGCGCGAGATGGACGCCGACCCGGCCCGCGCCCCAGACGGAGATGACCGCGTCGGTCACTTCGAGCAGCAACCGGGCGCGGTTCTCGATCGAGCCGCCGTAAGCGTCCGTCCGCTTGTTCGTGCTGTCGTTCAGGAACTGGTCGATGAGGTAGCCATTGGCGCCGTGGATCTCGACGCCGTCGAAGCCGGCGGACTTGGCGTTCTCGGCGCCCTTGCGAAAGGCCTCGATCACGCCGGGAATCTCGTCAGTCTCAAGCGCTCGCGGTATCACGTAAGACTTCTCGGGGCGAACGAGGCTGACGTGGCCCTTGGGCGCGATCGCGCTCGGCGCGACCGGCAGCGCGCCGTCGAGATAGATCGGGTCGGAAATGCGGCCGACATGCCAGAGCTGCAGGACGATGCGGCCGCCAGCCGCGTGGACTCCGTCGGTGACATGACGCCAGCCCTCGACCTGCTCGTCAGACCAGATGCCCGGCGTGCGAGGGTATCCGACGCCCTGCGGCGTCACCGAAGTCGCCTCGGTGAAGATGAGGCCGGCCGAGGCGCGCTGCACGTAGTAATCGCGCATCAGGGCGTTGGGGACGCGGCCCGGACCGATCGCGCGGGTGCGGGTCAGGGGCGCCATGAAAATTCGGTTCGGGACGGTGAGATCGCCGATCTTCAAAGGGTCGAAAAGCGTGGACATGACTGTAAGCTCCCGGGAGTTTCCGAGGCGAAGGCGCGCCCCAGACCGCTGATAAGTCTTCCACCCTCCCGCCGGCGGCGTCGGCGCTCCATCCCCCGTCACCTTGTTATGTCCATTAGATGGATAGGGTTTATCTACGGAACAAGACGCCAGGCGCAAGGGCGGCCCGCCATGCGGAATATTCCCGCCATATTCACAAATGCGCCGGATCACCCCTCGGCCTGCTCCGACAGTTCGAGCCAGGCTTCCTCGGCGGCGGTCAGCGCCCGTTCGAGGTCGCCGCGGCGGGCGGCGAGGTCGGCCATCTTGAGCGCATCGCCGCCCACGGCGCCGGCTTCGGCCAGCGCCTCGTCCACCCGGCGCAAGAGGTCCTGGAAGCGGGCCATCTTCTCTTCCAGCGCGGCGATCTCGCGCCGCGCGGCGTCGCGCTTGCGGGACGGCGACGGCGGCGGGGTCGCCTTGGCCGGCGCCGCCGCCTTCTTCTGCGCGTTGGGCGCGCTCTGGCCGAGCACGAAACGGCCGTAGTCGGCGACGTCGCCGTCGAACGGCTTCACCGTCCCGCCCGCGACCAGCCACAGCCGGTCGACGCAGGCCTCCAGCAGGCGCCGGTCGTGCGAGACCAGGATGCACGCGCCCTCGTAATCGTTGATCGCCTCGATCAGCTCGGCGCGGCTGTCGATGTCGAGGTGGTTGGTCGGCTCGTCGAGGATCAGCAGCTGCGGCCCGTCGAAAGTGGCGAGGCCCATCAGCAGCCGCGCCTTCTCGCCGCCCGACAGCGCCTCGATCTTCGTGTCGGCGCGCCCGCCGGAAAAGCCGATCAGCGCCGCCCGGCCGCGGATTTTTGCTTCCGGCTCGCCGCGCATCCGCTCGGCGACATGGCTATAGGGTGTGCCTCCCGGCGCCAAGTCGTCGACCTGATGCTGGGCGAAGAAGCCGGACTCGAGCTTGTTCGCGCGCACCATCTTGCCCGACATCGGCGGAAGCCTTCCGCCGATCAGCTTGGCGAAGGTCGACTTGCCGTTGCCGTTGGCGCCGAGGAGCCCGATGCGGTCGTCGTTCGACAGCGTGAGATCGATGCGCGACAGCACGACCCGCTCGCCGTAGCCGGCGCTGACCTTCTCCATCGTCACGATCGGCGGGCTGAGCGGCTTCGCGACCGCCGGCCAACGGAACGGCAGCACGCTCTCGTCGACCACCGCGGTGATCGGCTCCATCCTGGCCAGCATCTTGAGGCGCGACTGGGCCTGGGTCGCCTTGGTGGCGCTGGCGCGGAACCGGTCGACGAAGGCCTGCAGATGGGCGCGGCGCTCCTCCTGCTTCTTCAGCATCTTGCCCTGAAGCGCCTGCTGCTCGCGGCGCTGGCGCTCGAAGCTCGTGTAGCCGCCGCTCCACAGCGTGAGCTTGCCGCGATCGAGGTGCAGGATGTGGTCGGCGACGTCGTCGAGCAGGTCGCGGTCGTGGCTGATGACGACGATCGTCGAGGGGCAGGATCTGAGATAGTCGGTGAGCCAGAGCACGCCCTCGAGATCGAGGTAATTGGTCGGCTCGTCGAGGAGCAGGATGTCCGGTTCGGAGAACAGCACGGCGGCCAGCGCGACGCGCATCCGCCAACCGCCGGAATATTCCGACAGCGCCCAGTCTTGCGCGGCCTCGTCGAAGCCGAGGCCGCTGAGAATCCGCGCCGCGCGCGCCGGCGCCGCGTGGGCGTCGATGTCGACGAGCCGGGTCTGGATCTCGGCGATTCGCTCGGGATCGTCCGCGATCTCGGCCTCGGCCAGCAGGGCGGACCGCTCGACGTCTGCCGACAGCACGAAATCGACCAGGCGCTCGGGTCCGCCCGGCGCCTCCTGCTCGACGCTGCCGAGCCGCGCCCCCTTCGGCGTGGTGATCGAGCCGGATTCGGCGGAAAGTTCGCCGCGAATCAGGCGGAACAGCGTGGACTTGCCGGCCCCGTTGCGGCCGACGAGGCCGACGCGCGCGCCGCTCGGCAGCGCCGCCGTCGCGCCGTCGATCAGCAGGCGCTCGCCGAGGCGGTAGGTGAGGCCGTTAATATGCAACATGGCGGGCTTTTGGCCCGCCATGCGCGACGATTCAAGCTCTGACGCCGATCAGCCCTTGGGATGATCGAGCAGCGCGCCTTCGCGGTAGAGGATGCCGGCGATCGCCGCGCCGATCAGCGGGGCGACGATGAACAGCCACACCTGCGCGAGCGCGTGCGGGTTGGAGCCCATCCCGACGATCGCCGGGCCGAGCGAGCGGGCCGGGTTGACCGAGGTGCCGGTGATGTTGATGCCGACGATGTGGATCGCCGCCAGGGTCAGCCCGATCGCGAGGCCGGCGAAGCCCTTCGGCATGAAGGGGTGGGTGACGCCGAGAATCGTGACCAGGAACAGGAAGGTCGCGACAATCTCGAACACCAGCGCCGAAAAGAAACCGTACTCGCCGAGATAGCCCGGACCCCAGCCGTTCTGGCCGAGGCTGCCCGTCCAGCCGGACGCCTTGCCCGAAAGGATGATGTAAAGCACGATCGCGCCGACCAGGGCGCCGAGAAACTGGGCGATCCAGTAGGAGATCATCTCGCCCGCGGTCATGCGCCCGGCGCAGAACACGCCGAAGCTCACCGCCGGATTGACGTGGCAGCCGGAAACCGAGCCGATGCCGTAGGCCATGGCGACGATGGCGAAGCCGAAAGCGCTCGCGATGCCGAGCAGGTCGATCGCGGTTGCGCCCGAGCCCATCCCGCCGACGACCGCTGCCCCGCAGCCGAAGAAGACGAGCGCAAAAGTCCCGATGAATTCTGCCAGTTGCTTATTCATTGTTCCTCCCGATGTTGCCGCCGTACTCGCCGACGACTCATTTTTTCCTTGCCCGGGCGAGTCTTACCCGGTCTCTGCGCTGCGCGCCAGTCGCGCCTCGCCGGCTCTTCCCGGAGCGGCTTTCGCCCGAGGCGCCGGCGTTGCTTTCGCGGGGGGCGCCGCTATATATGCGGCGCTTTTCGCGTGACCCCTTGAAGAACGGCGCGGCCCTCGCGTCGCCGGAGCCCGTCCCCCGTGTTCATTACCGAAGCCTACGCCCAGACCGCCGCCGGAGCCGCCGGGGGCCTGAACGATGCGCTCGTTCAGCTCGTGCCGATCGTCGCGATGATCGCGATCGTCTATTTCATCCTGTGGCGGCCGCAGCAGCGCCGGGCCAAGGAGCAGCGCGAGATGGTCCAGGCCGCGCGGCGCGGCGACACGGTCGTCACCTCCGGCGGGCTGATCGGCAAGATCACCAAGGCGGTCGACGACAACGAGGTCGAGCTCGAGGTCGCTCCGAACGTCAAGGTGCGCCTCGCCCGATCCGGCATCGCCGAAGTGCGCGCCAAGGGCGAGCCGGTCAAGGACGGGCCCAAGGCCTGAAATCGCGCTTGCGCATCCGTCCTGTAACGAATTGAGAGCCCGATGCTGCGTTTCGCACCGTGGAAATTGGCTTCGGTCCTGGCGCTGGTGGCCGCGGCGATCCTGCTCGTCCTGCCGAGCTTCCTGTCGACCCAGACGGTCGAGGCGCTCGCGGCGCGCATGCCCGGCTTCGTGCCGCTCCGGCAGATCGTCCTCGGTCTCGACCTTCAGGGCGGCGCCTACATGCTGATGCAGGTCGACGACGCCTCGGTCGTCAAGGCCCAGGTCGAGGCGCTACGCGACGACGTCCGCCAGAAGATGCGCGACGGCAAGATCGCGCTGTCCGGCGGCATCGTCACCCAGCCGCGCGGCGTGCTGGTGCGCATCGCGGACGCGGCCGAGCGCGACAAGGCCTACGGCCTGCTCCAGGCGCTCAGCCAGCCGATCGGCGGAGCGCTCGCCGGCGGCAACGGCCGCACCCTCGACGTGACCCAGACCGACGCCGGCGTGCAACTCGCGCTCACCGACGCGGCGATCGCCGACAAGGTGCGCCACGCGGTCACGCAGTCGATCGAGGTGCTCAATCGGCGCATCAACGCGATGGGCACCAAGGAGACGGTGATCGCCCAGCAGGGCCTCAACCGGGTGCTGATCGAGGTGCCGGGGCTTCAGGACACGACCAAGCTCAAGGAAATCATCGGCCAGACCGCCAAGCTCGACTTCCAGCTCGCGGCCGACCCGGGCGACCCGCCGAACGAGGTCGAGACCCTGCCGATGCAGAAGGGCGGCGGGACGATCGCGGTGCAGAAGCGCATCATGGTCGACGGCGCCGACCTGGTCGACGCCCAGCAGAGCTTCGACCAGCAGACCGGCGAGCCCGACGTTTCGTTCCGCTTCAACCTGCGCGGCGGACAGAAGTTCGGCCGCGTCACCAGCGAGAGCGTCGGCCGCCCGTTCGCCATCGTGCTCGACGGCAAGGTGATTTCGGCGCCGGTCATCCGCTCGCCGATCACCGGCGGCACCGGCCAGATCACCGGCAACTTCACCATCGACGAAGCGAGCAATCTCGCGATCCTGCTGCGCGCCGGCGCCCTGCCGGCGAAGCTCACCGTGGTCGAGGAGCGCACCGTCGGACCCGGCCTCGGACAGGATTCGATCGACGCCGGCAAGCGCGCGGCCTATGTCGGCGCCGTGCTCGTGGTCGTCTACATGATCGCGACCTACGGCATTTTCGGCATCTTCGCCGATCTCGCGCTCGCGGTGCACATCCTGCTGATCTTCGCCTCCATGGTGCTGCTCGGGGCGACGCTGACGCTGCCCGGCATCGCCGGCATCGTGTTCACCATCGGCATGGCGGTCGATTCGAACGTGCTGATCTACGAGCGCATCCGCGAGGAATCGCATCTCGGACGCTCGGTGATCTCGGCGCTCGACGCCGGCTTCAAGCGCGCCTTCGCCACCATCGTCGATTCGAACGTCACCATGTTCGTGGCGGCGCTGATCCTCTACCTGTTCGGCTCGGGCGCGGTGCGCGGCTTCGCGGTGTCGCTCGGCCTCGGCATCATCACCTCGATCATCACCGCGGTCACCATGACGCGGATGATGATCGCGCTCTGGTATCGCCGCGTGCGGCCGACCAAGATTCCGATCTGACGCGCGCCGGGACAGAACCCATGAAACTCCTTCGTCTCGCGCCCGAGAACACCAAGTTCGGCTTCATGCGGTTCCGCCGCGTGAGCTATCCGCTGTCGGCCGCGCTCTCGATCGTCTCCGTGCTGATGTTCCTGCTGGTCGGCATGAACTTCGGCATCGATTTCGCCGGCGGCACGCAGGTCGACATCCGCGCCAAGTCCGGCGAGGTCCACATCGCCGACATCCGCAAGACCGCGGAGGGTCTCGGCCTCGGGCCGGTCGAGGTGCAGCAGATCGGCGGCGGCGCCGACGTGCTTCTGCGGCTCAACGTTCAGCCCGGCGGCGAACAAGGCCAGCAGACGGCGATCGCCAAGCTCAGGCAGGCGTTCGAGGCAGACTACGAGTTCCGCAGCGTCGACTCGGTCGGGCCCAGCGTCTCGTCCGAACTGGTGCAGAGCGGCACGCTCGGCGTGGTGGTGGCGATTCTCGCAGTGCTGACCTACCTTTGGTTCCGGTTCGAGTGGCAGTTCGCCATCGGCGCGATCATCGGCACGATGCACGACCTGCTGCTGACGGTCGGCTTCTTCTGCGTCACCCAGCTCGAGTTCAACCAGACCTCGATCGCCGCGATTCTCACCATCGTCGGCTATTCCCTGAACGAAACAGTGGTCGTGCTCGACCGAATCCGCGAAGTGATGCGCAAGTACAAGCGCCTCACCACCGCCGAGATCATCGACCTGTCGATCAACGCCGTGCTGCCGCGCACCATCATGACCGCGACCACCGTGTTCCTCGCGCTGCTCGCGCTGTTCTTCCTCGGCGGCCACGTGATCCGCTCGTTCTCGGCGGCGATGATCTGGGGCATTTTCGTCGCCACCTATTCGTCGATCTTCATCTGCTCGCCGATGCTGATCTACATGGGCGTCCGCTCCGACGTGTTCGACAAGAAAGACACGGAGCCGGGCGCCGCGGACGCCAAGGCGAGGCCGTGAGCCGCGCGGCTCCCTTCGCGCCGGGAAGCCACATGATCGTCGCCTACGGCGGCGGCGGATTCGCCTTCGCCGGCATGAAGCGCGACGGCTCGATCCTCGCGACGCCGAAGGGCGTGCGCCCGCTCGAGGCGGCGAGCCTCGTCGATCTCGACGAGGCGGCGCTCGCGGCGCTGTTCGAGGAGATCTCCGAGACCCCCGGCTCGATCGAATTTCTGGTGGTCGGCGCCGGCGCCGAGATCGCGCCTGCGCCGAAGCCGCTGCGCGAGGCGCTGCGCCGCGCCGGGCTGCGCTTCGACGTGATGGCGACCGGTCCGGCGCTCCGGGTCTACAACGTCATGCAGTCGGAGGGCCGGCGGGTCGCCGCGGCCCTGATCGCCGCGCCGTGACGGCGCCCGCGCCCGAAGGCGGCGCGGCGCTCGCGGACGCCTTCCGCCATTGCGCCGCGCTCGCGCGCGAACACGACCGCGACGCGTGGCTGAGCGCGCTGTTGGCGCCCGAGAGCGCCCGGGACGGCCTCGTCGCGCTCGCGGCCTTCGACTTCGAGATCCGCCAGGCGCGGGGGCGCGCGCGCGATCCCAACCTCGCCGCGATCCGCTTGGCCTGGTGGCGCGAGGCCGTGGTCGGCGAGCGCGCCGGCGAGGCGGCTGGCAACCCGGTCGCGCTCGCGATGCGCGAGACCGCCGCCGCCTTCGCCCTGCCTGCCGAACACATCGAGGC
>CAMFKX010000070.1 GCA_945957375.1 uncultured Roseiarcus sp.
GATCCTGACCGCGCGGCCGTCGCGACGTCCGCCGCCCGCCGAGGCCGCCGTCGAGCGCGCCGTCCGCGCCCTGCTGCTTCGCGACGCCGAGGCATTTCGTCGCTCCTGCGAGGCCGCGCTCGCCGAACCGCGCCCGCGGAAATATCGCCCGTTCGCGCCTGTGGCGCTATGGGGCGAAGCGATCGAGACCGGCGGCGGGGCGCCGCGCGCCGAGAGCGACGATTCGGCGGCCTCGCCGACGCCGGGGGGCGGCGACGAGGTTGCGCGCAAGGCGCGCCGTGACGAGCAGGACCAGACGCAGCGGCAGGACTATCTCGCCCTCAACCGCTTCGAGAAGATGCTGACCCTCGCCCAGTCGATGAACCTCGCCCGCCCGGTCGAGGACGACGACGACGAGGGCGCCCGGCATGCGGCCGAGAACGCCGACGAGATCCTGCTGTCGCCGCACCGCAAGGCGGCCGCGACCCGCCTCAAGCTCGAACTCGAGTTGACGCCGGCCGACGCCTCGGGCGGCGCCGCGTCAGAGGGTCTGCGCTATCCCGAGTGGGATTGGCGCCGGCGCGCCTATCGCAAGGACGCCTGCCGGGTGGTCGTGACGCCGCTGCGCGCCGAAGACGCCGATTGGAGCCCGTCCGCCGAGGCGGTTGCCCGCATCGGCCGGGTGCGCCGCCAGTTCGAGTCGTTCCGTCCGCATCGTGAACAGGCGCGCGCGCAGGTCGACGGCGACGACCTCGACCTCGACGCGGTCGTCCGCTCGCGCGCCGATTTCGCCGCCGGCGGCGAAGCCTCCGACCGCATCTATCTCACCGCCCGGCAGGACAAGCGCGATCTCGCCATCGCGCTCCTGGTCGACGCCTCGCTCTCGACCGAAGCCTTCGTCGGCGCGCGCCGGGTGATCGACGTCGCCCGCGAGACGGCGCTGATGTTCTGCCACGCCCTCGACAGCGCCGGCGACCCGCACGCGGTGTTCGGCTTCACTTCCAGGGGCCGCAACGACGTCCGCATCGCGGTGGTCAAGGGCTTCGACGAACCGATGTCGTCGGCGGTCCAGCGCCGGCTCGGCGCGCTGAAGCCGGGCTATTACACGCGCATCGGCGCCGCGGTGCGTCACGCGACGGCGGAGCTCGGCAAGGTCGCCGCGCGCGACCGGCTGCTGCTCGTGCTCACCGACGGCAAGCCGAACGACGTCGATCACTACGAGGGGCGGTTCGGCGTCGAGGACAGCCGCCGCGCCCTCATGGAGGCGCGGCGCAGCGGCGTCCGGCCGTTCGGGGTGACGATCGACGCCCGCGCGCAGGCGCAATTTCCCCTGCTGTTCGGCCGGGGCGGCTTCGCCGTCGTCAACGACCCGGCGCGTCTGCCCGCCGCCATGCCGATGCTGCTGAAGCGACTGTCGGCCGAATAGGCGTCACGCCTGGGCGGCGTCGCGCGCCGCCGCGAATTCCGCGAGCTTGCCGAGCAGGATCGACGACCGGATCGGCTTGGACAGGTAGTCGTCCATGCCGGCCTTGAGATAATATTCCTTCGCCCCGGTCATGGCGTCGGCCGTCAGCGCCACCACCCAGACGCGACCTTTCGGATCCGGGAGCTTGCGGATCTGCTTCGTCGCCTCGATTCCGTCGAGCAGCGGCATCTGCACGTCCATCAACACGACATCGAAGGCTTCGGCGCCGGCGGCCTCGACCGCCTCGACGCCGTTGTCGACCGCCCGCACGCTGTGCCCGGCCTTGCGCAGCATCCCGAGCGCCACTTCCTGGTTGACCTTGTTGTCCTCCGCCAGCAGCACCCGAAGCTTCCTCACGTCACCCGCCGTGTCGACCACGGCGTCCGCCCGGACCGTCTCCTTCGCGCCGCCCGCAGCCGGCGTCTGGCCGCTCGCGACCGGCGCGGCCAGGGGCCCGGACGCCTCAGCGCCGAACAGACGACACAGGCATTCCAGAAGCTCCCCGCGCCGGATCGGCTTCTCCAGCAGCGCGTCGATCTCCCGGCCGACGTTCCGCTTCAGATCGCCCGCGCCGGCCGAGGACACCAGAACGATGCGCGTCTCGGCGAAATTCGGGGTCTTGCGCACCCGGCGCGCGAGCGACAGGCCGGCCAGTCCCGGCATCATCTGGTCGAGCAGCAGCAGGTCGAACGGCCGTCCCTGGAACCACGCCCTCTCCATCTCGGCCGTCGCCTGAAAGGCGTCCGGGGCCGACTCGATGTCCATGCCGAGCGCGCGCAGCTGCAGCGTCAGGATCTCGATGTTCACCGGCACGTCGTCGACGACCAGCGTGCGAAGTCCGCGCAGCCGCTCGGGCGCGACCGGCCTCTGCTCCACCCGCGGCGCGAGGGCCTGCGCGAGCGCGATCTCGAACCAGAAGGTGGCGCCCTCGCCGACCTCGCTCTCGACGCCGATCTCGCCGCCCATCAGCGCGACGAGCTTGGACGAGATCGCCAGGCCCAGGCCGGTTCCGCCGAATCGCCGGGTGATGGAGCTGTCCGCCTGGGTGAATTTGTGGAACAGGCGCGCCTGAATATGGCGGGGGATGCCGGGGCCGGTGTCGGTCACGCGAAACCGAATGCCGATGCGCCCGGGCTCCGCCGGCTGGGCGACCGGCGTGACCTGCATCCCGACGCTGCCGCGTTCGGTGAACTTCACCGCGTTGCCGACGAGATTCAGCAGCACTTGCCGCAGGCGGAACGGATCGCCGCGCACGCCGGCGGGCAGCGCCGGATCGACGTAGACCGAGAGACCGATCTTCTTCTCCGCGGCGCGCGGCGCGAGCACCGCGACGGCGGCCTCCACCAGATCGGTGAGGTCGAAGTCGATCGATTCAAGGTCGACTCGCCCCGCCTCGAGCTTCGAGATGTCGAGCACGTCGTTGACGACGGTCAGCATCGCTTCCGCCGAATCGCGGGTCAGCAACGCGTATTTGCGCTGCTCGCCGCTGAGGTCGGTGTCGAGCAGCAGCCCGTTCATGCCGATGATCCCGTTCATCGGCGTGCGGATCTCGTGGCTCATGTTGGCGAGGAAGTCGGACTTGGCCCGGTTGGCGGCTTCGGCCACCTCCTTTGCGGACTGCAGTTCTTTCGCCGTCGCCTCGGCCGCGACCCGGGCGCGCGCCTGCACGGCGAGCGCGCGCTCCTGCGCGCGGAACACCCGCGCGATCAGCCAGGACATGGCGAGGACCAGGACCGCGATGGCGACGGCCAGCGCGCCGATCCGCCAGGCGACCTTGCGCCAGTCGGCCAGCATGATGTCCTCGGTGATGGTCGTGTTCACCACCAGCGGGTAGTCGCGCAGCCGGCGAGGGGCCATCACCCGAAGCTGGCTGTTTCCGCCCACGAGCCGCGAGCCGCTGGTGATCACCGTCTGACTGCGCTGACGCACGCCCTCGCGGAACGCCGGCTCGTCGGCGAACGACTTGCCGATGAATTCGATCGCCGGCGGATCGCGCGCGAGCAGGACGCCGTCATCACGGAACAGGCTGATGGCGCTGCCCATGCCGATGTTCACCGCCTTGAAGAAGTCCTGGAAGAAGTCGCTGTTGACCCCGGTGATCGCAAGGCCGAGCGGTTTGCCGGCCCGGTCCTTGATCTGGCGGGCGAGGTAGAACGTCCACTTGCCGTTGACGCGGTTCTTCACCGGCGCGCTGACGAACGGTCCGTCGAACGGCCCGGCCATCAGCATCTTGAAATAGTCGCGGTCGGCGAGGTTGATGCGCTTGCTGGAGTCGTCCGGGCGAACGGGCGGATAGTAGCGATTGAAATTGACGATGTCGCCGCGGCCGTCGACGATCGAGGCGACGTCGACTTGCGGCGCGGCCGCAACCTTGTTGCGGATCGCCTCGTGGATCGCCGGCGTGTCCATCGCCCGCCACAGGTCTTCCTCGCTGTTCAACTTGGCGTCGTTGAGCGGCTGGACGATGCCCTGCAGCACGAGATCGGCGGCGCGGATGGTCTGCTCGGCGTGCTCGGCGAGCATGGTGGAGTAGTTGCTGGTATTCGTGCGCCATTCCAGCAGGGCGGTGTGACGATCCTGCCACAGGAGCAGCGCGGCGCCGCCCAGCGTTAGGACGGCCGCCATCACGCCTGCGGCGATCGCCAGCCAGGCCTTGGCGCCTCCCGACCCGATCCGGTCGGGCTCACCCGCGTCTACCACCGCACGATCCCGCCGTAGCCCAAGGCCTTTCGAGGCGTCGCCGACGCCTTCCCCGTTGGGAGACGGATTGCACATGTGCTCGCGGAAGTCACGAGAGCGGCGATGCTTTGTGATGAAGCAGGGCCGGCCGGGCGTCCGGCCCTACTTCACGGCTTCGCCGGCAGCGGTTCGCCGAGCACGTCGGCGATCCACCGGGTCGAGGGCCAATGCTGGCAGAAGGTCAGGACGGCGATGGCGATCGGAACACCGATGAAGGCGCCGTAGAGGCCCCAGAGGAAGCTCCAGAAGAACACCGCGAACAGGACCACCGACGGCGAGATCGCCAGCACGTTGCCCGACATCCGCGGCTCGACGTAGCTGCCGATGACGAACTGGATGATGTTGAGGCAGACGAACACGCCGAGCGCCGCCTGCCAGGTGGCGAACTGCGCCATCGCCAGCAGGGTCGGGAACAGCGTGGCGATGAACGGCCCGATGAAGGGAATATAGTTGAGGGCGAAGGCGATCACGCCCCATTCGACGGCGAACTGCAGCCCGGTCGCGACGGCGAACGCCCACACCAGCGCGCCGGTGGCGAGGCTCATCAGCGTGCGCACCTCCATGTATTTCCGGAATTTGCGCGCCGTCGCGGCGGTCGCGCCGGCGACCGCGCGCGCGGACCCGGGGCTGAGGAACGCCTTGAGCTTCCGCTCCGCGTCCTCGACCTCCATCAGGCCGAGGATCACGTAGACCAGCGTGATGATCCAGAAGCTGAGGGTGGTGTTGACCCGGCCGGTGATCTGCTGCGCGCCGCGCAGCATCCAGCTCACGTTGAAGTGCTCGGCCCACAGGCCGGCGACCGACACGCCGCGGCTGTCGAGCCAGGCGACGGCGGCGTCGTAGAGCGCCTGATAGCGGCCGGAATCGGCGATCAGCGATCGTCCGACCCGCCCGAACCCCCAGACGACGAGCGAGGCGAACACGAGCATGGTCACGATCGTGAGCGTCATGGTGACGGCGAGCGCGAGCAGGGCCGGGATGCGCGCCTGCAGCCGGCGCTGCATCGGCCACACGAGCGCGATGATGAACAAAGCCAGCGTCAGCGGCGCGAACACGGTGTCGGCGAGATAGGCCGCCGCCGCGATCGCGACCGCCGCGACGACGGCGCCGGAGGTCCGCGACATCGAATCCATAGTCATCTCGCCCCCAATGCGCTGGACCCGGCGCCTCCATAGCGCAAAGGTTTCGCCCGACGCCATGCCGCTATCGAAGGCGCCCGGGGCCTGATATGCCGGGGCCCGCTTTTTCTTCGAGTCCTGCAATGAACGATGCGGCCCCGTCCGTCAGCCGAACGCCTCCCGCGCCTCCCGGCGCGCCGATCCTCGATCCGCGCCTCGGCGACTTCGAGAACGACTTCTCCGCGCCGCATCAGCGTTCGATGCTCGCCATCGCCGGCAGCCTGCTCGGCGAGATCAGCCTGCCGAAGCTGGCGCTGATCGCGACCACCCAGATCCTGGCGCCGGCCGTTCTGCTCGGCTTCGCGCCGCTGTTCCTGACGGCGTGGGTCGGCGAGGCTTCGTATCGCTTCGCCGAGGCGACCTGGATCGGCGTGGCGATCGTCGCCGCGGTCGTCGCCGCCGTGGCGTTCTACGGAATTCGCCCGCTGTTCCGGCTGATCGAATCGAATTTTTGGTCGCTGAACGCGCTCGCGGTGCAGCCAGGTTACGCGTTCTGGCGCGAGGCGATCCGGCACATCACGGAGCGCTGGCTCGGCGGGCGGACGGGATTGCAGCTCGCCCGCATGCGCGCCGCGAGTTGCGCCGCGGCCGGCGTGATCCTGTTCGCCCTCGCCGCGCTGGTCGCGGACCTCGTCTGGCCGTTCACCCGATGGAACGGCTCGGTCGCCGATCTCGCGGCGCCCCATCTTCTCGTTCTTCCGACCATCGCCAACACGGTCGTCGTCCTGTCGGCCTATCTGGCGGTCGCCTCGCTCGTCTGGGGCTTCGTCGAAGCCTTCGCCGACCAGCCGCTCGACCTCGGCCCGCGCCCGGCGCCGCCGCCCGGCGCGCGGGTCTGGCGCGTCGCCCATCTCTCCGACATCCATGTCGTAGGCGAGCGCTTCGGCCTCAGGATCGAGAGCGGCCGGGCCGGCGCTTACGGCAACGCGCGCTTCGAGCGGGCGCTGGCGCGGCTGACGGCGATCCACGCGGAAGACCCGATCGATCTCGTGCTCGTCACCGGAGACATGACCGACGCGGGTTCGTCGGCGGAATGGGCGGAGTTCCTCGGCATCCTGAGCCGCTTCCCGGAGATCGCCGCGCGCACGCTGATCGCCCCCGGCAACCACGACGTCAACATCGTCGACCGGGCCAATCCCGCGCGGCTCGACCTGCCGTTCAGTCCGATGATGGCGCTGCGCCGCATGCGCACGCTCTCGGCAATGGCCGCGGTCCATGGCAACCGGGTCGAGACGTTCCGCGACGGCCGCGGGGTTCCTCTGGCCCAGGCGCTCGAGCCCGAGCGGCGACACATCGAGGCCTTCGCCGATCGCGCCGGCTACGGCCTGTCGCGCCGGCTGAAGAATGTCTGGGCCGAGACCTTCCCGATGATCCTGCCGCCGGCGAGCGACGACGGGCTCGGCGTCGCGGTCCTCGATTCCAACGCCGACACCCATTTCTCCTTCACCAACGCGCTCGGGCTGATCCCGGTCGACCAGGCGAACCGGCTGAAGGCGGCGTTCGACGCCTATCCGCGCGCCGGCTGGATCGTCGCCCTGCATCATCATGTGACGGAATATCCGCGCCCGGTCGCGGCCTTCTCCGAGCGGATCGGCACCGCGCTGATCAACGGCGGATGGTTTCTCGGCGAGCTGAAGCCCTACGCGCGGCGCATCGTCGTCATGCACGGCCACCGCCACGTCGACTGGGCGGGCGCCTGCGGCGCGCTGACCATCGTCTCGGCGCCGTCGCCGGTGATGGGAGCCGAGAACCGGGATACGCATTTCTACGTGCACAGGCTGACGGTCGCGGCCGACGGCGCGGTTGGACTGTGCGAGGCGGAGCGGGTCGAGATCGCCGCCGAGCCCGTGCTGCCGGCCATGGCGGCCGTCGCCTGAGTCGTCACATCGCGCGCTGGCCGATCACGACGCGCGCGACGCCGGCGAGGTCGCGCCGGGTCTCGAGGCCGACGAGCCCCGCCGAGGCGGCAAGGGCGAGAACGTCGGCCGCCTGTCCCGCGCCGACCTCAACCAGCAGACTCCCGCCGGGCGCCAGCAGCGTCAGCGACGCCGGCAGGATCGCCCGATAGGCGTCGAGCCCGTCGCGGCCCCCGTCGAGCGCCGCGCGCGGATCGAAATCGCGCACCTCGCGCGCAAGACCGTCGATGTCGTCGCTCGGGATATAGGGCGGGTTCGACGCGATCAGGTCGAACGGCCCCGACAGCCCGTCGCTCCAGGAGCCGAGCCGGATCTCGGCGCGGCCGGTCAGGCCAAGGGCCTCGACGTTGCGCCGGGCGATCGCCGCGGCCGCCGGCGAGACATCCACGCCGACGCCGTGAGCGCGAGGGCACTCGCTGAGCAGCGCGCACAGGATCGCGCCCGAACCGACGCCGAGATCGAGCAGCCGCAGCGCGTCGCCACGGCGGGCGCCGAGACGTCCGAGCGCCGCCTCGACCAGCGTCTCGGTGTCCGAACGCGGGTCGAGCACGTCGGGCGCAATGGCGAGGGCGAGGCCCCAGAACTCGCGCTGGCCGGCGATTCGCGACAGCGGCTCGCCGGCGGCGCGCCGGCGCGCGACGTCGACGAGACGGCTCGCGGCGGCCTCGCCAAGCGCCGCCTCGGGCCACGCGATCAGCGCCGCCGGGCGCAATCCGGCCGCCTGGCAGAGGGCGATGCGCGCCTCGCGCCTTGGCTCCTCGACGCCGGCGTTCGCGAAGAGGTCGGCGAGCCAGGCCAGCGCGTCCGCACGGCCGGTCGCCGCGCCGACGCGGGTTTCGTTCAGGCGACCTGTCCGTGGCAGTGCTTGAACTTCTTGCCCGAGCCGCACGGGCAAGGCTCGTTCCGTCCGACCCGGCCCCAGCTCTCCGGATTCACCGGATTGCGCTCGGCGACCGCAACGCCGACGTCGGGCGCGAACTGAGCCTCCGGGAACAGCCCGCCGAGCGGGTACTCGTTCTCGCCGATCGTCGGATCGGCGTGCTGGAACTGCATCGGCGGCGGCGGCTCGGGCGCCTCGAAGCGCACCTCGACCCGCGACATCTGGCTGATCACCGCCTCGTGCCACTGCTCGATCAGCTGCTGGAACAGTTCGAACGCTTCGGACTTGTATTCATTGAGCGGGTCGCGCTGCGCCATGCCGCGCCAGCCGATCACCTGACGCAAGTGGTCGAGCGTGACCAGATGCTCGCGCCACAGGTGGTCGAGCGCCTGCAGGATCACCTGCTTCTCGATGAAGCGCATCGCCTCGGGCGTGTTGCGCGTGACGCGCGCGGCATAATCCTCCTCGGCCGCTTTCGTCAGGCGAGCGGCGACTTCTTCTTCGGCGATACCCTCTTCCTTGGCCCAGGCGTCGACCGGCAGATCGAGGTTGAGCTTCTGCAGCACCTCCTGCTTGAGGTCGACGATGTCCCAGGCTTCCGGATAGGCGTCGTGCGGGATGTGCTTGGCGACGTGGTCCTCGATGACGCCGGTGCGCATCACCTCGATGTTCGGCTCCAGCGTCTCGGCCGCCATCATCTTGCGCCGGTCCTCGAAGATGACCTTGCGCTGGTCGTTCATCACGTTGTCGAACTTGAGGATGTTCTTGCGGATGTCGAAGTTGCGCGCCTCGACCTTCTGCTGCGCCTTCTCCAGCGCCTTGTTGATCCACGGGTGGACGATCGCCTCGTCTTCCTTGAGGCCGAGGCGCTTCAGCATGGCGTCCATGCGCTCGGCCCCGAAGATGCGCATCAGATCGTCCTGCAACGACAGGAAGAACTTCGACCGACCGGGGTCGCCCTGGCGGCCCGAACGGCCGCGCAACTGGTTGTCGATGCGGCGGCTCTCGTGCCGCTCGGTGCCGATGATGTAGAGGCCGCCGGCGGTCAGCGCCGTCTGCTTGAGGTCGGCCACTTCGGCGCGGATCTCCGCCTCCCTCGCCGCCTTCTGTTCCGGGCTGGCGTTCGGGTCGATCTCCTGCCGGATGCGCATGTCGACGTTGCCGCCGAGCTGGATGTCGGTGCCGCGGCCGGCCATGTTGGTGGCGATGGTGATCGCGCCGGGGACGCCGGCCTCCGCCACGATGAAGGCCTCCTGCTCGTGGAAGCGGGCGTTCAGCACGGCGAAGGTCTTGGACGGCTTGCCCGAGCGGGCGGACGCGTAGAGCGGCTTCAGCGCGCCGGGCTCATTGAAGTCGATCTTCTTATAGCCGTGCTGCTCCAGCACCTCGGCCAGCGCTTCCGACTTCTCGATCGAGGTCGTGCCGACCAGCATCGGCTGCAACTTGGCGTTGGCTTCCTCGATCTCGCGCACGATCGCGCGGGTCTTCTCGGCGACCGTGCGATAGACCTCGTCGTCCTCGTCGAGGCGCTTGACCGGCAGGTTGGTCGGGATCTCGACCACGATGAGCTTGTAGATCTCGGCGAATTCGTCGGCCTCGGTCGAGGCGGTGCCGGTCATGCCGGCGAGCTTCTTGTAGAGGCGGAAGTAGTTCTGGAAGGTGATCGAGGCGAGCGTCACGTTCTCCGGCTGGACGGTGACGTGCTCCTTGGCCTCCAGCGCCTGGTGCAGCCCTTCGGAGTAGCGGCGGCCGGGCATCATGCGGCCGGTGAATTCGTCGACGATGACCACCTCGCCGTTGCGGACGATATAGTCCTTGTCGCGCTGGAACAGCTTGTGGGCGCGCAGCGCCTGATTGACGTGATGGACCAGCGTCGCGTTGCCGGCTTCGTAGAGCGAGCCTTCCTTCATCGCGCCGATCTCGCGCAACAGCTCCTCGGCGTGCTCGTTGCCGCCCTCGGTAAGGCTCACCGTGCGCTGCTTCTCGTCGAGTTCGTAGTCTTCCCGGACGAGTCTCGGGATGATCGTGTCGACCGCGGCGTAGAGGCCGGAACGGTCCTCGGACGGGCCGGAAATGATCAGCGGCGTGCGCGCTTCGTCCACCAGGATCGAATCGACCTCGTCGACGATGGCGAAGGCGTGGCCGCGCTGCACCATCTGCGCCATGTCGTATTTCATGTTGTCGCGCAGATAGTCGAAGCCGAATTCGTTGTTGGTGCCGTAGGTCACGTCGGCGGCGTACGCCGCCTTGCGCTCCTCGTCGTCGAGGCCGTGCACGATCACGCCGACGGTCAGGCCGAGGAAGCGGTAGATCTGGCCCATCCAGTCGGAGTCGCGCCGGGCGAGGTAGTCGTTGACCGTGATGACGTGGACGCCTTCGCCGGCGAGCGCGTTGAGATAGACGGCGCTGGTGGCGACGAGGGTCTTGCCTTCGCCGGTGCGCATCTCGGCGATGGCGCCCTCGTGCAGGACGAGGCCGCCGATCAGCTGGACGTCGAAGTGGCGCTGCTTGAGAGTGCGCTTGGCCGCCTCCCGGACGGCGGCGAAGGCGGGCGCGAGGAGGTCGTCGAGGGTCTTGCCGTCCTTGAGCTGGGCGCGGAATTCCTCTGTCTTCGCCCGCAGCTGTTCGTCCGAAAGCGCTGCGAATTCGGGTTCGAGCGCGTTGATCGCCGCGATCTTGGGCTTGTAGCCCTTCAGGCGTCGGTCATTGGACGAGCCGAACACCCGCTTCATCACGGAGTCGAACTTGAGGGCGGCGAGCATAGACGACCTTTCCATTGCCGGGCCGGATTCTTCGCGCTTCCCCCGTGGGGCTTCGGAGGCGTGGATCGGGTCGACGGCCACAACAAAAAGCGCGAAACAAGGCAATATGCCCGTAGTCGCGCCACTGAACAGGGTTTCGTCGCAGATAGGAGCCGAGGCCGAGGTTGTCAATGAGAAGGGTGGCCGCGACCGGGCTTCGTGCGACGGAAACGTCTCGCGATTGTGAGGGGGAAACCCGTACAATGCGCGCAGGAGCAAAGCGATGGGTCAGGAAGCCAACCGCACGGGCCGTTTCGAAGCGCGCATCGCCCGGAGGCGCTGGGAGATCGTCAGGCGGAGCATCTCGGCTTCCGCCGGTCCGCGCTCGTGCGAATTCGTTGGTCGCGCCCGTCGCGACGGCGCTGCAGGATTTCGGTGAAGCGCGAGGGCGGCAGGCCGGTTGGTCAGGCCTCCGACGGCGGCTCGACCGCGTCGTCGTCGAAGGCGATGCCCTCGTAAAGCTCCGCGAGCGGCAGTTCGACGCCGACCTCGGGCAGGGCGAGCGTCGAATCCCCGACCAGGATCTCATGCGTCCATCCGTCGCCGGCGCGAGCGTAGACAGTGGCGCCGACGCTGTCCTGCTCCAGCATGACGTAGCGTTGAACGGACGGCGTCGCCTGATATTCGCGCGCCTTGACGAGGCGATCGGTTCGGGTCGTGCTCGGGCTCAGCACCTCGAAGACGACGACAGGGTTGTGGACGACGGTCGCCGCTCGGTCGACCGGGGAGCAGAGGATCGTGCCATCGGGATAGCGAATGCGGCCGTCCGAGACCTGAAATTTGAGATCGCTCCCGTAAAACTGACAGGGCTTCCCGCGGAGCCGAGCGGTCAGCGAGAAGGCGAGATTGCGCTGGATAGCCGAGTGGCCAAGCGTGCCGCCGGTCATTGCGACCGGGCCGATCCCGTCGAACTCGTAGCGCAGCGGCTGCCGCTCCTCCCAGGCGAGGAATTCGGCGAGCGTCATCGGCTTGCGCAGGGCGAGGTTCATGGGAGCCTGAGGCTACCACGAAAACGGGGTCATTGCGAAGGCCCCGATTCCGCCGGCGTCGATCGCGCGAGGGTTGTGTAGACCTGAATACATCAAGGCAGCGACAGATACTTTCTGATAAACCGGATTCGTGATAGCTTGAGGAGATGTCGCGCCTCGATCTTCTTCTCTTGCCGGCGCCGCCGGCTCATGCGTCGCAGCGGTTCAGCGCGAAGACGCCGGTCCCGGGCGGCCGCTCCGGCTCCTCGGAGGGAGCGCGAAACCCCGGGCGTTGCAATCGGCGTCCCAATCGCTGGCAAGTCATTCAAAGGCTCAAAACGACGAAACCAGGCCCTTCTCCCGATCTCGCGCTCGCGTCGCTCGCTGTCGGCGCTCGTTCCGCTTGCCTCGGATTGCGGGCCGGCGACATCGCGACCGCCGCGGCGGTCGCCCGCGGGACACGCATCGCGGCGGGCGCCCTCATGTTGAGCGCCGGGTCCACGACGCGTGCGCCCGGCCGCCGCGCAGTTGCAGATTTCAGCAAGCAAGTCTTTGAAATCGCCTGCGCGCCGACATTTGTGAGTTGGGCGGCGCGATCCGCCATCGGGCGACGGCGCCGGGGCGACTCCGTCGAAACCGGCCGACAGCGTCAGGGTCGCGCCTGTCTTGCCGCCCTCGCCACAGTTGCAGGTTTCGGCGCCCAGGCCTTTGAAACCGTCTGCGCGGAGACATTGGTGCGCGGAGGAGCGCGCGCCGCGACGGGGCGCGGCCGTCGCGGCGGCGTCGGCGACGCCGCCCTAAACCTGGCAGGTCGGGCAATAGAAGGTCGAGCGCGCCGACTGGGCGTTGCGCACGATCGCGCCTCGGCAGCCGGGACGCCGGCAAGCGGCGCCCTCGCGGTCGTAGACGTCGAAGGAATGCTGGAAATAGCCGAGCGCGCCGTCGGCCTGGCGATGGTCGCGAAGGGTCGAGCCGCCGGCTTCGATCGCCTGTTCGAGCACGGCGCGGATCGCCTTCGCAAGCGCGCCCGCCGACCGGGTCGGGCCGCCGCGCGCATTTGCGAGATCGCCGGCGGGCCGGAACGGCGACAGCTTCGCCCGGTGAAGCGCCTCGCAGACATAGATGTTGCCGAGGCCGGCGATGCGCTTCTGGTCGAGCAGCGCGGCCTTGAGCGGCGCGCGCAAGCCGGCGAACAGGGCCGCGATCCGCGCCGCGTCGAAGTCCGGCGCGAGGGGCTCGCAGCCGAGGCCGGCGAGGCGGGGATGGCGATCGAGGGCGTCCGTCGCCGCGAGGTCCATGAAGCCGAAGCGGCGCGGGTCGTTGTAGGTGACGATCTTTCCCCCCTCGATGCGGAAGACGACGTGGTCGTGCTTCGGGTCCTTCGAGCGCGGGTGATGGAACTCGCCGACGAAGGCCTCCTCGATGCGGAACGAGCCGGACATGCCGAGATGGGCGATCAGGGTTTCGCCGCTGTCGAGCCGGGCGAGCAGGTATTTCGCGCGACGGTCGAGCGCCTCGATCCTCTTGCCCGTCAGCCGTTCGCGGAACCGCGGCGGGAACGGGAAACGGATGTCGGCGCGTCCGAGTTCGACCGCCTCGATCCGGGCGCCGACCATGGCCGGCGCGAGGCCCCTTCGGACCGTCTCGACCTCGGGCAGTTCAGGCATCGGCGAATTCCATTCCGGCCGTCACCGGGAGGGGCGGCGTCCCGCCGCCCTGCGGCGCGCGAGACGCGCGCCCTCCGAAGTCTGCTCCTTCAGGGAGCGGCGGCGTCCCGCCGCAGTTTGGCGCGCGAGACGCGCGCCCTCCGAAGTTTGTTTCCTCAGGGAGGGGCGGCGTCCCGCCGCCCTTTGGCGCGCGCGACGCGCGCCCTCCGAAGTCTGCTCCCTCAAGGAGGGGCGGCGTCCCACCGCCCTTCGGCGCGCGAGACGCGCGCCCTCCGAAGTGTGCTCCTTCAAGGAGGGGCGGCGTCCCGCCGCCCTTGGGCGCGCGAGACGCGCGCCCTCCGAAGTCTGCTCCTTCAGGGAGGGGCGGCGTCCCGCCGCCCGTTGGCGCGCGAGACGCGCGCCCTCCGGCGTCGGGTCGTTCAAGGAGGGGCGGCGTCCCGCCGCCCTTCGGCGCGGGAGACGCGCGCCCTCCGGCGTCTGTCCTTTCAGGGAGGGGCGGCGTCCCGCCGCCCCCGGGCGCGCGAGACGCGCGCCCTCCCAAGATGGGTTCATCCATGCGCATGATCCCGGATCACCGCCAGGAACGCGGGGCCGTACTTTTCCAGCTTGACCTCGCCGACGCCATGGACGGAGGCGAGATCGTCGAGCGTGTCGGGGCGCTCCTTGGCCATCTCGATCAGGGTCCGGTCGGGAAAGATGACATAGGCCGGCTGCTTCTGCGCCGACGCGATGGCGCCGCGCAGGCCCTTGAGCGCCGCGAGCAGCGCCGCGTCGGCGTCGCCGGGCTCGACGACCTTGCGTTCGCCGCGTTTGCGTCCCGGCGTCAGCACGTCCTCGCGCAGCGCGAAAGGGGTCTCGCCCTTGAGCACGCGCCGGCCTTCCTCGGTCACGACGAGCCGGTCGCGATCCTCCTCGTCGCGGACGATCAGCTTCGCCGACTGCAACTGGCGCAGCACGCCGCGCCAGCCGGCCGGGGTGCGGTCGCGGCCGACGCCAAAAGTCTTCAACTGGTCGTGTCCGTGGCGTTCGATCGCCTCGGTGGGCTTGCCGGCGAGGATGTTGGCGAGATGGCCGAAGAAAAACCGCCCCGAGGTGCGCAGCACGGCGGACAGCGCTTTCTGCGCCTCGATCCGGCCGTCGACAAGCCGCACCGCTCCGTTGCAGACGTCGCAATGGCCGCACGGGGCCGAGTCCTCGCCGAACATGGCGAGCAGCGTCTGGCGGCGGCAGCGCGCCGTCTCGCACAGGGTCACGAGGTCGTCGAGCTTCCCGGTCTCGACGCGCTTGCGCTCGTCCGAGGCGCCGCTGTCGGCGATCTGACGGCGGCGCAATTCGATGTCGCCGGCGCCGTAGAGGGTGAGGGTGTCGGCCGGCAGGCCGTCGCGGCCGGCGCGGCCGATCTCCTGATAATAGGCCTCGATCGAGGACGGCATGTCGGCGTGAAAGACGAAGCGCACGTCCGGCTTGTCGATGCCCATGCCGAAGGCGATGGTGGCGCAGACGATGCAGCCGTCCTCGCGCAGGAAGGCGTCCTGGTTGGCGGCGCGCACCGCATGGTCGAGTCCGGCGTGGTAGGCCAGCGCCCGCCGGCCCATGCGGGAAAGCTCCTCGGCCAGTTCCTCGGTGCGGCGGCGCGAAGCGCAATAGATGATGCCGCTCTCGCCGCGGTGGGCGTCGAGCCGCTCGAGGAGCTGGCGGGTCGCATTGCTCTTCGGCCGCATGGCGAGGAAGAGGTTCGGGCGGTCGAACGAGCGGACGAACACTCTCGGGCGCCGTGCGAACAGTTTTTCCGCGATCTCGTCGCGGGTCGGCGCGTCGGCGGTCGCGGTGACGGCGATGGTCTGCACGCCCTCGAGCGCGTCGACCACCTCGCGCAGGCGCAGGTATTCCGGGCGGAAGTCGTGACCCCATTGCGACACGCAATGGGCCTCGTCGATCGCCAGGCAGCCGATCTCGAAGCCCTTGAGATAGGCGATCACGTCGTCGCGCAG
Organism: uncultured Roseiarcus sp.; assembly: GCA_945957375.1. GTDB lineage: Bacteria > Pseudomonadota > Alphaproteobacteria > Rhizobiales > Beijerinckiaceae > Roseiarcus. The sequence continues at coordinate 15,585 of CAMFKX010000070.1, forward strand.
CAGGCGCTCGGGGGCGATGTAGAGCAGGCGCAGCGTACGCTCCTTGAGGCCGCGCGCGATCCGCCTGCGTTCGTCCGGATCGGTCGAGGAGTTGAGCGCGGCGGCCTCGACGCCGAGTTCGCGCAGTTGCGCGACCTGATCGCGCATCAGCGCGATCAGCGGCGAGACGACCAGCGTCAGGCCCTCGCGGACGATCGGGGGAAGCTGGAACAGCAGCGACTTGCCGCTGCCGGTCGGCATCACCGCGAGCACGTCCTTTCCGTCGAGGATGGCGGAAAGGATCTCCTCCTGGCCGGGGCGGAAGGCGGAGAAGCCGTAGACGCTGGTCAGCGCGGCGCGCGCCTTCGCCATCAGCGCCGGTTCGAGGGTCACGCGCGGCCCTCCGGGTCGAACACCGGCGTCCACTGGACCGCCTCGACGCTGTTGCAGCCTGCGGCGAGCATTACCAGACGATCGAAGCCGAGCGCCGCGCCGCAGGCGTCGGGCATGGCGGCGACCGCGGCGAGGAAATCCTCGTCGATCGGAGCGGAGACGCCGTAGATGCGGCGCTGCTCGGCCATGTCGGCTTCGAACCGGCTGCGCTGCTCGGCCGCGTCCGTCAGTTCGTGGAAGGCGTTGGCGAGCTCCACGCCGCAAAGATAGAGCTCGAAGCGTTCGGCGAACCGGGCGTCCGCCGGGTCGAGACGGGCAAGGGCCGCCTCGCTCGCCGGATAGGCGTGCAGGATGGTCGGTCGGCCGATCCCGAGCTTGGGCTCGACGGTCTCGCTGAGGATGCGGCTGAACACGTCCGACCAGGTGTCGTCGTGGGCGACCCTGATCCCGTTGGCGCGCGCCTGGCCCGCGAGCCGGGCGACGTCTGGCGCGCCGCCGGGGGGCAGACTGTCGTAGAGGTCGACGCCGGCGTGGCGGAGAAAGGCGTCGCGCACGGTCAATCGCTCGGGCGGCTCGTAGGGGCTCGCTTCACGCCCGCGAAAAACAAAGGTCTTCGCGCCGGCGACATGGCCCGCGAGCGCGACCAGGGTCGCGCAGTCGTCCATCACCGCCGAGAGCGGAGCGCCGACCCGATACCATTCCAGCATGGAGAATTCCGGCGCGTGCAGCGCGGTGCGCTCCCGGTTGCGGAAGACGTGGGTCAGCGCGAAGATCTGCCGCTCCCCGGCCGCCAGCAGCTTCTTCAGCGCGAATTCGGGTGAGGTGTGCAGCCAGGCCTCGCGCGGCGCGCCGTCCGGTCCGACCAGGTCGGCGCGAAAGCCGTGCAGGTGGGTCTCGTTGCCGGGGGAGGCCTGGAGCGCGGCGGGATCGACCTCCACAAAGCCTTCGGCGTCGAACCACCGGCGCGTCATGGCGGCGATGCGCGCGCGCAGGACGAGGGCGTGACGACGCGCCGCGTGCCGGTCCGGGCTCCAGAAGGGAGGTTGCAGGTTCAAGGGTCTCCCGAAGGGTCGCGGCCGCATCTGGCCTTCGCCGCCGAAATCAGTATAAAGCGCGCCGACATCGCCGGGACGCAGCTTGAAAAGGCGCGTCCGTTCGCGCAAGAGGCGGCGCGCCGGTTTCTTAAGGACAAGATCGTGAGAGTTATCGCAAGCTCGATTCGCAAGGGCAACATCATCGAGCGGGAGGATGGGCAACTCTGCGTGGTCCTCTCGGCCGAGAGCTTCCATCCCGGCAAGGGCACGCCGACCACCCAGATCGACATGCGCCGCCTGTCCGACGGGGTGAAGGTGACCGACCGCTTCAAGACCACCGAGCAGGTCGAGCGCGCCTTCGTCGAGGACAAGGAGTTCGGCTTCCTCTACGCCGACGGCGACGGCCATCACTTCATGAACAACGCGACCTATGACCAGGTCACGGTGCCGGCCGACGTCCTCGGCGAGCAGGCGCAGTGGCTTCAGGAAGGCATGAAGGTGCTGCTCTCGGTGTTCAACGAAAAGCCGGTCGCGATTCAGCTTCCCCCGCGCGTGACGCTGGAAGTGATCGAGACCGAGCCGGCGATGAAGGGGCAGACGGCGTCGTCGTCCTACAAGCCCGCCAAGCTGTCGAATGGCGCGCGCGCGATGGTGCCGCCGCATATCTCGCCCGGCACGCGCATCGTCATCCAGACCGAAGACGGCGCCTACGTCGAACGCGCCAAGGACTGACTGACAGGCGTCCGGGTCAGGCCGACTGGCCGGACGCCGTCATCATCTCCGCCACGGCCGCTTCCAGCTCGTCGAAATGCGAGATCACCCGGTCGGGCCCGAGCTCCGTCACCGGGATGTCGGTATAGCCGAAATCGACGCAGATCACCGGCATTCCGGCGGCTCGCGCGGTCTTGATGTCGGTCGCCGAGTCGCCGACCATGATCGCCCACGCGTTCGTCCCGCCCGAGGCCGCGACCGTGCCGAGGAGCGGCTTCGGGTCGGGCTTGCCGACGCCAAACGTGTCCTGACCGCAGATGAAGGCGAAGCGGTCGGCGACGCCGAGCCGATCCATCAGCATCTTCGCCGACGCCTCCATCTTGTTGGTGCAGATCGCCTGCGCCCAGCCGGCCGCCTTGAAGCCGTCGAGCGCGGCGAGCACGCCCGGATAGAGACGGGTGTGGACGTCGATATGCGCATTGTAATGGGCGAGGAAGTCGCCGAACAGCACGTCGAGCGTGTCCGGCGACAGTTCCCGGCCCGAGGCCGCGAATCCGCGCTGGAGCAGAGCCCGGCCGCCTGCGCCGAGCATCGAGCGGGCGTTCTCGACCGGCAACGGCGCGAGCCCCTCTCGGCTGAGCACGAAGTTGAGCGCGCCCATGAGGTCGCCCGCGGTGTCGGCGAGCGTCCCGTCGAGATCGTAAACGAGGACTGGCGGATTCATCGGGTCAGGTCCAGAATACGGGCGCGGCGGCGGCGAGCAAGCCGCCGATCCGCACCGGCGCGATCGCCTTGGTCAATCCTTCGCGCGTCAGCTCGACGGCGACCGCGCACAGCGTCGCCGGCCCCGTCGCCGGCTCGAACCGGCCGGAAGGGATGCGGCGGGTGAAGCGCCGCAGCGGCTCTTCCTTGTCCATGCCGATCACCGAATCGTAGTCGCCGGTCATGCCGACGTCGGTGACGAAGCCGGTTCCGCGCGAAAGGATCCGGTGGTCGGCGCTCGGCACATGGGTATGGGTGCCGACGACGAGGCTGGCTCGCCCATCCACGAAATGGCCAAGCGCCCATTTCTCGCTGGTAGCTTCGGCGTGCGCGTCGACCACCGCGGCGTCGCAGCCGTCGCCGAGCGGGCAAGCGGCGAGTTCGCGGTCGAGCGCGGCGAACGGATCGTCGAGCGCCTCCATGAAGACGCGCCCGAGCACATTGACGATCAGGAGCCGCGCCCCGGCGGCGTTCCTGACGATCGCCGCGCCCCGCCCGGGCGTGCCGGGCGGATAATTGGCCGGTCGGATCAGACGCGGCTGACGTTCGATGAACACGAGCGCTTCGCGCTGGTCGAAGGCGTGGTTGCCGAGCGTCACCGCGTCGACGCCTGCGGCGAAGAACTCCTCGAGGATCGACTCGGTTACGCCGAAGCCTCCCGCGGCGTTCTCGCCATTGACGATGATGAAGTCGAGCTTCCAGCGCGATCGAAGGACAGGCGCGTGCTGGACGACGGCCGCGCGGCCCGAGCGCCCGACGACGTCGCCGACGAACAGGAGCCGCATCTAGCGCTCGCCGACGAAGAGAGTTTCCTGTTCGGTCACGATCACGTCCAGGTTCTGATCATGCGCCTCATAAGGCACCGCGGCGACTTCGCAAACCCCGTATGCGACGCCGACGGCGTGGATCGTCTTCTGGGCGCGAAGGCGCGACAGGCTTCGATCGTAGAAGCCCGCGCCGTAGCCGATGCGGCGGCCACGGCGGTCGAAGGCTGCGAGCGGCGTAAACACGAGATCCGGTTCGGCGATCGGCGATGACGCCAGCGGTTCCGGGATCCCCATCGGGCCGAGCGCCGTCGGATCGCCGGGTCGCCACAGACGGAAGTCGAGATGATTTCCGCGTCCGGTCACAGCCGGCAGGGCGACCTCGAAACCGTCGTCGACGAGGGCCGCGAGGAGAGCGAGCACGTCCGGCTCCTCGCGAATCGGATGGAAGCCCGACACCACCGCCGGCTGCCACAGGCGGGCGAGGCGCAAGCCTTCGCTCACCAGCCGCGCGGTGAATTGCGTGCGCAATTCCGGCCCCACCGCCTTGCGCCGCGCCAGCGCCGCCCGGCGAAGCTCGGCTTTTAGATCGGGGACATTGGAGATCAAAGCGGCGCCCCGATCTGACGAAAAGGCTCGCGGGGCCGAGACGGCCGTTGGACGGTGATCCCGGGCGCCTACGTTAGTAGGTGGGCGCCGTGTGCCAAAGCCCACGGGCTAGGACAGGGACAGCTCCCATAGGGATCGTACGGCCCCGAGGAATGTTGTCCTGACGGGCCACCCAGCTCCGCGAACACCCAATGTAGGCCGTCGCCGGGCCGATGGCTAGAGGCCGAACGTCGCACAGGGTCCGTCGTGGTGGAACGGCTCCGCGCCGGACCGCGGGCGCTCCTCCCGATCTCGGCGGTCCGGCGCGGCAGGCAGGCGGTCGCGCATCGTCGAGCGTCCCCGCCTTCTTCGTCCCGCTGCGCTTCTTCGTCGTCGCGGAACGAAGCCGTGGCTGGTTATGCGGGGTAGCAGAGGCTCTGCGCCGCGGAGCGCCTCCTCCATCCTGGAAAGAGACTGCCGTCGACCGTCCCCGATGCGACATTCCGACTGGAAGGCGCCGGTCGGCGGCCGCCGTCGGCCCCCTCGTCACGGACGCTCTGGATCCTGTTGGCGAGCCTGAGAGCCTGATGCGCAGACTCGGTCGCCGGGTCCCAAAGCGAGCGACCGTAACGATCGACTTCGGCGAGCCTGGACTCAAGCGCTTCGAGGGCGCCGGTGTCGGCGCAGGTTTCGAGAATGCGGCGTCCCATCTCGGATTTGACCGCGCCCCAGTGCCGGGCGGCCGACAGATCGTCGGCATGTGCGCGTCGGCGGCGCGCTTCCTCGTAAGCATGTGCGCCATAGAGCAAGATAAGATCGTCCACGTCGGAATTGACCGCGCTCTTTTCTGATCGAAGTCGCCACGCTTGAAGAAAAAACAACATATCTCTTCCTCTATCTTCACGACATTGCGCCACGACCATTCCGATCTCTGCTGATTGGCGCATTTACGAGCGGTTTTGTTGCTCCGGTCATGCGATAATCGGCGCAACGGTCCAA
>CAMFKX010000071.1 GCA_945957375.1 uncultured Roseiarcus sp.
GCTCACGCCCGCGGCGCCCCTCGAGCCGGCGCCGACGAAGCCGTCCTTCGACGTGGTGAGCGTCGAGCCGACCGGCGAGACCGTCGTCGCCGGCCGCGCCGACCCCAACGCCAAGGTCGCCTTGCGCGACGACGGCCGGACGCTGGCGGAGGCGACCGCCGACGCCCAGGGGCAGTTCGTGATGATCCCCGAGCCGCTCGCCCCGGGCGACCACAGCCTGACCCTGACGACCGGTGAGGGCGACAAGCGATTGAGTTCGCGGGCGATTCCGGTGTCGGTCGCGCCGCCCCCGCCGAAGGCGGTCGCGTCCCAGGCGCGTCCCGCTGCGCCCGGGCCCGCCCCCCCCCCCGATTCCGGACAGGTCGTGATCCAGTCGATCGAAGCGAGCGCGGGCGGCGGAATGGTCGCCCGGGGCGTCGCGCCCGGCCATGCGACGGTCCGCGTCTATCTCAGCGGCGCCTTCCTCGGCGACGTCCGCACCGAGGGCGACGGGCGCTGGTCGCTGACCATCGAGCGCGGCCTGACGCCGGGCGCCTACGCCGTGCGCGCCGACGAGATCGATCCCACGACCGCCAAGGTGATGGCGCGCGCCGAGACGCCGTTCAACTTCCCGGCGGCGCTGGCCGAGCCGGAAAAGCCGGGCGCCGCCGCGCCGGCCGTGCGCGCCTCGTCGCCCGCCGACGTGGTGATGGCCTCGGTGCAGACCCATCACGTCGAGCGCGGCAACACGCTCTGGGGCATCAGCCAGCGCTATCTCGGCGACGGATCGCGCTACGCCGTGATCTTCGCCGCCAATTCGGAGCAGATCCGCGATCCCAACCTGATCTATCCCGGGCAGACGTTCCTCGTCACCCAGGACGCGCCCAAGCCATGACCCGCCCCTGCTCGCCGCGCCGAGGCTCAAGCGGGGTCGGACGGTGACTCCGGCCTCGCCCGACCCGCCGGCGTTCGCGATTTTCGAGGTCGAGCAGACCCTCGCGCAGAAGATCGTCGACATCCACATCTGGGCGGTCCGGGAAGGCCTGCGCGGAGCCGGCGCGCCGGAATTGTTCGACGGCTATTGCCAGCGCCTGGTCGCGCACGGAACGGCGCTGTGGCGCGGGCATTCCGCAATGGAGACGCTGCACCCGCAGTGGAACGGCTATGGCGTGACATGGCGGCGCGACCTCAACGCGATCGCACCCGAAAGCTACCCCCATCGCATGGACGACGAGCCGATCTGGATCGCCAGCCCCTTCTTCGCCCTCATCGAGCGGGCGCGCGCCGGCGATGACAACCCAACTCTGCGCCGCCGCCTCGCCGCCGGGCCTTCGGAGCGGGACTTTCCGGCGCTGGAAGAGTTCTACGCCGAAGGCGGAACCGACTACGCGGCCTTTCTCTTCGTTTTTGGCGATCCCCTCGCCCACGGGCAGAGGCTCGGCGACCGCTCCCAGGGAACGGGCGTCGTCTATTCCTTCGTGACCGACCACGCCTCGGGGTTCTCCGACGACGACGTCGCGATCATGAGGACGACCCTGCCCGCGCTGTCGCTGGCGATGAAGGCGCACGCCGGACACGCCATCGCATCTGGGCTGCTCAAGACCTATCTCGGCTGGGACGCGGGCGAACGCGTGCACGCCGGCGCGGTGACGCGCGGCTCGATGGAGACGGTCGGCGCCGCGATCCTGTTCGTCGACCTGCGCGGGTTCACCACGCTCAGCGACGCGGTTCCGGGTCCTGTCGTGATCGACCTGCTCAACGACGCCTTCGAGGCGATGGCCGCCCCGTTGCGCGATCGCGGCGGACAGGTGCTCAAGTTCATCGGCGACGCGATGCTCGCGACGATCGCCTTCGCCGAGGCCGAACGCGCCGCAGCCTGCGCGCGGGCGCTCGACGCCGCCCTCGAAGGACGACGCAACCTCGACGCGCTGAACGCCGTCCGCAGCGAAGGCGGCGCGCCGACGATCGAGGCCGACTTCGCCCTGCATGTCGGCGAGGTGCTCTACGGCAACGTCGGCGCCTCCGACCGGCTCGACTTCACCGCCATCGGCCCGGCCATCAACGAGGTCGTCCGGATCGAGGCGCTGTGCCAGCCGCTCGGCCGCTCGATCCTCGTCTCGCCCGAATTCGCTGCGGTCGCCCGCGAGGGCGGCTGGCCGCTCGAATCGCTCGGCCTGCACGCGCTGCGCGGGGTCAAGGCGCAGAAGGAATTGTTCGCGCCGGTCACCACCCCGGACGGGGCGCCCGCGTCCTAGTCGGGCTTCTTCGCCGCGTCGCGCAGCACGGAGAAAGGCGACGGCTCGGGCGCGTCGGGCTCATCCTCGGGCGGCGTGAACTCGACTCCCGGCTTGCGCGGATACGGGTCGAGGCCGAGCGCGAAGAATTCCGCCGCCAGCGCGCCGAGGTCGATCCGGCCGTCCACCAGCGGATCGGGCTCGTCGTCGTCGAGCATCGAGATCTCCAGCTCCTCCGCCGGCCCGCGCTTGCGCGCCGAATCCTCCGGCGGGGCGAAGAGCACGTCGACGTCCTCCTCGACCTCGGCGGGGAACGGCTCGAGCGTCACGATGCAGGTCTGGGTCAGCGCTCCGTGCACCGCGCCGACGACGCGCGCTCCGCCGCGCGCCGCGCGTTTCACGGTCAGGGTCGCCGCGAGCCGCTCGATCGCCGGGACCTTGAGCAGGGCCGCAAGCGCCGCGCGTTCCTCCGCGTTCGCCTCGATCACCATCGTCTCGCCGTTGCGCGGCAGCGTGTCGACCCGGATGATGCGGCTGAAAGGCGCGTCGATGTCATCCTCCCGCAAGGTCATTCTCCCGCAAGCCCGCCGTCCGGGAACCGGAACCGGCCGGTGGTGAAGGCGTCGATCGGGGTCTCCCGCAGCGCCGCCTCGACCGCCAGCACGTAGGCGGCCAGGGCGGCGGCTTCGGGCGTCCCGCCGGGCGCGCCGTAGACGTTGCGGGCGAGCGCGGCCTCGAGCTGGGCGCGCGAGCCCGAATCGAGCGCAGCCGCATAGGCGCCGTTGCGGCCGTAGAACGCCTTCTTCATCTCGGCCAGGCGCTTCGACACGCGCACGTCGCTCATCGCCTGTTCGCGCAACGTGTCTTCGAGATGCATGAAGACGGAATTGACCAGATCCTGCGCGACGTCGTCGCCGAGGCCGCCGAGCGCGACCAGGCGGCGCAGCGCGAGCCCGACATGCAAGATCAGCAATTCGAATCGCCCGTCGACGCGGTCCGGCGCTCCGAGGTCGCGATAAAGCGCGGGCCGGCGCGAGGCGGCCACGATCTCGCCGCGAAGCTTCTCGATGAGGGCGAGGCTGGCGCGCCGCGCGCGCCATTGGGCGAAGATCATCAACACGCGCCTCGACGCGACCCGCGGAAAATCCAGGTCGCCTTGCTTTGGTTCGGCCGCATGGGTTAGGCATCCGCGGTCGCGCTGGCAAGAAAAAACCGGCGCGACGAAGCGGAGAGACGGAAATGAGCGACAAGCGGAAGCCGCATCGACGCGTGGCGCAGGGGCTCGCGCTGGCCGGCGTCGTGACGCTGACCTCCGCGCTCGGCGGCTGCATCGGCTACGACGGCGACTTCGACCGCGGCTATCAGATCGACGAGCAGACGGTGTCGCAGATCAAGGTCGGGGCGACCAACAAGCCGGAGGCGCTCGCCCTGCTCGGCACGCCCTCGACCACCTCCACCGTCGGCGGCGACGCCTGGTACTACATCGGCCAGAAGATGCACCGCGCGCTCGCCTTCATGCCGGTGCAGATGACCGACCAGCACGTCCTCGCCGTCTATTTCAACAAGAGCGGCAAGGTCGAACGCGTCGCCAACTACGGCATGCAGGACGGCAAGGTGTTCGACTACGTCACGCGCACGACCCCGACCGGCGGCCAGGAGCCGGACTTCCTGCGCAACATCATGGGCGGCCTGTTCCGTTTCGGCTAGGCGGGCGGCGCGTAACTCTGACGCTGATCCGGCGCCGCGCGCGATCACGCGAATTCGAGCATCAGCGGCGCGTGGTCCGAGACTTCGTCGGGCAGGACGCGGAAGGCGCGGACCGCGATCCCCTCGCTGACGAAGACGTAGTCGGCGAAGCGTTCGCGCCCGTCGTATAGGCGCGTGCGGGTCGACGTGACGCCGAACTCGGCGACGAGGTTGCGCAGGCCGGCGTCCTCGAACATCTTCAGGCTCTGCGCAGCCGGCGCGAGGTTGAAATCGCCGCAGAGCACGAAGGGCTCCCGGCGCCCGGCGAGAAAGTCGAGCGCGCGGCGCGACTGGAGGAGCCGGTCGCCGCTGTCCCCCTTGCCGCGCCCGTTCCACAGGCCGTGAAAATTCATCACCGTCAACGGCCCTTTCGGCGTCGCGACGGTCACGAACTGCAGGTTGCGGGCGTGATGGCCGATGTCGCCCTCGGGAATATAGCCGCGCTCGCGGTGGACGAAGACGTCGCCGGATTCGATGATCTCCAGCCGGCGGGCGACCAGCGTCAGCAGGCCGTAGTCGTCGCGGTGATGGGGATGGAACAGGTCTCTGTGCCCGTCGAGCCGCGCCGCGATCGCCTGCCGGCCCCGGACCAGGATGCGGCTTTGATCGAGCGGGCGCCCCCCGGCGAGCGCGCCCTCGAGCCCCTCGTAGGGCGCCGACCAGACCTCCTGCAGGCAGAGAAAGTCGGCGTCCCGCTGGGCGCCGAGGAAGGCGAGCAGCTCGTCGTGGCCTGCAAGGCCGCCCCAGGTGTTGAGACAGATGAGTTTCATGGAGGCGACGGGCATTGATCGGCGAGAGTTACAGGAGCGCCCGAAAATCCTCCGCGCTCATCCCGGCCTGCGCAAGGATTGTCTTGAAGAGCGGACGCTTGATGTCGCCGGCGTGGACCGGCACGACGACGGTGTGGCGCGTGTCGGGATGTCGCAAAGTCGCGTGGCTGCCTTTCTGTCTCTGCAACACAAATCCCGCCCGCTGCAGAACGCGGATGACATCTTTCGCGCTGACGCTCGGAAGTCGGTCCGTCATCACGCGCTACGCCGCGATGTCGGTCCGCAAGATAATCCCGAGCGAAGTGGAGCTGCTGCTCAACCGGGTTTCTGGAATTGGATCGCCGTTCGCGATCAGAGTTTCGACATACACCGCCAGAGCCTCTTCGGCGTTCCGAACAGCGTCTTCGTAGGTGTCGCCCCAAGTCTGACATCCCGGCAATGTGGGAAAAAGGGCGAGATACCCGCCATCCTCGGGATGCGCCTCTATCGTCAGGGGGAACGTTTGAAAAGCGGCCATATTGGAATTCTACCACACCCGGAGTCGCGCCAAAACCTTTGGCGGCGCCCAAACAGGAAAGGCGGAGCCGAAGCCCCGCCCTTCCCTTCAAGTCCGTTTCGTTCGCCTCAGTGCGCCAGAATGGCCAGCAGCAGCAGCGCGACGATGTTGGTGATCTTGATCGCCGGGTTCACCGCCGGGCCGGCGGTGTCCTTGTAGGGGTCGCCGACGGTGTCGCCGGTCACCGACGCCTTGTGCGCGTCGGAGCCCTTGAAGTGCTTGACGCCGTCGCTGTCGACGAAGCCGTCCTCGAAGCTCTTCTTGGCGTTGTCCCACGCGCCGCCGCCCGAGGTCATCGAGATCGCGACGAACAGGCCGTTGACGATCACGCCGAGCAGCGAGGCGCCGAGCGCGGCGAAGGCCGCGGCCTTGGAGCCGGAGATCCACAGCGCGCCGAAATACACGACGAACGGCGCCAGCACCGGCAGGAGCGAGGGGATGATCATCTCCCGGATCGCCGCCTTGGTCAGCATGTCGACCGCCCGGCCGTAGTCCGGACGCTGCGTTCCCTGCATGATGCCGGGCATCTCCTTGAACTGCCGGCGCACCTCGACCACCACCGCGCCCGCCGCGCGACCGACCGCGGTCATGGCGATGCCGCCGAACAGGTACGGGATCATGCCGCCGAAGATCAGGCCCGCGACGACATAGGGGTTCGACAGGTCGAACGACACCGTTCCCACGTCCTTGAAGTAGGGCGCGCCCTGCTGGGTGAAGTGGGTGATGTCGTTGGTGTAGGCGGCGAACAGCACCAGCGCGCCGAGGCCCGCCGAACCGATGGCATAGCCCTTGGTGACCGCCTTGGTGGTGTTGCCGACCGCGTCGAGCGCGTCGGTCGACTGGCGCACTTCCTTGGGCAGGCCCGCCATTTCGGCGATGCCGCCGGCGTTGTCGGTGACCGGTCCGAAGGCGTCGAGGGCGACGATCATGCCGGCGAGGCCGAGCATGGTGGTGACCGCGATCGCGGTGCCGAACAGGCCCGCGAGCTGATAGGTCGAGACGATGCCCGCCACGATCACCAGCGCCGGAAGCGCCGTCGATTCGAGCGAGACCGCGAGGCCCTGGATCACGTTGGTGCCGTGGCCGGTGACGGAGGCCTGGGCGATCGAGACGACCGGACGCTTGCCGGTGCCGGTGTAGTACTCGGTGATCACCACGATCAGGCCGGTGACGACGAGGCCGACGAGACCGCAGATGAACAGGTTCGAGCCGGTGACGGCCTTGCCCGCGACGACGCCGATCTCGCCCCAGCCGACGACGAAGCTGGTCGCCAGCGCCAGGCCGAAGATCGACAGCACGCCGGTCGCGATCAGGCCCTTGTACAGCGCGCCCATGATCGAGTTGTTGGCGCCGAGCTTGACGAAGAACGTGCCGGCGATCGAGGTCACGATGCAGGCGCCGCAGATCGCGAGCGGATACATCATGGTCGGCCACAGCGCGCTCGTGCCCTCGAAGAAGATCGAGGCGAGCACCATCGTGGCGACCACCGTCACCGCGTAGGTCTCGAACAGGTCGGCCGCCATGCCGGCGCAGTCGCCGACGTTGTCGCCGACGTTGTCGGCGATGGTCGCCGGGTTGCGCGGATCGTCCTCGGGGATGCCGGCCTCGACCTTGCCGACGAGGTCGGCGCCGACGTCGGCGCCCTTGGTGAAGATGCCGCCGCCGAGACGGGCGAAGATCGAGATCAGCGAGGCGCCGAAGCCGAGCGCGACGAGCGCGTCGATCACGGTGCGGTCAGCCGGCTTGTAGCCGGCGACCTCGGTCAGGTAGCCGAAGTAGCAGGCGACGCCGAGCAGCGCGAGACCGGCGACGAGCAGGCCGGTGACCGCGCCGGAGCGGAAGGCGATGTCGAGGCCGCCCGCGAGCGACTTGGTCGCGGCCTGCGCGGTGCGGACGTTGGCGCGCACCGAGACGTTCATGCCGATGAAGCCGGCCGCGCCCGACAGGATCGCGCCGATAGCGAAGCCGACCGCCACCGTCCATGACAGCAGGAGGCCGAGACCGATGAATACGACCACGCCGACGCCGGCGATCGTCGTGTACTGGCGACGCAGATAGGCCTGCGCGCCTTCAGCGACGGCGCCGGAGATCTCCTGCATGCGGGCGGAGCCGGCGTCGGCCGACATGATGCTGCTGACCGTGTACATTCCGTACACGATGGACAACAGTCCACAGATGATGATTAACCCTAGCAACATGGCGTGTGACCCCCTCCTTGACCTTGGCGGCGCGGTTTTGCGCGCGGATTGTGGGCGCCTCTTGCCAGAAAGCGCGGCTCGCCGCAACGCACACAAGCGCCTTTCGGCCCGTCATTTGCGCCCAAAGTAGAGGGCGCCAATCGTCGCACCCTCCGAATGGATGTGAGATCAGCCGCGCCGGCGCGCCGGCGTCACCGTCGCCAGGTCCGTTCGCCGACCCGGAGCGACTCGACCCGCAGGTCGCCCTTGGCTTCGAACAGGTCGTCGCGGACCGTGACCGCGCCGTCCTTCTGCTCGATGCCGAGAATGGCCCAGGCGGCCGACAGCATCCGCGCGGCCGAACCGGTGTACCACGACCAGCCGCCCCGCCCGCCGTGCCCCCAGCCGTCGTAGATGTCGGCCGGTTGCTGGATCGGGATCAAGCCGTAGATCGCGATCCGCTCCGGGTCGGTCTTCTTCAACGGCGAAATCTTCTCGAAGATCTCCACGGCGCGGGCGAACAGGCGTCCAGCTTTCTCAGCCTCGCCGCGCGCGTGAGCGTTGACGGCGAGGCGGACGAAACCGTCGACGATCCATGAGGCGCCGTGACTGTACTGGCCGCCGTTCTCGCGCACGCCCGGCGGATAGTCGGCGATCCGGCCCGGATAGGGCCGCGAATGTTCGTAGAACGGCGTCTCGAGCAGAAGCACGCGCTCGGGCCGCTCGATGCCCTTGAGGCCGCCCTCGAGCGCGGCCAGCGCCCGGGCGTCGTCGCAGGCGCCCGAAAACGCGGCCCAGCCAGAGGTCATGGCGTTCGGCTGGTCGAGCACCTCGCCGTCGTCGGCGAAATCGAGGACGTAATGCTCGCCGCGCCAGCCGACGTCGAGCGCCGCGCGCTGGGCCGCGAGCGCCTCCGCACATTGCGTCGCGAAAGCCTCGTCGCCCTTCAGGCGGGCGAGGGGAATGAAGCCGTCGAGCACGTTGGCGAGGAAGAAGCCCATCCACACGCTGGTGCCGATCTCGAGCCGCCCGAGCACGTCGATGCCGTCGTTCCAGTCGCCGGCGCGCAGCAGCGGCAGGCCGTTCGCGCCCATGTATTCAAGGGTGTAGGCGATGGCGAGGCGCGCGTGTTCGTAGACTGTGGCGGTCTCGCGCGAGGCGCGCGGGATGACGATGAAGGTCTCCTCGTTGGCCGGCACCGCCTCGCCCTCGAGGAACGGCGTCACCTCGTCGAGCACGCTCGCGTCGCCGGTGTCCCGCACGTAGCGGGCCAGTACATAGGGCAGCCAGAGGTGCGGGTCGCTCGCCTTGGTGCGCTGGCCGAGGCCGGTGCCGCCGTTCGGCGCCCGGTGCCACCATTTCAGCACGTCGCCTTCCAGGAACTGCTGGCTCGCGTGCAGCACGATCTGCGCCCGGGTCAGGCGCGGCTCCAGCAGGGAGAGCGGCAGCACGTCCTGCAACTGGTCGCGGTAGCCGGTCGCGCCGCCGCGCTGGTTCGGCCCGACCCGGCCCCACAGGCGCGAAGCGTAGAGCTGATAGGGCAGCCAGGTGTTGACCAGGCGGTCGAAGTCGGGCCGGTTGGTGCGGACCTCGACCTTGCCGAGCCGCGCGGCCCACGAGGCGCGGGTCGCGGCGAGGTCGGCCTCCGCCTCCGCGAGCCCGACGCGGGCGGCCGCGGCCAGCGCCTCGGCGCGGGTCCGCGCCTGGCCGAACACGATGACGATCTTCGCCTCGCCGCCCGGCGGCAGCGCGATCTCGCCAACGAACGCCGCGACCCGGCGGCCGTCGTCGGTCGCCGACCCGTCGGGCGCCCCGGTCTCGACCATCGCCGGGCAATGGATGTCGCGGCCCGGTCCGCCGAAGAAGCGGGTGCGCACGGTCTCGGTCGCGGGCTGGGCGAGGCTGGTCGCGGCGAAGGCGAAGCCGCGCTCGAAATCGTTCGAGCGGTTCTGGAAGACGAGCGTCTGGCCGACCTTCTCGTCGCGGATCTTGCCGACGCTCTGGTTCGGGCCCTCTTCGAGCGCGAGGTCGAAGAACGGCGCCACCCGCAGCCGCTTCGCCTGCGCTCCGGTGTTGCGCAGCGTCAGGATACGCACATCGCACGGCCGGTCCGGCGGGACGAACACCGTATATTCGGTGGCGAGATCGCCGCGCGTCTTCGTGTGGGTCGCGACGCCCGGCTCATATTCGACCTCGTAGGTCGCGTCCTCGCGCTGGAACGGCGCGAAGACGGGCGAGTCGGTCTCCTCGGCGTCGAGGTCGCGCAGATAGACGACCTGGCCGGGCTGCACGACGGTCGCGCTGTCGAACCGGAAGGCCGTCAGGCCGTTCTGCCGGGCGTTGGCGAAGGCGGAGAAGATCTCGCCGTCGTTCGACGTCATGGTCGACATGCCGGATTCGTTCGCCATCACATGCGCCCACGGGCGCGGCGTGCGCGGCGTCAGCGTCAGCCGGCGGCCGTCGTCCGAGATCGCGAACGGCCAGCGGCTCGGCAGCGCCGGCGTCGGCTCGACCGCGCGGGTCTCGTAGATGCGCGTGCCCAGCGCCTGCTCCGGGATCGGGGCGAGGCCGAGGCGGCGCGCGATCAGTTCGGCGGCCCAGACGGCGTTGTCCGACCGGCCCATGACGAACTCGGCCGTGGCCGACCCGCCGGCCGCGAGCGTCATCTCCAGGGTGAAGCTCGCCGCCGGATCGAAGGTCCAGAGCTTGCCCTCGTCGTCGAGCTTGCGCCAGCGCCAGCGCTCGCAGCCGGTCGGGTTCGCGAGCGACCCTTCGCCGAGGAAGCGGGTGCGCGAATCCTCATAGCCGACCAGCTCCGCCCCCTCCCCGGGCTTGACCGCGAAGAACGCGGTCTCGCCGCGGTCGGCGCGGGCCGAGCGCAGCAGGCGGTTGCGGGCGACGATCGCATTCAGCGCGCGCACGAAGATCGTCTCGACATGCATGCCGGCGAAGTCGAGGTCGCGCGCATAGGCCTCGGTCTCGTGGCCGGCGATTTCGCAGAAGCTCGTCAGGCGCAGCCGCCGCGGCTCGCCCGAGCGGTCGGTGAGCGTGATCTTCCAGCTCAGCACCGCGGCCTGGTTGCGGTCGGGGCCGACCTCCATGCGCGCCTCGACGGCGTTCAGCTCGTGGACGATGGCGAGGCGCTGGAAGCCGACCTCCTCGATGCGGTAGGCGCCCGCGCGGCGGACCGGCTCGAAGCCGATCGACCACGGCGCCGCGCCGTCCTCGCACACGTAGAAGAACTGGCCGCGCGCCTGAAGCGGGTCGAGCGGACGCCGGATGAGGTCGATGCCGCCGCCGCCGCGTTCGGCGCCCATCACGAAGGCCGCGCCGCGCCCGTCGCGCATCAGCTCGACGCCGACCGCGCCGTTGTTGAAGACGTAGGAACTCGGGTTGCGCGCGAGCTCGAGCGGCGCCTCTGGGAGCCACGGCGCCGGCGGACCGGACCGGCGGCGCTCGCGCGCGACGATAGCCAGGGCGACGGCGGCGAACACCGCGCCGACGCCAGCGTAGGCGAAGGCGAGCGTGCGGATCGGCTCGGGCATCGGGCCGCCGTCGCGGGCGAGTTTCTCGGCGCCCGTCCAAGCGAAATCCCACTCCCCGCCGCGCGGAATGTAGAACGGGATCAGCAGCGGCGCCCAGGTGCCGAAGCGCCGGATGCCGTCGGGAATGGCGCGCGTGCGGCCGTTGTGGCCGACGAAGCGCGCAGCTGCCTCGTCCGCCCGGTCGCCGCCGAGAAACGACAGGTTGACCAGGCTCGCGACCCGGAGCCCCATATGGTCGAACCAGATCAGGATGCGCAGCCAGTCGTAGGCGAGCAGGCCGAGGAACAGGACGAGACTGAAGCGCCGGAACGTCTCCGGGCTCTGCGTGGCGTCGGCGCCGATCGCGACCCCGGTGCGCACCGCGCCATCCTGATTGTACCAGGTCGGATCGGGCGACTGGCGCAGGAACGAGTTGATGATCGGGGCCATCCACAGGCCCCAGCGCAGCACCCGGACGAGCTGCGCAAACACGCCCTCGACGCCCTGCGGGCTCAGCAGCGTCTTGATCGGGCGCAGACTGCGCTGCAGCAGGGCGTCGAGCAGGACGTAATTGATCGAGAACAGGGGCGCCGCGAGCGACCAGTTGATCACGCCCGCGACCGACTCCGCCCAGAACAGTCTGACCCCGCCGGCGACCTCGCCGAGGTTTACCGTCCCGTATTTGTTGAAGATCGGATAGGTGGTGAAGTCGCCGAGCGCGCGGCCGCTCTGGCGGTAGTTGACGTCTGCATATGCCCAGAATTTGGCGATCACCACCTGAAGCTGGGCGGCGTCGAAATACCAGCCGAGCGCGCCGGCGACGAGCGCGCCCAGGCCCGCCCCGAGCGCGTAGAGGCGCCAGGACTGCACCCGGGTCCGCTCGCCAGCGGCGACCCTTCGGGCGTCGAAGGCGTAGTCGACTCCGGCGTAGGCGAGCGCCCCGATCGCCGCCATGACGAGGAAGCGCGTCCCGCCGCCGGAGGCGGCGAGGTTCGCCTCGTAGGCCAAGACGAGGCCGAGGCCGACCACGAGGCCGCGCGCGAGCGCCCGCTGGTCGCGGTAGGCCGCGCGCAGGCGGCCGAGGAACGGCGGAGTTCCGTCGGCGCTGCCGACCACCGTCATGGCGAGCGGAAACAACGCCGCGCCGAGGACGGGAAAGACGATCGGGGCGAAGAAGCCGAGCGCCCAGGGCGCGCCGGGCAGACGCAGGACGAAGGCCGCGATCAGGACGAAGCCGATGAACAGGCCGCCGTAGATCGCGCCCTTGACCGCGCCGGTGCGCCAATGGTCCCAGGCCGCGTCCCAGCGCGGCGGGCGCCCGGCGAGCCAGTCGAGCAACACGCCGGTCAGGAGATAGACGATCGCCCACAGGCCGCCCTGCGCCAGCGCCGCGCAGGCGGCGGAGAAAACGATCGCGAGCAGCGGCTGGGTCACGAGTTGCGCGGCGTTGGCGAACAGCGGCGTCGCCGCGGCCCAGGCGCCGCAGAGGGCGAACAGCGCCATCACCCTGAGCGAGCGCGGCGGCCGCTCGAGGCTCACCGCGGTGATCAGGACCAGCATCGCCTCGCCGAGCAGCCACAGCGTGATCGCGCGCCCGATCGCGACCTGGATCGGGAACGACAGGGCGGCGTGGCCGGTCGCCGCGGCGCCGATCTCGGCCATGTGCCAGTCGGCCCCGATCACCACCAGAATGTTGAACAGGAACGGGACGACGATCAGGCTGACCGCCTCGACGATCCGCAATCCGCGGTATCCGGCGATCAACGCCATCGCCGAGGCGCCGGCGTAGACGATCAGCGCGATCGCGGCCGACGGCAGGTTGAAGCGGAAGACGTCGAGCCAGGGTCCGGGCAGGCCCCAGAAGGCGAGGCCGTCGTTGCGCAACAGGGAGAACAGCAAGAAGGCCGCAGCGTCCACGGCGACGAGCGCCTGCGAGAAGGGCCGCTCCGCTCTGACCCAGCGCAGCAAGGCCAGTCCGACGGCGCCGGCGACGGCGGCGGGGACCGCCTCGCGCCCGGCGACCGCGAGCCATATGCCGACGGCGACCAGCGCGATTCCGGCCATCAGCGGCGCCGCCTGCGCCACGGGTCGACGGTCGACAGGGAGCGTCGTGTCCATACCTTGCGCCGTTTCCCCTCTCCGCCGTCCGCGTCAGTTTGCGGGATGGAGCCCCGAGTCGCAAGGGCGGCATTGCGACGCAGCTGGCGGGCCGGCATAAGGTTGCGGATGTGTCCGAAGGGAGTCCGTATGGTTCCGCTCCGCCTGCTGGCGTTCACGGCCCTCGCCCTCTCGACCGCCGCGTCGGCGGCCGAACTGCCGGCGCAGGTCAGGAAGGACAAGGCGGCGCCGACCGCGCCGGCGAAGAAGTGCAACATCGGCGGCATGCCAGGCGTCCTCTCGCCCAACGGCGTGTGCGTGCGTCTCAGCGGCTCGATCTCGGCCGGCTTCGGCGGGGGACAGTTGAAATGATCGCGCCGCGCGCCCTCATCCGTCGCCTTCGGCGACACCTTCTCCCAGGGGGAGAAGGGGGCGCGTGCCATCTGAACGTCGGCCCCCTTCCCCCTCGGGGGAAGGGGGCGTAACTGCGGGCGTTGGCGCCTTCCCCCCGGGGGGAAGGTGGACGCGCCGCAGGCGCGGCCGGATGAGGGGTCGCGCCTTGCTTCGGTCGCCCGCCCCCGATAATTCCCGCCCATGAGCAAGAAACCGAAACCCGCCTTCGCCCATCTCGGCAAGACGTCGGACATTCCCGACAAGCCGGACATCAAGATTCTCGACCGCGCGCCGAACCCGCAGCAGGACGTCGACTACGTCACCCGGTTCGTCACGCCGGAATTCACATCGGTCTGCCCGATGACCGGGCAGCCGGACTTCGCCCACATCGTGATCGACTACATTCCCGACAAGTGGATCGTCGAGTCGAAGTCGCTCAAACTCTATCTCCTGAGCTTCCGCCATCACGGCGCCTTTCACGAGGACTGCACGCTCCGGATCGGCCGGGACATCGTGAAGACGCTCGCGCCCCGCTGGCTCAGGATCGGCGGCTACTGGTATCCGCGCGGCGGCATCCCGATCGACGTGTTCTGGCAGACGGGTCCCGCTCCCGAGAGCGTGTGGATTCCCGATCAGGGCGTGCCGCCCTACCGCGGGCGGGGCTGAGCCGAAACGCGCTTACGCCGCGCGCTGCGCCTTCAGCGCCGCCTTGACCGGCCTCAGCAGCCGTTGGGCCGGATTGAGCTTCGTCATGCCCGGAGCCGGTCGCGCCAGCGCGTAGACCCGTTCGCGCAAATGGTCGGCGAGCGCCTGCCGGTCCTTGATCGGCGCGATTTCGGCGAACGGAATGGGCGAGCCGACCACCAGCGGCAGCGTCGTCCCGATCCGCGCCCTGACTTCGTGGAAGATCAGCGAGACCCGCAGGGTGGAACTGACGTGGCTCGCGATCTGGAACAGGCGGCTGTTCTGGCCCGAGAACCAGATCGGCACGACGGTCGCCTTCGAGCGCTGAATCAGCGCCGCGACGAACGGCTGCCAGCGCCAGTCGATCGCGGGCTTGAAGCCGAGCTTGTCGGGCGCGGTCGACACCGCGCCGGCCGGGAACACCACCACCACCCCGCCCTTGTCGAGTTGGGCGCGCGCGGCGGCGCGCGAGGCGATGTTGGTCCTCTGCGCCTCCTCGGTTTCGGCGAAGTCGATCGGCAGGATATAGCCGTTGACCTCCGGGGCGCGCATCAGCACCGCGTTGGTCAGGACGACGAAGTCGGAGCGCGCCCGGCTCACGAGCCAGGAGATGACGATGCCGTCGAGCACGCCATAGGGGTGGTTCGCGACCACCACCACCGGCCCGGTCTTCGGAATCGCGGCGAGGGCGTCGGCGTTGAAACGCACGTCGAGGGCGAGTTTGCGCACCGCGGCCTGGAAGAAGTTCTCGTTGGGCCGCGGGAACCGCTGGTTGTCGAGATAGAGCTTCTTCAGCCGCGGCTGGCCGGTCGCCTTCTCGACGAGCCGGATCATTCCACGCTTCAGGGGCGGATCGTTCGCAGTCGCGTAGCTGAACAGGTATTTGTCCATAATGCGTGCTTTTGACAAGGACGCGGCCTTTTTATCTCACCTACGCTACCGTCATATGACGATAATTTCAGAGTTTCGCCAGTCGACTTTTCGTCACGTCGTCGTAGGCCTGAAGTTCGGCGACGAGCGCCTCGAAATCCCTGAGCGCCACCATGTTCGGGCCGTCCGAGGGCGCGTGGTCGGGATCGGGATGGGTCTCGATGAACACGCCGGCGACGCCGACGGCGACCGCCGCCCGCGCCAGCACCGGCACGAACTCGCGCTGCCCGCCTGACGACGTCCCCTGCCCGCCGGGCTGCTGCACGGAATGGGTGGCGTCGAAGATCACCGGCGCGCCCGTCTCGCGCGCCAGGATCGGCAGCGAGCGCATGTCGGCGACGAGGGTGTTGTAGCCGAAGCTGACGCCCCGCTCGGTGACGAGCACGTCGCCCGCCCCGGCGTCGTCGAGCTTGGCGACGACGTTCTTCATGTCCCAGGGCGCGAGGAACTGCCCCTTCTTGACGTTGACCGCGCGGCCGGTGCGCGCCGCGGCGACCAGGAGGTCGGTCTGGCGGCACAGGAAAGCCGGGATCTGGAGCGCGTCGACGGCTTCCGCGACCCGCGCGCATTGCTGGCTCTCGTGCACGTCGGTGATCACAGGCAGGCCGAGGCTTTCGCGGATTTCCGCGAACACCGGCAGCGCCGCGTCGAGTCCGACCCCGCGCGCGCCGGCGCCCGAGGTGCGGTTCGCCTTGTCGAACGACGTCTTGTAGACGAGCCCGACCTTGCGCCGCGCCGCGATCTCCTTCAGCGCCGCGGCGGTCTCGAGCGCATGCGCCCGGCTCTCCATCTGGCACGGGCCGGCGATCAGCGCGAGCGGCAGAGATTGCCCGAACCGCGCCGCGAGCGGCCCGCGGCCAACCTGAACGATGGCGTTGTTGCGCAAGGGATTTCGACCTTTCAGCATTCACGCGGCTGCCGCTGTGCGGACCTCATCCTGAGCCTGTCGAAGGATGGGCCGACGGGCCGAGCCTTCGGGCGTCCTCCGGAGCGTTCTTCGACAGGCTCAGGACGAGTTGGGCGAACCGGTCCTCGACAGAAATAAGTTTGTGCGACTGTGTGAACCAGGGGCGTCGCCTTGGCAAGAAGCGATACCGGAACGGCGCGCACGTTGCTGGCGTTGCGCGAAACGGCTATTTTGTCGCCATGAAAACGGCCAGCATCACAGAGGCGCAAAGCAACCTGAGCGCGCTGATCGAAAGTCTTCGCGACGGATCACCGGTTCTGATCACTGACCAGGGACGCCCGGTGGCGCGACTGGAAAGCGTCCCGAGCGGCGACGCCGAAGTCGACGATGATCGGCTGGCGAGGCTGATCCGACAAGGCGTCGTCAGGCCTGGTCGGGTGAAAGGATTTCCCGCGCTATTGATGACCCCGCCGCCGAAAGCGGACCACGGGGTGTCGATAGTCGACGCCGTCATCGAAGAGCGGCGCGAGGGGAGATGAGGTTTTGGGACACTTCCGCCATCGCGCCCATCGACTCCGGGCGGCCGACGCACTGCAACTGGGCGCGGCTTTCGTGGCCGCAGAGGGTCGCCCGACGACCCTCGAAATCGTGACGTTCGACGGACGACTTGCCGAGGCTGCGAGGAACGAGGGATTTGCCGTCATCGACTCGAAGGAGAGCTGACGTCTACTTCGCCATCGCGCCTGTCGAAAGCGCCTCGACCGCGGGGTTGCCGGCTCCCATCGCCTGCTGGAAGGTCATCGCCAGCCGGCCCAGGCCGACGGCGATCGCCTCGTCCGCCTCGCCGTAATAGTTGCGCGTCGGGGTCTGAATCACCCAGCGATAGGCGTTGGTCTTGTCGAGCAGCAGCCGCCCGTAGGTCGAGGCGGCGAGGAATTTCGGATCGAAATATTCGGGGCGAATGAGCTTGTGCAGGTCGGTCGGCACGGCGGCGAAATCGACTTTCTCGCGCTCGTACACCTTGCGCGCCACGTCATAGGCCTCGTCGGTGAACAGCGCGCGGGCAAGCCCGGGAACGCCGTAATAGTTCTCGAACGAGAAGGCGGACAGGATGAACACCGAGTTCATCCACACGGCGTCGATCTTGCGCGGGAAATCGAGCGCGCCGCTGACCATCACGAAGGCGTCGACCGGCGCCGAGGCGGTCGCCGCCGCGGCCACGGGCACGCCCGAGTTTTCCAGCTTCTCGAGAAAGGCCATGGTGACGAAGCCGCCCTGCGACCAGCCGCCGAGAAAGAGCTTGGTCGTCGTCACGCCGAGGTTCTGCAGGACGGCGCGGCTGGCGAGCAGCATGTCGAAGGTCGCCTGCTGGTGGCTCCCCTTGACGACGTAACCCTCCGGCTCCTTGGTGTCCCCCATGCCGAAATAATCGGCGCCGATCACGACATAGCCCTGCCCCGCGAACAGAGCCAGGGCGAGCCGCGTCTCGGCCGACTGGTCCGGGATCGAGGGCACCTCCTCCTTCCCGTAGACCGTGCCGTGCTGGTAGGAGAACACCGGCAGGCCGCCCGTCGCCCCCTCGGGGACGGCGACGAGGCCGGTCGTGACGATCGGGCGGTTCCCCTGCTCCGGCACGACCGAAGAATAGGTCACGCGGTAGAGGTTGACGGCGTTGCGGGCCGGGCTTGCCGCGATCGGGACGCCGAAGAAGGTCGGCGCGTCCGCCGTCAGCACGCGGTTGAGACGGTCGGCGTCCCAGCGGTCGATCCACTGGTAGCTGACGCCCGCGGCGACCGGGACCACGGGGTGGTCAGCGGCTTGCGCCGGGGCGTGCGTCAACAGGCTGAACGCGACAAGCAGAGCCGACAGGCAACGAACGAGCATCGACGATCTCTCCTACAATTCCTTGCCAAACGGCCGCGGCCGTGCTTCCCTATTTCAGAAATCGCCCATCGAACCGGATCTTCCATGCGTCCGGCCGCGCCTTGCTTTCGGACCCGGCCGACCGGGCAGCCGAATCCGCGGCGAACCGGCGCCGCAGTAGACATCCGGCATTGCGCGATTTCAAGACGTTAGCTCAATCGCTCCACCGGAGCGTCGCGGGAGTTGCAAGAAATGGGGCCTAACTCTCTGGAATCGCTCGCGCGCGTGACGTTGCGCGGTGCTGGAATGGAGGCGGCGCGCCGATGACCGCGGAACTCGGCATTCTCGCCCGCCGGAGGATCGAGGCGGAGATCATCGCGCCCATCTACGACGAGATGCGTCAGGCGATCGGCGAGGATCAGGCGAAGGCCATCCTGCGCCGGGCGATCCGGCGGGCGGCGGTCGCGGCGGGGGCGGAGATGGCGAAGCAGGCGCCGGAGGGCGCCGATCTCGAAACCTTCAAGTCGATTTTCTCCTTGTGGACCAAGGACGACGCGCTCCATCTCGAAGTGCTGCGCGATGAGCCGGGCGCGTTCGATTTCAACGTAACCCGCTGCCGCTACGCCGAGACCTATCGCGCCATGGGGCTCGGCGAGCTCGGCGACGTCCTGTCGTGCAACCGCGACGGCGCCTTCTGCGAGGGCTATGATCCGCGCATCGAACTGACGCGGACCCAGACGATCATGGGCGGAGCGAGCCATTGCGACTTCCGCTACCGGGCGAAGCGGGACAAGGACGCGCTGTGACGCGCAGCGTGCGAACGCCGTGACCATTGAGGCAACCATGACAACGACACGCTTTCTCGCCGCAATCGCCGGGCTGGCGCTCGCCCTGCCCGCGCCGCCGGCCGCAGCGCAGGCCCGGCTGATCGAGGTCCATCCCGACCGCACCATCGAAGTGGTCGGCGAAGCGAGCGTCGAGGCGCCGCCCGATTTCGCCAAGGTCACGCTCGGCGTCACCACCGCCGGCAAGGACGCCGGTTCGGCGATGGCGATCAACGCGCGCGCGTCCGGCGCTTTGATCGCCGCGCTCAAGGGCGAGGGGATCGCGGCCGCCGACATCCAGACCTCCAGCCTGTCGATCTCGCCGACCTACGCCAGCCAGGCCCCGGGCTCGTCGGCGCCGCCCGCCATCACCGGCTACGAGGTCGGCAACATGGTCACGGTCACCGCGCGCGACTTGTCCCGGCTCGGCGCGCTGCTGGACAAGGCGGTCGCCGGCGGCGCGAATGCGATGTACGGCGTCGCGTTCGGCGAGAGCAACGTCAGCGAATTGCTCGACAAGGCGCGGCCGCTGGCGGTCGCCGACGCGCGGCGCAAGGCCGAGATCTACGCCGCCGCGGGCGGCGCCCGGCTCGGGCGGCTGATGGGGCTGACCGACCAGGCCAGCCCGCAGCCGTCGTTCGTCGGCCGCGCTTATGTGACCGCCGCGAAGGCCGCGCCGATGCCGATCGAGGCCGGGCAGGACAAGCTGTCGGTCAGCGTCTCAACCCGGTGGGAGTTGATCGAGTAGCCCGGACGGGCGCAGAATCACGCCGCCCACGCTCAACGGAGTCTCGTCCGATGTGTCGCTCGATCCGGCCCCTGTTCAACTTCGAACCGCCCGCGACCGAGGAGGAGATCTGCGCCGCAGCGCTCCAGTACGTGCGCAAGGTGAGCGGCTATTCGCGGCCCTCGCAGGCCAACGCCGAAGCCTTCGCCGCCGCGGTCGAGGCGGTCGCCGAGGCGACCCGCCGGCTCGTCGCCTCGCTCGAAAGCGCCGCCCCGCCGCGCGACCGGGAGACCGAGGCGGCGAAGGCGCGTGAGCGGTCGCGCCAGCGCTTCGCCTGATTCGGCGACGCGCCGACGTACATTCGCCATCGCGGCCGGATAGCGTCGCGCCGTCGCTGACGCCGTCTCGGCGGGCTTTTTGCGGCGAATGTCATCCAACCGCCGGCGCCGGACGTCAAAGGATGGCTTCGCTTCGCTCGCCAGGTCCGTGAGCGACGACACCGGGGCGATTTCTGCAAGAGGAGACTCCCATGCGCACAGCATCAGTCGTTGCGGCCGCGGTTCTGTCGCTGGCGGCCTTCGCCGCGAGCGCCGAGACGATGAAGTTCAAGGCGACCCTGTCCGGCGCGACCGAGACGCCGCCGCCCGACAGCAAGGGCGCCGGGACCCTGGCCGCGTCCTACGACGCCGAGACCCGCACGCTCGCCTGGACGGTGGACTATTCCGGCCTGACCGGACCGGCGACCGCCGCGCATTTCCACGGCCCGGCGCCGGCCGGCAAGCCCGCGGCGGTCGAAGTGCCGCAGCAGCCGCCGCTCGAAAGCCCGATGAAGGGCTCGGCGGTGCTCACCCCGGAGCAGGCCAAGGACTTGATGGACGGCATGCTCTATTTCAACATCCACACCGCGGCGCACAAGCCGGGCGAGATCCGCGGCCAGGTCGAAAAGGCGATGTAGCCGCGCTCGCTGAGCGCGCCCGCCGCGCTCGGCGAGCGCGGCTACAGAGGCGCGTGGGCCGCGCTCGACGAGCGCGGCTACAGGCGGGCGTCCGCGTCAGGTTTGCGACGGTGAGGGCAGCGGCGCCGGACAGGAGGCGTCTTGTCGACGCGCTCGCTGAGCGCGTCCGCCGCGCTCAACGAGCGCGGCTACAGGGGCGCG
>CAMFKX010000072.1 GCA_945957375.1 uncultured Roseiarcus sp.
GCAGCCCCTCATCCGGCGCCTCGCGCCACCTTCTCCCCACAGGCGGGGAGAAGGGATAAGTGCGACGCAACGCAGGCAGGTCGAAAGCGTCATGGCGGAGAGGCTCCTCATCATCGACGACGACGCCCGGCTCGCCGCCATGGTGTCGGACTATCTCGGCGCGGCCGGCTTCGCCGTCGACCGGAGTCTCACCGGGCGCGACGGCCTCGCCGCGCTCGAACGCGGCGGTTTCGACGCCGTCATCCTCGACGTGATGCTGCCCGACATCGACGGCTTCGAGCTCTGCCGCACCATCCGCGCGCGGGCGCAGACCCCGATCCTGATGCTGACCGCGCGCGGCGACGAGACCGACCGAATCGTAGGCCTGGAGCTCGGAGCCGACGACTACCTGCCGAAACCCTTCAGCCCCCGTGAACTGCTCGCCCGCCTGCGCGCCATCCTGCGCCGCGGCGCGCTCGCCCGGCCCGGCGGCCCGGCGCCCTTGCGCTTCGGCCGGCTGGTGATCGATCGCGAGTCGCGCAGCCTCAGCGTCGGCGGCGAGGAGAAGGCGCTGACCAGCCACCAGTTCGACCTCCTCGTCGCGCTCGCCGAGAACGCCGGGCGGGTGCTCAGCCGCGAGCGGCTGATGGACCTCGTCAAGGGCGAGGACCTCGACGCCTACGACCGCACCGTCGACGTCCACATCTCGCGCCTGCGCGCGCTGATCGAGGACGATCCCAAGCACCCGCGCCGCATCATCACGGTGCGCGGCGCGGGCTATGTGTTCGCCAGGAAGCAGGACGGCGAAGCATGATCGTCGTGCAGCGCAAGTTGTTCTGGAAGGTCTACCTGACGCTGCTCGCGAGCCTGGTCGCGGTCGCCGTGCTGATCGGCGCCTTCTGGTCGATCGTGGGCGAGAGCGGGCGCCCGCGCTGGGGCGCGTTCCACATCGAGGTGAACGAGCGGCTGATCCCCGAGCGCGACAGCCCGCCCGGCGCGATCGCGGCGGCGGCGAAGCGCCTCGGCGACGAGATGGAGGCCGACGTCTCGGTCTACGATTCCGGCGGCGCGCTCCTCGCCGCCGAGGGCGCGCCGATCGCCTTCGGCGAAGGCGAGCGACGGCGGTTCGGCCCGCCGCCGCGCATAGTGCGCATCGATCTTCCCGACGGCCGAGCGGTGCTGGCGCGGCTGCGCCCGCCCGGGCCGCGTCCCCACTGGCGCATCCTGTCGATCGTGCTGATCGTCGCCGGCGGCGTCGGGCTCGCCGCCTTTCCCCTCACGGCGCGACTGACGCGCCGGCTCGAAGGTCTGCGCGCCGGTGTCGAGCGCTGGGGCGCGGGCGAATTCGCGCTGCGCCTCGCCGACAAGGGCGACGACGAGGTCGCCGTGGTGGCGCGCGCCTTCAACGTCGCCGCCGGCCGGGTCGAGGAGCTGCTGACCGCGCAGAAGGCGCTGCTCGCCAACGCCAGCCACGAGCTGCGTTCGCCGCTCGCCCGCCTGCGCCTGGCGATCGAATTGTGGCAGGCGAAGTCGAGCCCCGCGCTCGCCGCCGAGATCGACCGCAATCTCGCCGAGAGCGACCGGCTGGTCGACGAGATCCTGCTCGCGAGCCGGCTCGACTACGACCGCGCGACCCGCCCGCCGCCGGCGCCGGTCGATCTCACTGCGCTTGCGGCGGAGGAGGCGGCGCGCTTCGACGCCGACGCCGTCAGCCTCGAAGGCAGCGGCGAGCCGGTCGAGATCGAGGGCGACGCGACGCTGCTGCGCCGCCTGATCCGCAACCTGCTCGAGAACGCGGTCCGGCACGGCCGCCCGCCGGTGCGCATCGACGTCGCCCGCGCGGGGGAGACGGCGCGGATCGCCGTCTCCGACCATGGCGACGGCATCGCGCCGGCGGAACGCGAGCGGGTGTTCGAGCCGTTCTACCGACCTGCGGGCCGGAGCGAATCGTCGGGCGGCTGGGGCCTCGGCCTTTCGTTGGTGCGCCAGATCGCCGAACGTCACGGCGGCAGGGTCGCATGCGAAGCGGCCGCCGAAGGCGGCAGCCGCTTCGTCGTCGATCTCGCGTCGACTGTCCCGCCCAGTCCTTATCGGACCCGATGAGCCTGCTCCGCCGCCGGCCGCTCGACCTGATCGTCAGGCAAGATGCGGAGCTCATCCTGAGCTTGTTGAAGGATGATCCAGCGGTCTCGACCGTCGCCGCCATCTGGAGCGTCCTTCGACAGGCTCAGGACGAGGATCGGAGACGCGTCCTGGGTCAAGCGGCGGCGAACCGACGCGCCGGGCGCCAGGTCCGATTTCGCCGCGGGTCGCCGGCGTCGAGCGCGCGTTCGGTCGATTCGCCGAGTGTTGCAATCGTTTCAATTTAGAAGCGTTTCGATTTGCCGCCGATCGGCTTTGGCGCGTTGCAGTAGATGAGGACTTTCCCTAGTATTTCCGTCGTCGTCGCAGGTTAATCGTCCCTGCGACGACATTGGAACGCGACTTCCAACGTCGGCTAGACTGCGTCGCGCGCTGCAGTCTGGCCGACAAAGGGAGCTCAAGTCGCCCCGGGGGAAGACATGTCAGCGAGCCGCAGCCCGATTCCGCAGGTCGATGAGCTGGAACGGGACCGGTCCCCGGAAGACCTGTTCGTCACGCTGTATCGATGCGCGATGGCGGGCCTCGGATTCGGGGACACCGCGTCCTGGCGTTTCGGTCAAAGCCTGCTCGCCCGCCACGTGCCGGCGCAGGATGTCGGGCCGCTGTTCGGCCAGTTCTACGGTTTTGCCCGCGCCGTCATCGCCGCCTCGCAAGGCTCGCCGTCGTGGTGGCCGCTCGCCGTCCGGGAAATATCGGCCGAAGAGACGCTGGCCTTGCGGATGATCGAAATGTCGCAGCGTTCCGACCCGGCCGCCGTGCTGTCGGCGGCGGCGATGCTGGTCGGGAGCGAAGACCTCGGGGCGGTTTTCGAGTCGGCGCAATCGCTCGCGCGGGCCTTGGCGCTCTGCGGACTTTTTCCCGAGCGTTCCAACCCCGAACGGGCGGGCCGGGGCCGGGTCGCGGGTCGTTGCGCCGCCGCACGACGGCCGCCCGGGGCGGGCGCGTCGTCGTTCGAGGGTTTGCAATGATTCCAAACTTCGCCGTCGCCGTTGCCGGGACGGCTTCCCTCAGCAATAGTTGAGATCAACGCGCCGCTTTCGCCGTCCTGCCCGCGGACGCGTCAATCGAGGGCGCCCGAAGCTCCGCCATGCGGACCGGATCGTCGGAGACCGCATGATCGTCTGTTCCTGCAACGTTTTGACCGACGCCCAGATCCGGGCCCGGCTTGCGGCGCCGGATGGTCCCAGACGCGTGTGCGATGTTTACGCATCGCTGGGCTGCAAGCCGAAATGCGGCGGCTGCGCCGGCTCCATCGACGCCCTCATCCGGGAGGCGGAAGGGTGGCGATCCCGCCCCGGAGAGGGCTGTCCAACCGACAGAGGCATCCATGCGCGGGGACGCGAAGGTTATCGAGTATCTCAACCAGGGGCTCAAGAGCGAGCTGACGGCGATCAACCAGTACTGGCTTCACTACCGCATCCTGGACAACTGGGGCTACAAGGACCTCGCCAGGGTCTGGCGGGCGGAGTCGATTGAGGAAATGGAGCACGCCGACACGCTGACGGCGCGCATCCTTTTCCTGGAAGGCTACCCCAACATGCAGTCGCTCAATCCCCTGCGGATCGGGCAGACCGTCGAGGAAGTCATCGCGTGCGATCTCGCGTCGGAGAACGACGCGCGGGCCTTCTACCTCGACGCCGCGCAATATTGCGACTCGGTCAACGACCGCGTTTCGCGCATCCTGTTCGAGAAGCTGGCGCAGGACGAGGAGGAGCACATCGACTTCCTCGAGACCCAGCTCGAGCTGATCAAGCAGGTCGGCCTCCCGCTTTACGCCCAAAAGCATATCGGCAAGCTAGAGGAATAGCCGGTCCGCGGACCCCCTCTCCCCGTACGGGAGAGGGACAGGCGGCGCAGCCGGCCAGGGTGAGGGCCGCGAGGTCGGACGGTTCCGACGCCCGACGACCGGCGCGCCAAAGCGGCAAAACCCGATGAATCCGTTTCGCGCAAGCGCCGCGCCCCCGGCGCAAGACGCGCGCGTCATCGGGCTGAAGGGCTTCGCGTGAACGAAGCCGCAGCAAGACGCCGCTCTGTGAGCGGGTCGACAGCATGAACGGCGATCTCGCGACGCCCTTCGCCAGGCGCATCGCCGGCTGGCGCGGTCTCTGTCGACGGCGGCGTCAATTGGATCGCGCGAGACTTGCGGCGCCGTGCGGGATAAGACCCGCCTGGGGCGGCCGGTTGGAGCAGGACGGAAACGGATGAAGCGTGTCGAAATGCTGCTGTGGGCCGCGATCTTGGCCGCGCCGATCGAAGGCTCGGCTGCAGCCTTGGCCCAACCTCCGTCTCGGCCGGCGCATGTCGTTCCCATGGAGCCCGATCAGCTGACCCTTTATCCCTACGGGCGACCCGAGCGGCGCCACCAAGCGTACAGCTACACTCAAAATCCGTTCAATCAGCCGACGCCGATCTACAATACGTTCATGGGCGCTCATTACTAGCCCGCGGCCGAGCAGAAAGAACAAGCTGGCGTGAGCAGACGTCCGGCGCCGACGCCATGCGCCGAGTCTTTGTCGCCCCCGACAGGGCGATGAACTGCGAAACGCCGCTCGTCCTCCCCGATAGGGCGGCATAAAAGGAAATAAAAGTAAGTGTCACCTTTTTCTTGTCGAAGCGCGGAAACGACGATGAAGAAGTAAGTGTGTTTTTTTTCCCGGCGACGAGACGGCGTCTGATTGCAGAGCGCCGCGGCGTCGCCGGGTCCGACGCCGATGTGGCCGGTCAGTCCGGGCAGTTCGTCGTTTGCGTCGTCTGGCTGTAGCCGTCATTGTCCGTGGTCCGCGTCGTCCGCGTGTTGCACGGGACAACAGCCGTCGGGGGCGGCGCGGGGACCACGACGGTCGGCCGGTTCGGACCGGTCGCGGCGCCGCCCACAATCGCTCCCGCCGCTCCGCCCACCACCGCGCCCACCGGCCCGCCGACCACCGCGCCGGTGACCGCGCCGCCTGCCGCGCCGGTGACCGCGCCCTGATCGTCCGCGAATGCGACACATGGAGCAGAAACCGCAAGCGCGCCCGCAAGAATGAGAGCCTTCATGTTCGTCCTCCGATGTTCACGCGGATCAAACGAGCAGGCCGGCTAATGGTTCCGGGGCGTCGCCGGCGTCCGAAAAGGGGGGCGCGCGCTTCATCGGGCTGCAGCGCCCCTGCCAATATAGGGGCATAAAGCGAAATCGATTAAGTGTCACCGATATCTTGGGACGGACTCGCGCCATGGCGAAGGCCGTCGACGAGAAGAGCGACCATGCGTTCCGCGCGGCCGGACCCTGCGTTATGGGCCGACATGCACAGGCTGGCCACAGCTCCGAGAAGCTCATCGGCGTCGACATCGGCGCGCGCCTCGCCGGCGGAGACGGCCGCATCGCGCAGCGCGCGCAGCGCCGGCCGGAGCTTTTGGTCGAAGTAGCTTGGCAGACTGTCGAACGCTGGATCGCCGGAATGCAGAGCCTGCGCGAGCCCGCGCTTGGTTCCGACAAACGCGGCGTATCGTTGCATCCAGCTCGCCAGGGCGTCGAAAGGCGCGTGCCTCTCGGCAAGCAATGGCGCGATCTCTGCGCAGGCGTCGATTTCACGGCGGAAAACGGCGGCGATCAAGTCGGCGCGCCGCGGAAAGTGGCGGTAGAGGGTGCCGAGGCCGACGCCGGCCTTGTCGGCAATCTCGCGCACCGGCGCATCGACGCCGGAGGTCGCGAACACCTCTTTTGCCGCGAGGAGCACGGCGTCGAGGTTGCGCTGCGCGTCGGCGCGCATCCGGCGCCGCGGTCCGTCCTGCGCGATCGCCCTGACGTGCTGATCTTCTGGTCGGTCGGCCACGACGCCCCTTGCAAAACGGAACAATGTTCCATATCAATACGGAACGTTGATCCGTCTGTGTATGTAGCGATGCCGGGCGAAGGTTTCAACGCAATGCGAAGTCCCGGAGGTCGCCATGCAGCACAAACCCGTAGCCCTCGTCACGGGGGCCAACCAAGGCATTGGACTGCAGATCGCCAAGGATCTCGCAGCGCACGGCTTCACGGTGCTGGTCGGGTCGCGCAACCGGGAGCGCGGCGAGGCCGCGGCCAAGGAGGTCGGCCCGGAAGGCCATGCGATCCAGCTCGACGTGACGGATCAGGCGTCGATAGACGCGGCGGCGGAAAGGGTTCGGAGCGAGTTCGGCCGCCTCGACGTGCTGATCCAGAACGCCGCCATCGCAAACACCAGGAAGCAGCCCGGACAGTCGATCGAGGAGTATTCCAGGACGACCCGCCCGAGCGTCGTGTCCCTCGATGAGATGCGGGCGGTTTGGGACACCAACGTCTTTGGCGTTCTCGCCGTCTACCAGGCGATGGCGCCGCTCCTGCGCGCGACGCCGGGCGCCCGAATCGTCAACGTGTCGAGCGGCGTCGGATCGCTGACCGCCAATTCGGACCCGGCGTTCGCCTATCGCGGCATCTTTGGCCCGGTCTATCCGGCGTCCAAGACCGCCCTCAACGCCTTGACGCTGGCCATGGCGATCGAGCTGGAGCCCGACGGGATCAGGGTCAACGCGGTTTCCCCAGGCTACACCAGGACCAACCTCAATGGATATTCGGGCACGGAGACCGTCGAGGAGGGCGCGCGCGAAGCGGTGCGCGTGGCGCTGCTCGGGCCAGACGCCCCAACCGGCGGGTTCACAGGTTCGGGAGGCCGAACCATTCCGTGGTGACGGAAGCGCCCCAGTCCAGCGCATTGTGGCCCCATTGGCGTCACGCCGACATGGAGAGACAAGCCATGAAAGACCGCACGCTCGGAAAGACCGGCATCAAGGTCAGCCCCTATTGCCTGGGCGCGATGATGTTCGGCGGCCTCGCCAACGCCGATCATGACGACTGTATCCTGCGGCCGTCGCACGGATAGGGCGGCCCATTCGCCGGCCGCGCTTCGTTCCGCTGGCGACGACGGCTCGACCGCAGTCACCGTGACGGCGTGTCGCCCCAGTCCCGCTCCGGCACGAGCTTGAACGGGTAGTCCGGGTCCTTGTAGCCGTGCGGCTTCTGGCGCTTCGGCAGCGCGGGCTTTTCCCGCTTCAGCTCCTGATAGTCGATCTGCGACAGGAGGTGGCTGATCGCGTTCAGCCGGGCGCTGCGCTTGGCGTCCGAGCGCACCACATGCCACGGCGCCCAGGGCGTGTCGGTCGCCATGAACATGTCGTCGCGGGCGCGGGAATAATCATACCAGCGGTTGTACGACTTGAGGTCCATCGGCGACAGCTTCCAGACCTTGCGCGGGTCGTGAATACGGTCCTTGAGGCGACGGGTCTGCTCGGCCTCGCTGACCTCGAGCCAGTACTTGATCAGGATGATGCCCGATTCGACCATCGCCTTCTCGAATTCCGGCGTGACCTCGAGGAAGCGTTTCGCCTGATCCATGGTGCAGAATTCGAGCACCCGCTCGACGCCGGCGCGGTTGTACCAGCTGCGGTCGAAGATCACGATCTCGCCGGCGGCGGGCATGTGGCGGATGTAGCGCTGCACGTACATCTGCGACTTCTCCCGTTCGGTCGGGGCGGGGAGCGCCACGACGCGGAAGATGCGCGGGCTGACCCGCTCGGTGATCGCCTTGATCACGCCGCCCTTGCCGGCGCCGTCGCGACCTTCGAACACGATGCAGACCTTCAGCCCGGCGTGCACGGTCCAGAGCTGGAGCTTGACCAGCTCGGCGTGAAGGCGGGCGAGTTCGCGCTCGTAGGTCTTCCGGTCGAGGTCCTCCAGCGCGGCCGAGTCGTCGCGCTGCGTCTTCGTCGCCCGATCTTTGGCCATCCAGCCCTCCCTTTGTCATCCTTTACAACATTCTTGCCCTTGCCTAGTAAAGCGCCAAAGCTCGGCGGACCGAGGCGGGCGTTGGGCCTCGACCCGTCCGCAGCTGCGCCAGACGAGGCTTTGCCCGGGAGTTCTCCATGACATCGATTCGGCGCGCCGTGACGCTCGCCGCCCTGATGGGCGCGATCACCCTGCCGGTCGGGCTCGGCGCTTCGGGCGTTTCGCTGGTGGGCTCGGCGCACGCCCAAGGGTACATCAAGGGCCTGATCGCGAAGCTGCGCGGCGAGACGCTGCCGGCCGGCATCGTCAAGTCCAACGGGCGGATCGAGGCGACCCAGGTCGACGTGTCGTCGAAATACGCCGGCCGGCTGGATCAGGTGCTGGTCGAGGAGGGAACCAACGTCACCCAGGGGCAGGTGATCGCGAAGATCACCTCGCCGGAATACGAGGCCCAGCTGCGCGCCGCCAAGGCCGACGTGCAGAAGGCGACCGACGCGCTTGCCGCCGCCGAAGCCGAGATCGACTCGCGCAAGAGCGCGCTGGAATTCGCCAAGTCCGACTTCGAGCGCGGACAGGAGCTGATGAAGACCGGCTACATCACCAAGCAGAGTTTCGAGCAGCGCAAGCGCAACTTCGATTCGGCCGTCGCCTCGGTGTCGAGCTTCACCTCGCAACGCAACCAGGCCCAGTCGGCGATCAAGAACTCCGAGGCGGAAGTCGAGCGGATCGAGGCGATCATCCATGATCTCACGCTGGTGTCGCCGCGCAATGGCCGGGTGCAGTACCAGCTCGCCCGCGCCGGCGAGGTCGTCGGGGCCGGCTCGCCGATCGTCACCATCCTCGACCTCACCGACGTCTACATGACGATCTTCCTGCCCGCGGCCGAGGCCGGGCGGGTGACGATCGGCGACGAAGCGCGCATCATCCTCGACCCGATCCCGGACGTGATCATCCCGGCCAACGTCAGCTTCGTCGCCGCCGACGCGCAATTCACCCCCAAGACCGTCGAGACCCGCGACGAGCGCGCCAAGCTCATGTTTCGCATGAAGCTCAAGGTCGATCCGCAGGTGCTTCAGGCCTTCTACACAAGGGTCAAGACCGGCATCCGCGGCCTCGGCTTCGTGCGCACCAAGGCCGGCGTCGAGTGGCCCGACGAGCTTAAGGTCAACATCCCGGCGCCTCCGCCCAAGGCGTCGGACGCCGCGCCGGCCGCCCCGTCTCCGCAGGCCGCCGCGCCCGCCTCTTCGGACAGCCAGACGCCCGCCAAATGACCGGCGAGCCCATCGCGCGGGTGAAGTCCGTCTCGCACCGCTACGGGACGACGGTGTCGCTCGACGACGTTTCGATCGACATTCCGTCGCGGATCATGGTCGGCGTCATCGGTCCGGACGGCGTCGGCAAGTCGACCCTGCTCGGGCTGATCGCCGGCGTGCGCCTGATCCAGCAGGGCGAGGTCTCGGTGTTCGACAAGAACGTCGCCGACGTCCGCAACCTGACCGAAATTCGTGGTCGCATCGCCTATATGCCGCAGGGTCTCGGGCGCAACCTCTATCCGACGCTGAGCGTGTTCGAGAATATCGACTTCTTCGGCCGTCTGTTCGGGCAGGGGGCCGAAGAACGGCGCGGGCGCATCACCGAACTCCTCACCGCGACCGGCATGGAGAAGTTCGAATCCCGCCCGGCCGGAAAGCTTTCGGGCGGCATGAAGCAGAAGCTGAGCCTGTGCTGCGCGCTCATCAACGACCCCGACCTGCTCATTCTCGACGAGCCGACCACTGGCGTCGATCCGCTGTCGCGCGGCCAGTTCTGGGACCTGATCAACACCATCCGCGCCCGCCGTCCGCAGATGAGCGTGATCGTCGCCACCGCCTACATGGACGAGGCCGAGCGCTTCGACTGGCTGATGGCGATGGACGACGGCAAGATCATCGCCACCGGCGACCTGAAGGAGCTGCTCGCCAAGACCGGCGAAAAGAACCTCGACGACGCCTTCATCGCGATGATGCCCGAGGCCAAGCGCGCGCTGCACCAGAAGGTGGTGGTGCGCCCGCGCGTCGTCTCGGCCGACGAGACGCCCGCGATCCAGGCCGAGGGGCTGACCCGCAAATTCGGCGATTTCGTCGCCGTCGACCACGTCAGCTTCAAGATCCCGCCGGGAGAAATCTTCGGCTTTCTCGGCTCGAACGGCTGCGGCAAGTCGACGACGATGAAGATGCTAGTCGGCTTCCTGCCGGCGACCAGCGGGACCTGCCAATTGTTCGGCCAGCCGATGGGCTCGGACGACATGCAGGCGCGGCGCAATGTCGGCTACATGACCCAGGCCTTCTCGCTCTACGGCGAACTGACGGTCGGGCAGAACCTCGCGCTGCACGCCGAGCTCTATCATCTGCCGAGGGAGCGGATCGCGCCGCGGATCGCCGAGCTGCTCGACCGCTACGATCTCAAGAACTTCGTCGACGCGCGGCCCGACAGCCTGCCGCTCGGCATCAAGCAGCGCCTGCAGCTCGCGGTGGCGGTGCTGCACGAGCCGTCGATCCTGATTCTCGACGAGCCGACTTCGGGCGTCGATCCGATCGCCCGCGACGCCTTCTGGCGCACGCTGATCGATCTGTCGCGCGACGACGGGGTGACCATCTTCGTCACCACCCACTTTATGAACGAAGCCGAGCGCTGCGACCGCATCTCGCTGATGCACGCCGGTCGGGTGCTCGCCGTCGGCGCCCCCTACGATCTGGTCAAGGAGCGCGGCAGCGCGTCGCTGGAAGACTGCTTCGTCGGCTATCTCGCCGAGGCCGCCGGCATCGACATGACGAAGACGGCGGAAGCGCCGGCGGTCGACGCGCTCGCCGCCGAGGCGCCGCTCGGGCCGCCCGCCCGCTTCAGCCCCGGCCGGCTCTGGGCCTACGCCCGGCGCGAGACCGTCGAACTCTTGCGCGATCCGATCCGCCTCGCCTTCGCCGTCGTCGGCCCGATCGTGCTCATGCTCGCCTTCGGCTTCGGCATCTCGTTCGACATCGAGAACCTGAAGATGGCGGCGTTCGACCAGGATCAGACGCCGCAGAGCCGCGAACTGCTGCAGGGCTTCGAAGGCTCGCGCTACTTCTCGGTCCAGCCGCCGATCTACAGCGACGACGAGGCGCAGCGCCGCATGCGCAGCGGCAATACCCAGATCATCGTCGAGGTGCCGCCCGGCTTCGGCCGCGACCTGCTCAACGGGCGCAAGCCCGAGGTCGACGTCACCGTCGACGGCGCCATGACGTTCCGCGGCGAGACGGCGAAGAACTACGTGCAGGGCGTGATCGCCAAGCAGGGCGAGGAGCTCAAGCGCTCGATCTTGCGGCCCGGCACGCCGAACAAGTGGAGCAACGACGATATCGAGGTGCGCTTCCGCTACAACCAGGCGTTCCTCAGCGTCAACGCGATGATCCCGAGCATCTTCATGCTGATGCTGTGCCTGATCCCGGCGATCATGTCGGCGATCTCGGTGGTGCGCGAGAAGGAGACCGGCTCGATCGCCAATTTCCGCTCGACGCCGATCACCCGGTTCGAGTTCCTGATCGGAAAGCAGTTGCCTTACATCGCCATTGCGATGATCAACTTCTTCACGCTGTATCTTATGGCGGTGTTCATCTTCAACGTTCCGGCCAAGGGGCCGTTCGTCGTGCTGCTGATCGGCACCTTCATCTACGTGATCGCGACCACCGGCTTCGGCGAACTGATCTCGTCGTTCACCAAGTCGCAGGTCGCGGCGGTGTTCGCCACCACCATCCTCGCCATGGTGCCCGCGATCAACTTCTCCGGAATGCTCGCGCCGGTCTCCTCGCTCTCGGGCGGGGCGAAGGTGATCGGCCTCGCCTTCCCGTCGTCGTGGTATCAGCAGATCTCGGTCGGCGTCTTCGCCAAGGCGCTCGGCTTCGCCGACCTGTGGCCGAGCCTCGCCGCGATCACCGCGATCGCGCTGGCGTTCCTGGCCTTGTCCCTCTTGTTGCTGCGCAAGCAGGAGGCTTGAGATGTCGCAAGCGTCCGCACCCGCGCCGCGGTTCGTCCAGCACAAGCCGCTGACCTTCCGCGATCACCTCGCCAACATCTATCATCTGGTGATCAAGGAGCTGAGAAGCATCCGCGCCGATCCGGTGATGCTGTTCCTGGTGATCTATTCGTTCTCGATCTCGGTCAACACGGTGGCGACCGGTGCGGTGACCGAGGCGACCAACCTCTCGGTCGGCATCGTCGACGAGGACGGCTCGACGCTGTCGCGCCAGATCGCCGAAGCCCTGAAGCTGCCGACCTTTCAGCCGCCGGTGCAGATCCGCGCTTCCGACATCGACCCGATGATGGACAAGAACAAGCTCCTGTTCGTCGTCGAGATCCCGCCGAATTTCGAGGCCGACGTGCGCGCCCAGCGCCAGACCGGGGTGCAGGTCAACGTCGACGCGACCGCGGTCGCGCAGGCCGGCAACGGCTCGTCCTATCTCAGGACGGCGATCGCCAACGAGATCCAGCGCTTCATATCGGGCAAGGACGCCTCGACCGCGGCGCCGGTCAACCTGGTGGTGCGGGCCGCGTTCAACCCCAACCTGAAGACGTCGTGGTTCTCGGCGATGACTCAGGTCATCAACCAGATCACCATGCTGACCGTGATCCTGACCGGCGCGGCGCTGATCCGCGAGCGCGAGCAGGGCACGGTCGAGCATCTGCTGGTGATGCCGATCGTCGCGCCGGAGATCATGATCGCCAAGATGATCGCCAACGGGCTGGTGATCCTGGTCGCCGCGACCCTGTCGCTGCAATTCGTGGTGCATTGGTGGATCGGCGCGCCGATCAACGGCTCTCTTCTGCTGTTCATCTTCGGCGCGGCGGTCTACTCGCTGGTGGTGGCGGCGCTCGGCATCATGCTTGGCACGCTCGCGACCACGATGGGCCAGTTCGGCCTGCTGGCGATTCCGGTGCTGATGGTGACGCAGTTGCTCTCCGGCTCGAGCACGCCGATGGAGAGCATGCCGGTCTGGCTGCAATATATCGTCCAGATCGTCAGCCCGACGCCGCATTTCGTGTCGTTCGCGCAGGCGGTGCTGTTCCGCGGCGCCAACCTGGCGCTGGTGTGGCAGCCGATCGCGGCGATGACCGTGATCGGCGCCGTCTATTACGCGATCGCTCAGGCGCGGTTCCGAAGAGTGATTTTCGGCGGGTAGCGGCGCTCAGCCGAGGTCGTCCGAGGCGGCGAGGCGGTGGATCGCGCGCGACAGTTCAAGGAAGTTCTCCTTCAGCGTCTTTCTCAGGATGTTGGTGCGGTAGACTTCGACCGTGCGCGGGCTGATGCTGAGCCGCGCCGCGATCGCCTTGGTGGCTAGACCGTCGATCGCAAGCTGCAGGACTTCCTTTTCCCGCTGCGTCAGGACGCTGAAGTTGTGGTGAATCGCCGCCCACAGGCGGTCGGCGTCGGGCGGAGCCGGCGCCGCTTGCCGGTCCGAAAGCGCCTCGATCCCGGGTCCGCCTCCGCCACGCGCCGCCAGGACGAGCGGCGTCTCGTCGACCGCGGTATGAAGAATGAAGCGCAGCCGTCCGCGCATGTCGAGGACGGGATGATTGGACAAGGTCCAGTAGCGCTCGATGAATTGTCCGTTCGCGTCGCGGATGTCGTAACGCACGTGCGCGAGGACCTCGGGCGTAAGGCGCGCCATCACCCGCAACAGCGAGGCGTGCAGGCGGTCGCGGGTCCGCGAGCCGTCTTTCGCCGGGTTGTCGGGAAACACCTCGAACAATTCGCGGCCGATGATCGCTTCCGGCCGCATCAGGGTCGCTTCGGCGTGTCTCGCGTTGGCGGCGAGAATCACCAGATCGGCTCCAAGCAGAAGCGAGGGCAGGGGAAACGCGTTCCACACGCCGGCCAGATGCCGATGGGCGACACGGGAAGAAATCATCGGACCCAGCATTGCCGCCGCGCCGGCCTGCAACGCCTCGCGCGTCGCCAAGCCGCCAACGTTTGTGGAGAATAGCCGATGCGACAATTTGTCACCTAATAAATATATCTGGCGCAGATCGGTAAACGACGACGACCCTGACATCGTCAACATTGACGATCGAATTCGACAATAGCTTGAATTTTAAGATTTTATTTCGGGCGACAGCTCGGCGCGTTCCCTGAACGCGAAGCACGCCCGTCTTTGTTGACGGCCGTCGGCAAACTGGAATTTCTACGGGAATTCCCGGATTGGAGCCGCGCCCCAATTCCCGCACGGTCGCGCTGCGCAGACGGCGTTCGCCGCTCCGCAGGCGACAACAACGGACCGAGGGCAGGACGAGAATGAAGATGGGTCTTTTCGGCTGGGTGGCGCGCAGCGACCGGCGGTCGAGCGATAAACCGTCGGAGGCGGAGCGGTTGATCCGCGAATTCGGCGTCAACGCCTACGAGGAGGCCCGCCGGCGCAGGAACGGCGCCCTTGACCCGTCCGCCGCGCGCTACTGGAGCGAAGTGAAGTCGGAAATCGGCCGAACCATTCTCGACCGATGCCATGAAGACGGGTTTCTCGACCGGCTGGAAGCCAAGATCCTGTCGTTCGGCTTGTCCGCCTCGGCGGCGTGAGCCCATCGCACCCCTGAACCGGCGCCCCGCGCCATCCGCCAAACGCTCCGATCCGGAGACACGCCGATGTTCGATCTGCGCGCCGAGGTTCTCAACGCGCTCCACTGGAATCTTGCGATTCCGCGTCACGCGGTGAGCGTGGCGGTGAACGGCGGGTGGGTCACCCTCGCCGGTTCGGTCGACCGGGCCTACGCGCGCTCCTACGCCGAAGCCGACGCGCGCCGGATCCCGGGCGTCGTCGGCGTCCGCAACGAGATCATTGTCGCTCGGGAAGGCTCAGCGGCGCGGCGCTGAGCGCGGCCCAACAGATCGCCCGGGCGCCCGGAGCGAATCGGCGGGGACGCCGATCCGGAAGACCGCCGACCTGGCGCCGCGTCCGACAGGCGCGTGGCGGGCCGGCGTTGCGAGGCGGGGCCGCTATTCCCCGCCGGGCGTTCCGGCCACCCCGTCGCCGGACCGTCGGCGGGCGCTCTCCGCCCGGCCGGACCCGGACCGGCCGAGAATCTGTTCGGCCATGTCGCGCGCCTGATTCTCGGGGACGAGGCCGTCGATGAACAGCGTCGACAGGCCGTGCACCAGACCCCAGGCGGCCATGGTGGCGGGATCGTCGCCCTGCGGCTTGCCGCCGGCGCCGCTGACCGCCTGCTGCAGGAAGCCGAGCGCTTCCCCGACCGCCTCGTTGAGCCCGGGATACTTGCCGCGTTCGACGAGCAGCGGCCCGAACATCAGGCGGAACAGCCCGCGTTTCTGCAGGGCGAACTCGACATAGGCGAGGCCCACGCCGATCAGCGGGTCGCGTTCGTTCGCCCCGGCCTTCATCGTGGCGGAAAGCTCGCGAAAGCCCTCCGCGGCGACCGAGGCGAGGAGATCCTCCTTGCTGTCGAAGTGGCGGTACGCGGCCGTGGCGGAGACCCCGACGCGGCGGGCGGTCTCACGCAGGCCGACGCCTTCCGGGCCGGTCTCGTCGAGGATCGCGCGGGCTGCGGCCCGCATCGCGTTGGGCAGGTTCCCGTGCCGGTATGGCCGAGGGGCGGGGGTGTCTTCCATCATGATCCCTTTTTTCCTCGTCTGCCCCCGCGCGTGCCTTGCCCCCGCGCGTCGTCTTGCCCCGCCCTCGCGCGAAACGCTCGCGCTGTCTATCCGCCGTACGATCGTGGAACGCCGGTCGTCACTCGGGACGCCGTCGGCGTCAAGCCCGCGCCTCAAGCGAGAATCGCACGTCAATGCTTGTTTACTCTAGCCCGATCCGTGCAGCTGTTATCCTTACGACAGCATTAAATTTTGTCCATGCTGCGACGCTCTAGCCGAGTCGCGCGGCCGGCGCTCCATATCCTTCGGCTGCTGTCGCAAATCGCGAAGGACGCCTATAGATAATGCGTCTGGGCCGACAGATCCGCCCCACCCGAGCGGGCGCG
Organism: uncultured Roseiarcus sp.; assembly: GCA_945957375.1. GTDB lineage: Bacteria > Pseudomonadota > Alphaproteobacteria > Rhizobiales > Beijerinckiaceae > Roseiarcus. Next base: position 15,899 of record CAMFKX010000072.1, read on the forward strand.
TCCCATGAGGGAGTTCGATCGTCCGATGAAGATCACCGTCAACGTCGACTGCACGCCGCTCGAGGCGCGCCAGTTCATGGGTCTGCCCGATGTCGAGCCGATGCAGAAGGCGGCGATGGCCGAGATCGAGAAGCGCATGAAGGTCGAGCTCGAGCGGTTCTCCCCGGAATCCCTGTTCAAGGCCTGGATGCCGATCGCCGGCATGAACGCCGAGTGGCTGCAGGAGTTCCTGAAGCGGGCGACGTCCTGAGGCCCGCGCGGCGCCCATTTTGAGCGAAAACCCCTTCCGCCGCGAACAAGCCGTCCCTACATCAGCCCCGAGGCCGCCTTGCCGGCGGTAAAAACAGACCGGATCGTCTCCCGTCGCTACGGGGCGGGAGGCGGGGCCAGAGGGGTAAATCATGAATCTCGAGAAGTATACGGAAAGGGCGCGGGGCTTCGTCCAGTCGGCGCAATCGCTCGCGCTTCGCGAAGGGCATCAGCAGTTCACGCCCGAGCATGTGCTGAAAGTCCTGCTCGACGACGAGGAGGGCCTGTGCGCCGGCCTCATCGACAAGGCGGGCGGCAATTCCCGCGAGGCGCTGAAGCTGGTCGAGCTCGCGCTGTCGAAGCTGCCGAAGGTGCAGGGCGCCGGAGCGGGCCAGCTCTATATGGCGCCGACCACGGCGCGGGTGTTCGACAACGCCGAGAAGATCGCCCAGAAGGCCGGCGACTCGTTCGTCACCGTCGAGCGCCTCCTGCTCGCGCTGGCGATGGAGAAGGGCTGCGAGGCCGGCAAGATCCTGGCCAATGTCGGAGTCACGCCGCAGACCCTCAACGCCGCAATCAACGATCTGCGCAAGGGCCGCACGGCCGATTCGGCGAGCGCCGAGAACGCTTATGACGCGCTCAAGAAATACACCCGCGACCTCACCGAGGCGGCGCGGTCGGGCAAGCTCGATCCGGTCATCGGCCGCGACGAGGAGATCCGCCGCACGATCCAGGTCCTGTCGCGCCGCACCAAGAACAATCCGGTCCTGATCGGCGAGCCTGGCGTCGGCAAGACGGCGATCGTCGAGGGCCTGGCGCTGCGCATCGTCAACGGCGACGTGCCGGAGTCGATCAAAGACAAGAAGCTGCTCGCGCTCGACATGGGCTCGCTGATCGCCGGCGCGAAATATCGCGGCGAGTTCGAGGAGCGGCTGAAGGCGGTGCTGAACGAGACCACCGCGGCCGAGGGCGGCATCATCCTGTTCATCGACGAGATGCACACGCTGGTCGGCGCCGGCAAGGCGGACGGGGCGATGGACGCTTCCAACCTGCTCAAGCCCGCGCTCGCCCGCGGCGAGCTGCACTGCGTCGGCGCGACCACGCTCGACGAGTACCGGAAGCACGTCGAAAAGGACGCCGCGCTGGCGCGCCGGTTCCAGCCGGTGTTCGTCTCCCAGCCGACGGTCGAGGACACGATCTCGATCCTGCGCGGCCTGAAGGAGCGCTACGAGGCGCATCACGGCGTCCGCATCACCGACCCGGCGATCATCGCCGCGGCGACGCTCTCTGACCGCTACATCGCCGACCGCTTCCTGCCCGACAAGGCGATCGACCTGATCGACGAGGCGGCCTCGCGCCAGCGCATGCAGGTCGATTCCAAGCCCGAGGAGCTCGACGAACTCGATCGGCGGATCATGCAGCTCAAGATCGAGCAGGAGGCGCTGAAGAAAGAGACCGACGCGGCCTCGAAGGACCGGCTGCAGAAGCTCGCCGCGGAACTCGCGGAGCTCGAGGAGAAGTCGGCCGCCCTGACCCAGCGCTGGAAGGCCGAGAAGGACAAGATCGGCCAGGCGGCGAAGCTCAAGGAAGAGCTGGACGCGGCGCGCAACGCGCTCGCCCAGGCGCAGCGCAAGGGCGACTACGCCGAGGCCGGGCGGCTCGCCTACGGCACGCTCCCGGAACTGGAGAAGAAGCTCGCCGAGGCCGAGACCAAGCAGGGCCAGCTCGTCGACGAGGCGGTCACCGCCAACCACGTCGCCCAGGTGGTGTCGCGCTGGACCGGCGTGCCGGTCGACAAGATGCTCGAGGGCGAACGCGAGAAGCTCCTCAAGATGGAGGAGGAGATCGCGCGCCGGGTGGTCGGCCAGCGCGAGGCGGTCGCCGCCGTCTCGACGGCGGTCCGGCGCGCGCGCGCCGGGCTGCAGGATCCGAACCGGCCGATCGGCTCGTTCATGTTCCTCGGGCCGACCGGCGTCGGCAAGACCGAGCTGACCAAGGCGCTCGCCGCCTTCCTGTTCGACGACGAGAGCGCGATGGTGCGCATCGACATGTCGGAATACATGGAGAAGCACTCGGTCGCCCGCCTGATCGGCGCGCCTCCCGGCTACGTCGGCTACGAGGAGGGCGGGGCGCTGACGGAAGCGGTGCGCCGCCGGCCCTATCAGGTCGTGCTGTTCGACGAGATCGAGAAGGCGCATCCGGACGTGTTCAACGTCCTCTTGCAGGTGCTCGACGACGGCCGCCTGACCGACGGGCAGGGCCGCACCGTCGACTTCCGCAACGTGCTGATCGTGATGACCTCGAATCTCGGCTCCGAGTACCTGGTCAACCTCGACGAGAACCAGGACGCCAAGGCGGTCGAGAAGGAGGTGATGGGCATCGTGCGCAGCCACTTCCGGCCCGAGTTCCTGAACCGGGTCGACGACATCCTGCTCTTCCACCGGCTGCGCCGCGAAGACATGGGCGACATCGTCGACATCCAGTTCAAGCGGCTGCAGCGCCTGCTCGAGGATCGCAAGATCAAGCTCGTGCTCGACGCCAAGGGCCGCCAGTGGCTCGCCGACAAGGGCTACGATCCTCATTACGGCGCCCGCCCGCTCAAGCGGGTGATCCAGAAGTGGGTGCAGGACCCGCTGGCGCAATCGCTGCTCGCCGGCGAGATCGCCGACGGCGCGACGGTGAAGATCAGCGCGTCCCAGGGACGGCTGACGGTGGGCGGCAAGCCGGTCGGCGGCGAGGAGGAGGCCCCGGCCTCCGACAAGCCGACCGTGGTGCCGTTCCCGAAAGGATGACGCGAACGGCCGCCTCCGCAAGGAGGCGGCCTCTGTTCTCAATATGTTCCATCTGAGTTGACAACGTAAGTTTACCCCGCCTACAAATGTCCCATTATGGGTGGGGAGAGATAAACATGAAGACGACGATAATCGCCGCGGCGCTGGCCCTGGTTGGGTTCTCGGGGAGCGCGCAGGCGCTGACGGCGACCATCACCGAGCTGAACTATTCGCCGATCCCGGGGGCTTTCGACAACGTCCCGCTGATCAAGATCCTGGGGGTGACGGTGGCTCCAACGGCCTCCGGGACGTCCTGGGACGCAAACAGCAGCTTCACGTTCACCAATACCGGCATAGAAACCCCGGACTACCTCCCGTCCCCGCTCCCCCCGCTCTCCGGATTGACGGGCGTAATCGACCGCGTCGGTCTTGGGATAACCCCGCCCGCCGGCGACACCTCGACCTTCGCCTTCGCCCACGGCTCGCCGACCGGCGTGAACAATGTGTTTTCCCTGACCTACGCCAATCCGGTTCCCTACATCGATTTCTACTGGGGATCGATCGACGGCACCCTCCTCGGTTCGAACAACCTTCTGACCATCCAGGTGAAGCCGATTATCGGACCCGTGTTTTACGATCCGATCTTGGGCTCGGATATCCTCTCGAAGTTCAATTTGAACCAAGGAGACTCTGTGTGGTTGCGGATCTCGGAACCCCTCAATTCGAAGATCCTCGGCTTCACCGCCAGTTCGTACGGCTCGATTACCGATTCGTTCGAATTCGACATGGCCATTCCCGAGCCCTCGACCTGGGCGATGATGGGGATCGGCTTCGCCGGCCTCGCCTTCGCGTCGCGGCGACGGCTGGCCAAGGCCGCTTCGGCCTGAGCCGCTCAGTCATCACGATTTCGAAGTCGTCGGGGCCGCCTTGCGCGGCCCCGATTTCGTTTGGGGATCCGGAACGGGCTTTGCGTCCTGCGGAAGCTGCTGCACGCGGCCCGGGCGCGCCAATCGTGATATCAGGGGCGCGTCGCAACCACCGCGGAGCCGCCGCATCATGTCGAACAGTTTCGTCGCCCGATTCGTCGGCGGCTCGCCCGCGACCGTCGCTCTGCGCCTTGTCGTGGTGTCGTTCGTCGTCGGCTTCCTGCTCGACGCCTTCGGGTTCGATCCGACGACGCTCGTCAACGACGTCGTGCGCATGGGGCGGCGCCTCGTCGAGAACGGCTTCGCCGACCTGCGCCAGTTCGGCCGGATGCTGCTGACCGGCGCCCTGGTGGTGGTGCCGGTCTGGATCGTGCTGCGGCTGCTCGACGCAGGCAAGGGGCGCTAGGCCAAGCGCTCGGCCTCGCCGCGCGATGAGATGCGCGGTCGCTCGCCCTGCGGGAGCGGGGCGAAGGGCGCTTCGGCTTAAGGGCAGGCGTCCCAGAAACCCTGGGTGCGGCTCGGGTCGGTGTAGTACCAGCACAGGCCTTGCTGCGGCGGCGGCGGCGCCCACGAGGCGGCGGCTGCGGCGGTGACGAAGCCGATCGCCGCGCCCGCCGCGATCGCCCCGCCCGGCGCCCAGCGATACCAGCCG
>CAMFKX010000073.1 GCA_945957375.1 uncultured Roseiarcus sp.
GGTTCGCCGAAAGCTTCGACGCCGTCCGCGGCCTGCGCTGCGGCGTCGCGCCGCTCGACGCCTCGGGCGCGTCCGCCCGCGCGGTGATCGCGCCCGCCCCGGTCGTGACCCCGCGGCTGATCGAGCGGGCGCTCTCGGGCAAGCTCCCAACAGAGAGTTTTGCGGTGACGTCGCCCAAGCGCTTCGCCGCGCTGGTGCGCGCGCACCGCCCCAAGGCGCTTCTCGATGAGGCGCTCGGCCGTCTCCCGCCCGCTTTGTCGGCGAGACGCCGGCTCTCCCCGGCGCAGGCGGCCTTCGCCGTTCTGCTCGTCGCTTCCGCCGTTGCGCTCGGAGTGACCAACCCCGACGCCCTGTCGCTCGCGGCGTCGGCGACGCTGTGGGTGCTGTTTCTCTCCGCCATCGCGGCGCGGTCGCTGACGGTCGCCGCCAATCCCGACGAGCGGCGGCCGCCCAGCCTGCGGGACGAGGACTTGCCGACCTATACGGTGGTCGCGGCCCTCTACCGGGAGGCGGAGGTCGCGGCGCAACTCGTCGCGGCGCTGAACGCGCTCGACTACCCAAAGAGCAAGCTGGACATCAAGATCGTGGTCGAAAAGCGCGACCGGGACACGCTGGCGCGCCTGCTCGCACTTGACCTGCCGGCCGCCTTCGAGGTGGTGGTCGCCCCGCCGGGCGGTCCGCCGACCAAGCCAAGGGCGCTGGACATTGCGCTCGCGGAAGCCCGGGGCGCTTTCCTGGTCGTCTACGACGCCGAGGATATCCCCGACCCGGGCCAGCTTCGCCTGGCCGCGTCGCGCTTCGCTTCCGATCCCGACGTCCATTGCCTCCAGGCCCGCCTCACCGTGCGCAACGCCGACGATTCCTGGCTCTCGCGCCTGTTCGCGCTCGAATATGCGGCGCTGTTCGACTTGCTCAATCCCGGCCTTTGCGCCATGGGCCTGCCGATCGCGCTCGGAGGCACGTCGAACCACTTCCGGGTCTCAACCCTTGTCGACGTCGGCGCCTGGGACGAATGGAACGTCACCGAGGACGCGGACCTCGGCGTGCGGCTGGCGCGCTACGGCTACACGGTCGGGACGATCGATTCGGACACCAGCGAAGAAGCCCCGCACGAGTTCGCCAACTGGTTCGGACAGCGAATGCGCTGGCAGAAGGGCTGGATGCAGACCTGCATCGTCCATTCTCGCCATCCGTTGCGCTTCGCCCGCGACCTCGGCGGTCTTCGCGCCTTTGCGGCGGCCGTGCTGATCCTCGGCGCAGTCTTGAGCGCCCTGTTCTGGCCGGCCTTCGCCGCCGCCACGCTGTGGCGCGCCATCGGCCCGGTCGGCGCCGAGTTCACCCGGATGCGCGAAGCCGTCGACGTGTTCGTCTACGTTCTGGCGGCCGCCGGCCTCTGGTCAATCGTCGCGCCGCTCGTGGTCGCCGCGCGGCAGAGGCGGCTGAACGTCGGCCTCGGCGGCTTCGCGCTGCTGCCGGTCTATTATGCGCTCGTTTCGCTGGCGGCCTGGGCGGCGATCGTCGATCTGGTCGTCCGGCCGCACGGCTGGACCAAGACGGAGCACGGCCGCGGGCGAAACCTGGCTCGTCCCGTCGGCCGGCGGGACGCGGCGCCGTCGACGGCGGAATCGTCCCGGCTTCAAGGACGCGCCGTTGTTCGCTAAGGAGGCCCTTGCGCATGGCGGCGGACGCGCTGCGTCGAGGGCGGTTCGATGGCGGAGGCGGTCGTCGCGGGCGAGGCGGAGGGGCGGATCGTCGCGACGGACGAGGCGCTCAGTTTCTGGGGCGGGGTCGATCCCGCGAGCGGCCGCGTCATCGACGCGCATCATCCCTTGCACGACATCGCGCTCGCGGGCGCCGTCCTTCTGATGCCGACAAGCCGGGGCTCGTGCTCCGGCTCGGGCGTCCTGCTCGACATGGCCCTCACCGGAAAGGCGCCGGCGGCGCTGGTGTTCTGCGAGGACGAAGACGTCCTGACGCTCGGCGCGCTGGTCGCCGCGGAAATGTTCGGCAAGGCGATCCCGATCGTCCGCGTCGACCCGGACGCATTCCGGGAGCTGGCGCGCGGGCGAACCGCGAGGATCGGCGACGGACGGATCGCAACCGAAGGCTTCACGCTTTCGCTGGTCCCGGCGTCGCTCCGCGCGCTCGACCTGACCGCGACGGACGAAGCGATGCTGCGCGGCGCGCATGGCGAGGCGGTTCGCCAGGCGATGCGCATCGTCTGCGCCATGGCGCGCCAGCAGGGCGCAGAACGGCTCCTCGACGTCACCCGGGTCCACATCGACGGCTGCATCTACGCCGGCCGGGCCAACCTGACCTTCGCCGAACAGATGGCGGAGATCGGCGCGAAGGTCCGCGTGCCGACGACGACCAACGCGATCTCGGTCGATCGCGCCAACTGGCGAGCGCAAGGAACTCCGCCCGCCTTCGGCGAGCCGGCGGCGCGGCTCGCCGACGCCTATGTCGGGATGGGATGCGCGCCAAGCTTCACTTGCGCGCCCTATCTGCTCGACGGAATCCCCGAGCCCGGCGAGGCCGTCGCCTGGGCGGAATCGAACGCCGTGGTGTTCGCCAATTCGGTCCTCGGCGCCAGGACCGCCAAGCATCCCGACTTCCTCGACCTGTGCATCGCGGTGACCGGGCGGGCGCCCCTATCGGGCGTCTACCTCGACGAGGGCCGCAAGGCGCGCCGGGTGATCGACGTCGAACGGCCGGACGGCGCCGACGACTCGGTCTGGCCGCTGCTCGGCTATCTCGCCGGCCTCGCCGCGCCGGACCGCATCCCGCTCATTCGCGGGCTCGGCGCGTCGACGCCGACGCGGGATGACCTCAAGGCCCTGTGCGCCGCCTTCGGCACGACCTCGGCCGCGCCGATGCTGCACATCGAAGGCGTCACGCCCGAAGCCGCGACCGCCACGGCGCCCGACGCCGACCGGGCGCGCATCGCCCGCAACGACATGGCGGCGGCCTGGTCCGCCTTGAACATGGGTCCCGAGGCGGTGGATCTCGTCGCTTTCGGCAGTCCGCACGCGTCGCTCGACGAGTGCCGCGCTATCGCCGACGCGTTCGGCGGCCGGCGCCGGCGAAGCGACGTCGCCGTCATCGTCACGGCCGGTCGCGGCGTGATCGCGCAGGCGCGGCGCGACGGAACGCTGCGCCGCCTGGAAAACTGCGGCGTTCGGGTGCTGCCGGACCTGTGCTGGTGTTCGATCTCGGAACCGGTGTTTCCGCCGGAAGCACGCGCCGTCATGACCAATTCGGGGAAGTACGCCCATTATGGGCCGGGTCTTTCCGGCCGGACCGTCCGGTTCGGCGCGCTCGCGGATTGCGTGACCGCGGCGACCACGGGACGCGCGACGGGCGGGCCGCCTCGCTGGCTGGCGTAAGGCGACCAGCGCGCTGACGGCGCCACCCGCCGACGTCTGCGCCGACGCGAGAGTCGCCGCCGATTCCCGCGACATCGGTTGACACGACGCCCGGGGTTCTTAGTGTGCGCGGCTTTCCGGCGTCCGCGGCGCCGTCCCCGCTCCAACCGCACAGGAATTCGATGTTCTCGCAGTCCCTTCGGGAGGCGGCCGAGTCCTCCAAGGCGTGGCCCTTCGAGGAGGCGCGCAAGCTGGTCGCCCGCCTTGAAACGACGAACAAGGCCGAGGTGATCTTCGAGACCGGCTACGGACCCTCGGGCCTGCCGCATATCGGCACGTTCGGCGAGGTCGCGCGCACCACCATGGTGCGCCACGCCTTCCGCGTGCTGACCGACGACAAGATCAAGACCCGGCTGATCGCCTTCTCCGACGACATGGACGGCCTGCGCAAGACGCCGGACAATATCCCCAACCGCGACATGGTCTCGCGCCATCTCGGCAAGCCGCTGACCCAGGTGCCGGACCCGTTCGGCGAGTACGACAGCTTCGCAGCGCATAACAACGCGCGCCTGCGCAGCTTCCTTGACCGTTTCGGCTTCGACTACGAGTTCATGTCGTCGACCGAGACCTACCGGTCGGGACGGTTCGACGCCGCGCTGCTCCGGATGCTGGAGCGGTTCGACCAGGTTCAGGCGATCATGCTGCCCTCGCTGCGCGAGGAGCGGGCCGCGACCTATTCGCCGTTCCTGCCGATCCACCCGAAGACCGGGATCGTGATGCAGGCCCCCGTGCTCGCCCACGACGCGAAGGCCGGGACGATCCGCTGGCGCGACCCGGACACCGGCGAGGAATTCGAGACGCCGGTCACCGGGGGGGCCTGCAAGCTGCAGTGGAAGCCGGATTGGGCGATGCGCTGGTACGCGCTTGGCGTCGACTACGAGATGGCCGGCAAGGACCTGATCGATTCGGTCAAGCTCTCCTCGCGCATCACCCGCGCGCTCGGCGCGGAGCCGCCGGCCGGGTTCAACTACGAGTTGTTCCTCGACGAGAACGGCCAGAAGATCTCGAAGTCGAAGGGCAATGGCCTGACGATCGAGGAATGGCTGACCTACGCGAGCCCCGAGAGCCTTTCGCTGTTCATGTTCCAGAAGCCGAGCGCGGCGAAGCGGCTCTATTTCGACGTGATCCCGCGCACGGTCGACGACTACCTCGGCTTCCTTGACGCCTATCCGGCTCAGGCGTGGAAGGAGCGACTCGGCAACCCGGCGTGGCACGTCCATTCCGGCGAGCCGCCCGAGGCGGAGACGCTCGCCCACGGCGAGGGGCAGACGTCGGTGTCGTTCGCCATGCTGCTCAACCTTGCGGCCGTCGCCAACAGCGACAATCCTTCGGTGCTGTGGGGTTTCCTGCGTCGCTATGCGCCCTCGGCGACGCCGGAGAACCACCCGCGGCTCGACGCGCTGGTGCGCTACGCCGTCGCCTATTTCCGCGACTTCGTCGCGCCTAAGAAGCGCTACCGGCTCGCCGACGAGGTCGAGCGCGCGGCGCTGCTCGCGGTTTCGGCAAAGCTCGCCGAGATGCCGGCCGGCGCCAGCGCCGAGGCGGTTCAGCACGCGCTTTACGACATCGCCCGGCCGATCCCCCGCTATCAGGACCCTTCCGCGAAGGGCGCGACGCCCGAGCGGCCCGGGGTCTCGAACGACTTCTTCAACATGGTCTACGCCGTGCTTCTCGGCGAAGCGCGCGGGCCGCGCCTCGGCTCGTTCATCGCTCTCTACGGCCTCGCCGAGACCCGCGCGCTGATCGACAGGGCGCTGGCGGGAGAGTTGGTCGGGGCGGCGTGACCTGTCGCCGCTCGGGCTGAGCGCGGCCGACGCATCGACGATCGCGTCGACGCCGACGCCCGAGATCGGCTCGCTACGGCGCCTCGCCGACCATCAGATAGCCGAGCCCGCGCCAGATCACCTGGTATTCGCAATTCTTGAGAACGCGCCGGCCGATGGCGGCGATGTCGATCTCGCGGTGGCGTTCGACCAGGCCGGCGAAATCGTCGCCCATGCTCATGACGCGCGAGGCGATCCAACGGTCCAGCGCCGGGAGACCGAGGCGATGGCCGATGTTGAGGAAGTCCGGCCGCTCGTCGGCGATCACGATCGGCGCGCCGGGTTTCGCCACCCGGACCATCTCGCTCAGCGCCTTCTCGGGATCGTCGAAATGGTTGAAGCCGCCGTTGCTGAGCACCGCGTCGAACGCGCGATCGCAGAGCGGCAGATCTTCGGCTTCGCCGAGCAGCAGCGCGAGGTCGCGGCCGGCGTTGCGTCGCCGGCATGCGGCAAGCTGCGCGGCGGAGATGTCCACCCCGACGACCGACCAGTCCTCGGGCAGCCATCCGGTATAGGCGCCGTCGCCAATGGCGACGTCGAGCAGACGCAGGTTGCGGGCTCTCGGCAGCCGGCTCAGCACGACCTCGCGCGCCCGTTTCTGGCCGCCGTTGACCAGCCAGAACAGGCTGTCCCAGACCTTGAGCTTGGGCCAGAGTTCGCTGTCGTAGAAATCGGCGGCGATCCTGTTGTCGCCAGTCATCGAGTCGCGGACGACGAGGACGCCGTCACGCAGCGGCAGACGGGCGGCGCACCCGCCGTCGTCGCAGTCGAAGCCGGCGTCGGTTTCGCGCAAGGGCCCGCGACAGCTCGGACAGCGCAGCGGATGGTCCGACCAGGCCGCGAAAGGCCGGGGTTGCGTCGGGGCGGGACTTGCCCGGCTTTCGGCGGCGCAGCCGGGGTCCGGCCCGGTTCGCCGCGGGAGCGCGCGCCGGGTTGGCCGGAAATCCGCGGGCGACCATTGACGTGCGCCCGGGGGAAGCGGAGAGCGCGCCGAGCGCTCGATTCCATTCGTCATCATCAGGCCCTTTCCGAGAGAGACGGGATCGGCGTTGATGAGAACAAAGATAGAACATTTACGCCGCCAACGCCAGGATTTTCCTCTCCTATAATGTGTTATAGTTAAGCCGCGGCGGCCCCGGCTTCGTCGGCGTTGCGTCCGCCTCCCTCGCGAGCGCCCTCCAGCGGATCGGCGGCGAGAAGGTCGATGGCGGCGTCGAGCGCGTCGAGTTCCGCCCGCGCGACGCTGAGACGCGTGCGAAACGATCGAAGATCCGCCTCCGTGCGCGCCCGCCGTTGCCGCAGGACCTCAACCACATCCCGGCTCGATGTCATCTGACTTTCCTCTCTGTGTTGTCGAAATAAGCTGAATTTCCGAATTTTCTGGACGAGAGACGTCGCAAGGTTTTGTCGCCGCGTACGATTACCCCTCGGACGCGCGCGGAACGGCGGGCCTCGACGTCGCGCGGCGGCGCGACGCTTTCTCTTGCGGCTCGACCTTTCCGGAATAGGCGCTCGGATCGCGTCCCCTGATCGCGAGGGGATGGATCAGGGCGGTCGCAAGGGCTGTGGCGACGGCGTGGGTTACGTTCCGGCAGGCGAGCTTGCGCCGGGCAGCGTCCTGGTAACTTCTCACGCTCGCGTAGGAGATGTCCATGATCTCGGCGATTTCGTGGCTCGTCTTTCCCCGGGCGGCCCAGATCAAGGTCTGGTGCTCTCGCTTCGACAGGTCGACGGCCTTCGCCGCCAGCTTGGCGTTGACGCCCGCCGCGCCGTCGACCAGGCAGGCGACGACTTCGAGCTTCGCCATGTGACGTTGCCTGAATGCGTCCCACTCGTCGTCCGGCAGATCGCTGTTGAAGGACACCATCCCGATCCCGGGCGCCCTTTGGCGAACGGGAATGCTCACGCCGTTGATGCCCACGCCATGTGCGGCGGCGTCGGCGAAGAACGCCGCCGATTGCTGAGTGGCGTCGCGCACCGAGCGCCAATCAAACGGCGACGTCGCCGTGAGACAGGCCGAAAACAGGGGATCGACCTCGTGATAGCGGCGGGTGAAGTAGCGTATCTGCCACTCCTGGGAATAGGTGCTCAACGCCGTCAGAAGAGAGGCCTCTTCGCTTCGATTTATCTGAAATCGAAGGTAACTAATGTGCGTTATTCCAAGCAAAGGTCGAATGTCCATCAACGCGCCGACCAGATTGTTCGGGGCGCGCTCGAGGATAATGCCGGCCAAGGCCTGGCACGCGGCCTCGAAGTCCAGGTTCGGCGTGAGCGTATTCGGCATCGAAGACCTCGATCGTTCGACCGCGAATAGCGGGCTCGCGTCCCTCGCGCTTCTGAGCTTCGCAGCTTAGGTTGTCCGGCGCCGCTTTTGGCCTGTCAACACTGTTATTTTGGACGCCCGCGCTCTGGAGTGAAAGAAGTGCGAGAGAGCGCTCGAACGGCGCCGGCGCGTGCCTAAGGAGTCATTTCGGCGGAGGGAGCGACGCGCGGGGGTTTTGTCGGAAGGCCACCGCCGAGCGCGTAGTCGTATCGGATGACGTCGAGCCTGCGGCCGAGGGTCTTCTCACCGGCTTTCGCCACCCAGTCGTAGGCGCCGGGCGCGAGGACGGAGTGGCCGAACCCGAGAACCCGCCGGCCCCGCTTCAGATGCTCCGGCCCGACGTCGAACAGCGCCGCGTAGCACATGACCTCGCCGACCCGCTGCGGCTTGCCGATGATCTTCGGGTTGCAGCCCGTGGCCTTGAGGATGCGGAACATACGCGCGTCGAAGACCGAGACGATCCGGGTCAGACCGGCCAGAATTCCGACCTCGCCAATCCCAAGCAGCAATTCGCATAGCGCGAAATTGATCCCGCCGCTCATCCGTTCGGGCTGGGCGCCGCAAGCCTCCACGCAGATACGCGAGCTTTCCCAGATCGTCGGATCGGCGACGACTTCGTGATCGCCGAGCAGCTGGGGAAACACGTCCCGCAGCATGTTCGGTCCGGTCGTCGGCAACAGACGCAGCGAACCCCAATATTCGCCCGTCTCCGGATCGACCGAGACCAGATAGAGCGGATTGAGACGATCGAACCCGTCGCGCTCGAAGCCGTCCTGGACGTCGACGTCCCAGCCGAGCCGCCTGGAAAAGGTCTCGGCTCTGCTGCGGAACATCGCCTCCATTTCGCGAGCGAAGAAACGCGAATATGAGGCTTCGATGAGGCGTATCATGATCCACTCCCCTACGCTTTGAACAGAATGTTCTTTGTTTGTTCTAATATGGCGGAGAGCGGGATGATATGCACGTTTTTGTCGTGGAATCGGGAAGCCCATGGTTAAGAGGGCGCCGGCCGCAGCAGCGCGCGCTCCTGCGGCGCAACGCGGCGAGAGGCGCCACGCCGAACAGCGGCCAGGTCAGGCGCGCGCCTGGCCTGGCGTAGCGCCTCGAACTAGATCAATTGCAGATGCCTGAGCGAGGCGTGGCCTTCACGGCTGACGATGATGTGGTCGTGAACCGCCATGCCGAGCGGATTGGCGATCGCGATAATGTCGAGCGTCACCCTGACGTCTTGCGGCGACGGCGTCGGATCCCCGGACGGATGGTTGTGGACGAGGACGATCGCCGTCGCCGCCAATTCGAGCGCGCGGCGGATCACCTCGCGCGGATAAATGGGCGCTTCGTCCACTGTGCCGACGCCCTGAACTTCGTCGGCGATGAGGCAGTTCCTCTTGTCGAGGAACAGGACCCGGAATGTCTCGCGGTGTTCGAAGGCCATCACCACCCGGCAGTAGTCCACGACCTCGCTCCACGACCCGAGCGGCAGGCGCTTCTTCACGGCGCCCCGGGTGAAGCGGTGCACGGCGGCCTCGACAAATTTCAGCTGCGCGATCGCGTCGGAGGTCATCCCCTCGACCTCGTTCAACCGCTGCGGCGACGCCGCCACGACGTCGGCGAAAGAGCCGAAACGGGCCATCGCATCCTTGGCCAGCCGTCTGACGTTTCGGCGCGGCACGGCGCGGAAAAACACAATCTCGAGCATTTCGTGATCGGCCAGCGCCATGGCGCCGGCGCCGCCTGCAGGGACATCGGGGGAAAGCAAGTTCACCTGAGCGATGTTCATAACGCCTCCGGCTTTATCCACGTCTCGTCGGAGGCAAAATCGATTCTGACGCGGAGGAACGCAATTCCACAAACTTGTGGTGGAACAGGTAGGGAACAATCCCCGCGGCCGACGCTTGGTCGGTCGACGGAGAACGTCTCGGCGTCGGGCGGGGAAAGTCCCCGCCTCCGAACCGCACCCGCTAGGGCGCACCGAAGTGGCGGCGCACGCTCGCCTCGGCGATAGCGTCGACCATGGCGAGGGGATCCCAGACCGGGGCGGAACGGGCGCGCTCGCGCGTCACCGAAAAACGCGCGACGCGAGCTGGCCACTCGATCCCGGTCGCGGCCTCGGCCGGAATCTGGACCGTGCGTCCGGAGAGCCAGCCTCCCGTCGCGACCAGAAAATAGCCAAGGCTCCAGTTGCGGTCGTCGATCAGCGCGTTCTCGACCGTCCCGATCGCCCCGTCCAACCCTTCGGCGACGAAGCCCTTGAGCGCGACGGCGCCGCCCCATCCGGCGTCCGGCGGCGCGCTGTCGAAAGGGTCCCAGCCGTAATGCTCGCAAATCCGGCGCTCGAGATCCCGGGTGACGGGCGCCTCGACCGGCGCCTCCGGGCTCGCCTCGATCTGGCGCAGGCTCAGGTCGACCGCGACTTTCATCGATTCGCCGCTCACGCTGAACATCGGGATCGCGGGCCGCTCCGGCAATTGGATTGGAAGCATGGCCGATCGATGGATCAGGACCTTTCGCCCCGGCAGCCTGCGGCCGGGGTCGACGACCAGCCAGCGAACACGCCACCGTGGTCCGTCGAGCAGGAATTCGGCGACGACGCCGATGCGCCCGTCGCGCGCCGCCACCGGCGTTCCGATCAGACCGCTGGCGGCGAACAGCATCGGCGTCGTCCCGGTTACGCCGCCGCCGGCGCGATCTCCGGCTTCGGCGCCGGGGGCGCCTCGCGGGTCAAGAGCCGGCAGAGCCGCGCCAGGGTGGCGCGCTGCTGCGTCCGCGGAACGACCATGTCGACCATGCCGTGCGCCTTGAGATATTCGGCCCGCTGGAAGCCTTCGGGAAGGCGTTCGCGGATCGTCTGCTCGATCACCCGGGCGCCGGCGAAGCCGACCACCGCGCCGGGCTCGGCGATGTGAATGTCGCCGAGCATCGCGTAGGAAGCGGTGACGCCGCCGGTGGTCGGGTTGGTGAAGACGACGATATAGGGCAGCCGCGCGGCGCGCAGCCTGCGCACCGCGACGGTCGTGCGCGGCATCTGCATCAGCGCGAACATGCCTTCCTGCATGCGCGCGCCGCCCGAAGCGGTGAAAATGATGAACGGGGTGCGACGGTCGACGGCCGCGGTCAGACCGGCGATGATCGCCTCGCCTGCAGCCATGCCGAGACTGCCGCCCTGGAAGGCGAAGTCTTGCACCGCGACGGTGACGGCGTGGCCTTCGAGGGATCCGTGGGCGAGCGTGACCGCGTCGTAGGCTCCGGTCTTGGCGCGGTTCTCCTTGATCCTGTCGACGTAACGCTTGACGTCGCGGAACTTCAGCGGATCGGCCGGCACCTCCGGCGAAGGCAGCGTTTCGTAGGCGCCGTCGTCAAACAGCGCCGCGAGCCGCGCCTTGGCCCCGATCGGCATGTGGTAGCCGGAGCCCGGAACCACCATGAGGTTGGCTTCGAGGTCCTTGTGGAAGACAAGCTGCCCGCTCTCGGGACACTTGACCCAGAGATTTTCCGGGGTGTCGCGCCGAAGCAGCGAGCGGATCTTCGGCGGCACGACATTGGCGATCCAGTTCATGATTCAGCCGTCCTCCGCGATGACGCCGTCACGCTGCGCCGCGCACGCCCGCGCAGGCGCCCGCGAGCGTCTCGACCAGCCCGCCGACCGCCGGGACGGTCGCCTCGGTCGCCTTGCCGTCGGCAAGCGACATGCGCACCGCCTCGACGAGAGCCGAGCCGACCACGACCGCGTTGGCGGCCGAGCCGATCGCAGCGGCGCTCGCGGCGTCCCGGACGCCGAAGCCGACCGCGACCGGCAGGTCCGTGTGGCGCTTGATCCGGGCGACGGCGGCGCCGACCGCCGACGGGTCGGGCGTCGCCGAGCCGGTGACGCCCGTGATCGAAACGTAATAGACGAAGCCCGAGGTGTTCGAAAGCACGGCGGGCAGGCGGGCGTCGTCGGTGGTCGGCGTCGCGAGGCGAATGAACGAGAGCCCAGCGCGCATCGCCGGCAGGCAGAGTTCGTCGTCCTCCTCGGGCGGCAGATCGACCACGATCAGCCCGTCGACGCCGGCGGCCTTCGCGTCGCGCAAGAACGGCTCGACGCCGTAGGAATAGATCGGGTTGTAATAGCCCATCAGGATCAGCGGGGTGTCGGCGTTCTCGGCGCGAAACGCCGCGACCATCTTCAGCGTCGCGCGTAAAGTCTGCCCGGCCTTCAGCGCCCTCAGGCCGGCAGCCTGAATCGCGGGGCCATCAGCCATCGGATCGGTGAACGGCATGCCGATCTCGATCACGTCCGCCCCGGCCGCGGGCAGCGCCTTGAGAATCGCGAGCGAGGTCCCCGGGTCCGGGTCTCCCGCCATGACGAAGGTGACGAGGCCGGGCCGCCCGTCGGCGGCCAGACGCTGAAAGCGACGTTCGATGCGTTCGGTCATGCCGCGCTCGTTAGCATGGGCCGCGCGCGCGGGGAACGGGCCTCGCAGGGCGTCGCCCGCGAACAACAGATGTTCGAAGCCCCGGACGGCTCCCGGAGGCGATTGATTGGATAGAGTTCGCGCGATAGCCGTCTCTCCGCGGGCGGGTGTCGTCAGGGCGTCACACAAACCTCCGCATGAACCGCTCGTGTTCAGATGAGGAGGTCCGCTTGCGATCGATCGTTCTGGCGCTGTTGGCGTCGGTGGCGACTGCGCCCGTTCACGCGCAGCAACGTCCGCACAACGTCGTCCTGTTCGTCGCCGACGGGCTCCGCCCGGGCATGGTCGACGACAAGACCGCTCCCACGATGCGCGCCTTACTGAATCACGGCGTCAGCTTCGCCAACTCGCACTCGATATTTCCCACCTTCACCACCGCCAACGCCGCCGCCATGGCGACCGGCCACATGCCCGGCGACAACGGGGACTTCTCCAACACCATCTACGCCGGCTTTCCGGTTCCCGGCGCGGGCGACAGCCTGACGCCCTTCCTTGAGAGCGACCCGGTGCTCGGAGACGTCGACGCGCATTTCGCCGGCGACTATCTGGACGAGGAGACGATCCTTAAGGCCGCGCGCGGCAAGAACTACTCGACCGCTGCGATCGGCAAGCTCGGCCCGGCGCTGATCATGGATCACACCGAGCGCACCGGACAGAAGACGGTCGTCGTCGACGACAGCACCGGCAAGGCGAGCGGCGTGCCGCTGTCGGACGAGGTCAAGGCGCAGTTCGCCGCGGCCGGCCTGCCCGTCCAGGCGCCTTCGCGCGGCGACAACGGCAAGGCAGGCACGAATGTCGATCCCGGGACGACGGTCGCCAACGCGGATCAGCAGGCCTGGTTCGCCGACGTCGCGACCAAGGCGGTGCTGCCGCTGTTCAAGGCGCGCAACACGCCGTTCGTGCTGGTCTACTGGTCGCGCGACCCCGACGGCACCCAGCACAATCAGGGCGACAGCCTCGGCCGTCTCGTTCCCGGCATCAACGGGCCGACCTCGGTCGCCTCGATCCGCAACGCCGATGACAACCTCGCCAAGATCCTCGCGGCGCTGAAGGCCGAGGGGCTCGACGGCGACACCGACGTCATCCTCACCTCCGACCACGGATTCTCGACCATCTCGAAGGAGAGCGCGACCAGCTTCGCCGCGACGCAGGCGTTCAAAGGCGTCACGGCGCATCAGCTTCCGCCTGGGTTCCTCGCGATCGACCTCGCCCATGGCCTCGGCCTGCCGCTGTTCGACCCGGACAAGAAGGCTGCGCCGGTCGCGGCCGACGCCTTCCCGTCGCGCGGCAACGGCCTGATCGGCGCCGACCCGGCAAGCCCCGATGTGGTCGTCGCGGCCAACGGCGGATCCGATCTCGTCTACCTGCCCAAGGCCGACAAGGCGCTCGCCGCGAAGATCGTGCATCTGCTCTCGGCGCAGGACTACGTCAGCGGGCTTTTCGTCGACGACGACCTCGGCGCCATCCCGGGAACGCTGCCGCTGTCCGCAATCGCGCTGAAAGGGACCGCTGTGACGCCGCTTCCGGCGATCGTGGTCAATTTCCGCTCCTTTGCGCTCGGCTGCGCCGATCCGACCACCTGCGGGGTCGAGGTCGCCGACACCGGCCTGCAGCAGGGCCAGGGCATGCACGGCAGCTTCTCGCGAGCCGACACGCGGAACATCATGGGCGCGATCGGGCCGAGCTTCCGGCAAGGATTCGTCGACCCGGCCCCAGCCAGCAACGCCGACATCGGCATGACCATCGACCGCCTGCTCGACCTTGACATCAGGGACAGGGGCAAGCTGGTCGGGCGCGTGCTGACCGAAGCGCTGACGAACGGCGCCATGCCGGAAGCGACTTCGGGCGTCCGTCGCTCGCCGCCGGACGAGAACGGCAATGCGACCGTGGTGACGTACCAGAAAGTCGGCGACACGCTCTATTGCGACGCGGCCGGCTATCCGGGCCGCACGCTGGGGCTGCCGGCGGATGATGGAACGCGCTGAGGGACGGCGTATCGCCGCGCCTCAGGGTCGGCGCTCGTCGCCGACATCGGGGGGCGTAGAGTCAAGGAAGGCGCGCCGAGATCGGCGTCGGCCTTGTCGGCGGCCGCGACGATCAAGGATTGCCGGCGGCATTCTTCGGCTACCCTTGGCCGACGAATACCACAAAGAACACGAAGGGCACGAAGACTTCGTGACCTTTGTGTCCTTGGTGGCGAACCAAAACAATGGCCGCCAGCGTTATCGCGGCCGCGCCACCCAAATTCCCAGCAGAATCGCGATCCCGCCGAGCGCCTGCATGGCGCTGACCGGCTCGCCGAGGATCGCCCAGCCGAAGCCCGCCGCCGCGATCGCCTCGAGGAAGATGACGAGCGACGAGAAGGCCGCCGGCAGGCGGCCGAGCGCGATCGAAAGCAACCCCTGCCCGCCGGTATGGCTAATCCAGGCCATGGCGAGCAGCGCGGCCAGCCCGCCGAGGGTCGCGGGCCACATCGCATGTTCGGCGACGACCGCCACGACGAACAGGATCGCGGCGGTGACGACGCTCGCCTCGAAGGTCAGCCGCGCGGCCGAGACGGATTTCCGGGCCGCCTGAACGGCGAGAAAATAGAGCCCGAAGAACACGCCGGTCGCGACGCCGAAGAGGTCGCCGACGGCGCCGGCGGGCTTGAGCTGAAAACTCTGGGCGAGCAGCGCCGCGCCGCCCGCGAGGCAGAGCGCAAGCCCTGCGAGCACATTCGCCTTCACACGCTCGCCGAACAGCAGCCAGCCGAACAGCACCACCCAGATCGGCGCGCAGGTGGCGAAGAACGTCGCGTTGGCGACGCTGGTGTGGACGATCGCCAGATGCCAGAAGAACAGGTCGCCGGCGAAGGCGAGCCCGGCGAGGATTGCGGGCTTGGTGAAGCGCGCGGCCTTCCGTTCCGGCCCGTCGGCGATCCTGGTCCAGGCATAGAGCAGCGGCAGCGCGAGCCCAACACGCCAGAAGGCGCTGGTGAAGGGGCCGACGTCGGCGAGGCGAACGAAGATCGGCGAAATCCCCATCGCGACGGCGCCCGCGACGAGGGCGGCGAAAGGGGCGAACCGGTCGACCCTGGCCGTGGCGGATTGCGCTGTCATCGATTGGGGATATCCGTTCGCGGGCGGTGGACAACGGGACCCGGAACGGGCTTTTCGTCCATAGTCTCGCCTCAACCGCCCGGCAAGCATCGGCCATGGATCGTACCCCGCGAATCGCCCCCGAACCCGACGAGACCGGCTTCGTCCCCGTCGAGACGGTAGCCGGCCGCCTCGACGCAGGCGTGCTCATCGTCTGCGACCACGCCTCCAACGCCCTGCCGCCGGGATACGGCGCGCTCGGCCTGCCGGCGGCGGCGCTCGAACGCCACATCGCCTGGGACATCGGCGCCGCGGCGCTGACGCGAGCGCTGGCGAAGCGGCTCGAGGCGCCCGCCGTGCTCTCGACCTTCTCGCGCCTGCTGATCGACCCGAACCGCGGCGCCGACGACCCCACCCTGGTCATGCGCTATTCCGACGGCGCGGTCGTGCCCGGCAATGCGCGCGCCGACGCGGCGGAGATCGCCCTTCGGCGCGAGCGCTACTGGGCGCCCTACCGCGAGACGATCACCGCCACCGTCGAGGCGATGCTGGCGACCGGCGAGCCGCCGGCGGTGGTCGCCGTTCATTCCTTCACGCCGGTCTGGCGCGGCGCGCAGCGGCGGTGGAAGGTCGGCGTGCTGTGGGATCTCGACGACCGCCTGCCCGGACCGCTGCTCAGGGCGCTCGCCGCGGAGCCCGACCTGCACGTCGATGGGATCGGCGACAACGAGCCCTACGACGGCGGGCTCGCCGGCGACACGATCGACGCGGTCGCAACCGCCCGCGGCCTCGCCAACGCGCTCATCGAGGTCCGGCAGGATCTGATCGCGGACGACGCCGGCGCCGAGGCCTGGGCCGACCGTCTCGCCCGGCTGCTCGCGCCGATCGTCGCCGACCCCGCCGCCCGCGCGCCGAAGGATTGGGGGAGCCGCGCGAGGCCGGGACGCTGATCGACGCGTCGGCGCCATTCCCGGAAAGGGTGGTCACGCTTCGCCGCCTTTCGTCCACAGGCGACGCCCCGCGGCCTTGACGGCGACCCGGGTTTGGCGCCACCTCGCCCGCTTCCAAGCCAATCCTGAAGAGAAGTTTCATGGCCGAGCCGGCGAAAAGAGACGACATCACGACCGGGACCGAGGAGGTCAACGCCGGCCATCTGCGCGCCTTCATCGAGCGCATCGAGCGCCTCGAGGAGGAGAAGAAGGCGCTTTCCGACGACATCAAGGACGTCTACGGCGAGGCCAAGGGCAACGGGTTCGACGTCAAGATCATGCGCAAGATCATCTCGATCCGCCGGCTCGACCGCGACAAGCGGATTGAGGAGGAGACGATCCTCGACCTCTATCTCGCGGCGCTCGGCATGAACTGAGGAGGAGGCGACAGTCCGCCGAACGTGGGCTATCGTCCGCTCCGGTGTGAACGGCGCGAGGAGCCGCCATGAGTTGGAATGCCGACTTCGATCCGGCGTCCGTCGCGGGCCCCGAGTCGATCGAGACGACCATCGCGCCGCGGCCCCGCGACATCGGCGGCTTCGAGGTGCTGCGCGTCCTGCCGGCGCCCGGGCGCCGGATGGTCGGCCCGTTCGTGTTCTTCGACCAGATGGGGCCAGCCGAATTTCTCTCCGGCGGGATCGACGTGCGCCCCCACCCGCATATCGGGCTCGCCACCGTCACCTACCTCTATCGCGGCGAAATCCAGCATCGCGACAGCCTCGGCACGAACCAGCTCATTCATCCCGGCGCCGTCAACTGGATGGTCGCCGGCCGCGGCATCACCCATTCCGAGCGCACGCGCGCCGAGGTCCGCGCTGCGCCGCACGAAGTGTTCGGCATCCAGACCTGGGTCGCCCTGCCCGCGGCGCACGAGGACGACCCGCCGAGCTTCTCCCATCACGCCCGTCACGACCTGCCGGAGCTGGATGACGCCGGCGCGAGCCTGCGCCTCATCCTCGGCTCGGCCTACGGCGAGACCGCGCCAGCGAAGGTGTATTCCGATCTCTTCTATGCGGACCTCGCGCTGAAGCCCGGCGCGCGAGCGCCGCTGCCCGACGGCCACGAGGAGCGCGGCCTCTATGTGGTGGAGGGATCGGTCTCCGTCGCGGGGCAAGATTTCCCTGCGGGGCGGATGCTGGTGTTCCGGCCCGGAGACCGGATCGCGGTCGCGGGCGGCGAGCACGGCGCCCGCTTGATCCTGCTCGGCGGGACCAGCCTCGGACCGCGCTATCTGTGGTGGAACTTCGTCGCCTCGAGCCGAGACCGGATCCAGGCCGCGCAGGAGGCGTGGCGCAAGGCCGACTGGGGCCGCGGCCGCTTCGACCTGCCGCCCGACGACAACGACGAGTTTATCCCCGCGCCGGAGACGTGAGCCGCGACGGCTGCGCCTTGTTCCAAAGGCGGGCAGGACCGCTTCGCATCGCGGATGACAAGCCCGACCGGGAGCGTTACTCCTTCCGCCCGGCCTCCGCCGGAGCGCTTCTCCGGGGGCTTGGACGCCGGTCAAAGAACGCCCTGACATGATGCCCGACGAAAGTCATGTGGAGGTCGGATTCGGGCGGCGGTCGACGGGCGCGGCCTATGAGGTCGGCGCCGGCGCGGCGTCCGACGCGATCGCCACGCTGGCGCGCCATTCGCCCTCGGTCGTGATCGTCTACGCCTCGGTCGCGCACGACCTGCCGGCTGTTCTTCGCGGCATTCGCAGCGTGATTCCGCATGCGCCCCTGATCGGAGCCACAACCGCGGGCGAAATCGCAGGCGAAGTCGACAAGGGCGGCGTTCTGGTCACGGTTCTCGCCTCTCCCTACCTGTCGGTGCGCCACGCGGTCGCCGGCGCGGCCTCCGCCGACTGGCGACGCGCGACCGACGCGGTGCTGCAGTCGCCCGATCTTGCCCCGGTGCTCGCGTGCGGCGCGGCCCGGATGCGCGAGTTTCGCCGCGCTGGCGTATCCCACTTCGGCATGCTGTTCTCGCCCGGCAGCACCCGCGCCACCAGTTCCTACAGTTACGAGATTCTGGAGCGTATCAAGAGCGTCACGCTCGGGCGCATTCCGCTGATCGGCGCCTCGACCGCCGACGACTGGCGCATGGAGGGCAACGCCGTTCTGGCGGATGGCCAGGTCCA
The DNA here is from genome assembly GCA_945957375.1 of uncultured Roseiarcus sp. Classification (GTDB taxonomy): domain Bacteria; phylum Pseudomonadota; class Alphaproteobacteria; order Rhizobiales; family Beijerinckiaceae; genus Roseiarcus. The sequence goes on from CAMFKX010000073.1 coordinate 18,220, forward strand.
TCCCGACGGCGTGCTGCTGGCGCTGTTCGAAACCCGGCTGCAGTTCGGCATCGCGCTGTCGCACGGCTTCATCCCCGAGGACGCCGGCGCTGCGGTGACCGCGGTGGACGACCACGAGGCGCTCGAACTCGACGGTCGCCCGGCCGCCGACGTCCTGGCGGAGATGCTCGGTTACGACGGCCCCTTCGCCGGTCGGCACATCACGATGGCGACCCGACGCGCCTTCGGCACGGCGGATGCGCTCGGCCATTTCAGAATCAACGTGGCGAACTACGCCACCGCCCGCGGCGGCGTGCGCTTCGCCCAGCCCCTGTCGATCGGCGCGCGCCTGACCCCGATGAGCCCGCACGAGCCCGGATTTGGCGAGGCCGGGCCGGACGCGATCGTCAAGGCCATGTTGCGCGGCGGAATCTCCGATCCGGCGGTGGCGATCGTTCACCATTGCGCCCTCCGGGAGCGGTTAAACGAGGAAGGCGCCCGGCGGGAAATCGAGGCGATGCGCGCGATGCTGCGAGGCGTCCCGCTCGTCGGGTTCGCCAGCTTCGGCGAGGCGGGCCTCTCTGACGACGGCGGCAGTCGACAGACCAATGCGTCGGTTTCGGCGCTGGTGTTCGGCCGCGGCCTGTCGGAGGCGGCGCGCACCGCGCTGGAAAACCAGAAACTGCGCGAGGCGCTCGAGCGTCAGAGCGAGCGCCTCGCCGCGGCCAACCAGGAACTGAGCGCCCGAACCGAGGAACAGGCACAGACGTTGCAGTCGCTGCAGGCGTTCAGCCTTGCGCTCGAGCAGAAAGTTGAGGCGCGCACGACCGCATTGGCCGACGCCAACCGGCGTCTCGAAGAAGAAATTCAGAAGAGAAAGGCCGATCTCGCCGCTCTCGAGGAAGAACATCGCTTCACCGAAAATATCATCAACAGCCTTCCCGGACTGTTTTACGTCATCGACCGCAACCTGTGTCTGGTCCGCTGGAATCGATACCTTGAAGTCGTGTCGGGACTCACGAGCGAGGAGTTGCTTGGAATTCCCGTCATGTCTTTCGTCGACGAGGACAGCAAGCTTGTGACCATGCAGAAGGTCGCGGCCTCGTTCGCCGGCGGCGACACCTCGCTCGAGACCACGCTGATCCTGAAGAACGAGGAGAGGGCGCCGTTCTTTCTGACCGGACGCTGGGTCCAATATGGCGGCGCGAACTATCTGATCGGCCTGGGTCAGGACATTCGCGAATCCAAGCGCGCGGAGGTGGAGTTGCTCCGCGCCAAGGAGGCCGCGGAGGCCGCCAACCTGTCCAAGAGCCGCTTCCTCGCCACCATGTCGCACGAGATCCGCACGCCCTTGAACGGCGTCCTCGGCATGGCTCAGCTTCTGCTGATCCCGGGCCTGAAGGAGGGTGAAGTCGAAGACTACGCGAGGACCATCCTCGGCTCGGGACAGACGCTGCTGACTCTGCTCGACGACATTCTCGACCTCTCGAAGGTCGAGGCCGGCAAGATCGACCTGCGTCCGGTGGCTTTCCGCCCGCGACGCCTGATCCAGGAAATCGCCGCCTTGTTCGACGAAGCGATCCGTTCGAAAGGGCTCCGGATCGAGACGATCTGGCGAGGCGAGACGGACGCGACCTATCGCGCCGACGCGTCCCGGCTGAGGCAGATTGTTTCGAATCTGACGGCGAACGCGATCAAGTTCACCGCGCAGGGATCGATCGTGATCGAGGGCCGGGAGATCGAGGCGGCCGGGCCCCGGCGGATGCTCGAGTTCGCCGTCACCGACAGCGGCATCGGGGTCCCCGAGGCGCAGTTGAGCCTGATCTTTCAGCCGTTTCATCAGGTCGACGCCTCGAATACACGGCAGTTCGGCGGCACCGGCCTCGGCCTTGCCATCGTCCGCAGCCTGGCGATCGCTATGGGCGGTGACGTTGGAGTGGACAGCGCGCCTGACCGCGGCAGCCGCTTCTGGATCCGTGTCCCCGCGGATCGGCTCGAGGGCGCCGCCGCCGGCGACGAG
>CAMFKX010000074.1 GCA_945957375.1 uncultured Roseiarcus sp.
CCATGGCGGCGAGCTCGTCGACGGTGCGGCGCTTGTCGGCGGCAAAGCGCAGGCTCGACGTCTCGTGCCTGTCCGCCGCCTTGCCCGGTCGCGCGCTCATATCGCGGTCATCCCGCCGTCGACGGCGAAGGCCGCCCCGGACACGAACGCGGCCTGGCTGCTGAGCAGGAAGATCACGGCTTCGGCGATGTCCTCAGGCGTTCCGAAGCGGCCGATCGGGTACTTGGCGAGCCTTCGGGCGAGCAGCTCCGGATTCGCGTCGCTCCCGAGCAATTGCTGGCCCATGGCGGTGGAGGCGACGGTGCCGGGGCAGACCGCGTTGACGCGGACGCCCTTGCCGGAATAGTCGGCCGCCATCTGTCGCGTCAGGTTCACGACCGCGCCCTTGGCCGCGCAATAGGCGGCCATCGTCGGGATGCCGACGAGACCCGCCACCGAGCCGAAATTGACGATCGACCCCTTGCCGCGTTTCAGCATGCCCGGAAGCGCGGCCCTCGAGGCGAGGAACGTGCCCGTCACGTTGACCGCCATGACGCGCTCCCACGCCGCCGGATCGGCGTCGTGGACCGAGCCGAATCCGGCGATGCCGGCGTTGTTGACGAGACCGGTCAGCGGGCCGATCGCCTCCTCGGCGGCGACGATGGCGCGTTCGATGTCGGAGGCCTTCGTCACGTCGCCGGCGAGACCGGCGGCGACGCCCTTTCCGCCGAGTTCCGCCGCCGACCGCGCAGCCTGGCCGCCGTCGAGGTCGATCAGCGCGACTCGCGCCCCCTCGCGCACGGCGGCCCTGGCGATCGCGAGCCCGATGCCCGCGGCGCCTCCCGTGATCGCAATCCGTTCGTTCTCCAGCCGATCCGACATGGCGTCGTGTCCTCTCTTGTTGGGATGTTTCGTTGCGGCGCGGGGCTCAGAGGGCGAGATAGCCCCCGTCCATGGGCAGCGGCGCGCCGTTGAAATAGGAAGCCTCGTCGCTCGCCAGGAACGTCACGGCGGCGGCGGCCTGCGCGACCGTGCCGACCTCGGCCTGCGGAATGCGCGCCACCACCTCGGCGCGCAGCTTCGGGTCGTCGAGCCGCCACTGCGTGAACGGCGTCGCGATCATGCCCGGGCACAGCGCGACCGCGCGCACCCCGAAGCGCGCGTAGTCGACCGCGATCGAGCGCGTGAGGCTGATCAGGGCGCCTTTCGACGCCGAATAGGCGGAGCGCCCGGGAAAGGCGGCCATCCCCGCGACCGACGCGATGTTGACGATCACGCCCGCCCGACGCTCGACCATCGTGGGAAGGACGAGGCGGCAGAGCAGGAACGGGCCGCGGATGTTGGTCGCCATCACCCGGTCGAAGTCCTCGACCGGAGTCTCGTGCAGCGTCGTCGCCCGCGGGCCGCCGGACGTGCCGGCGTTGTTGACCAGCACGTCGACCGGACCGAGGCGGGCCGCCGCCTCGCGCAGGCAGGCTTCGGCCTCGTCCGCCGCGCCGACGTCGGCCGCCAGCCTGACGAGCCGGTCGGGCGCCGCGTCGGGCGCGAGCGCGTCGAGCCCGTCGCGACCGAGGTCGACCGCCGCCACCCGGTCGCCGAGCGCGAGGAAGCGCAGGGCGACCGCGCGGCCGATCCCCGAGCCGGCGCCGGTGACGACGACGACGCGGTTCACAGGTCCCTCAGGGTCTTCTGGCCGGCGCGCAGGCGCGACAGCTGGATGAAATGGTCGGGATTGAGGAACAGCTCGTCCATGTCGCCGAGCTGGTCGATGGTCAGGCCCTGCTTGACCATGACGTTGAGGTACTGGAAGGCGTCGCGGGCGCCGTAGCCGACGTGATGCGCGCCGATCACCCGGCGGGTCTCGCCGTCGAACAGGATCTTCTGGAACCCGGACATGCGCGGCTTCGCCATCGCGTAGAGCATCACCCGGTCGGACGCCGGCAGCCCGATGTCGAGGCCGTTCGGGTTGACCGGCGGCATGCGGATCGTGACGACGTTCGGATAGCGGCGGCGCGCCTCCTCCTCTCCGAGCCCGAGCCAGCTCACCTCGTAGTGGGTGTGGAGGAAGTCCGGCCAGTCGGCGGGACGATACGAGATCGCTTCGCCCATGATCGCGCGGGCGGCGTAAGTCCCGCTTTTGCGCGCCTTGAACATCTCCATCGGCGCGCCGATGAGATCGCCGACGGCGTAGACGCCGGGGATCGACGTCTGGAGCGTCTCGTCGACCACGACCGCGCCGGTCGCCGCGTCGATCTCGGCGCCGAGCGCGGCCGCCATCTCCGAGTTGGGCGTCTCGCCGAGGCCGAGGAAGACGAAATCCGTGTCGATCTCGAGTTCGCCGTCCCGTGTCTTCGCCACCACCTTGCTCACGCGGCCGTGGCCGTCGTCGACGATCCGCGAGACGGTCGCGCCCTCGACGATCTCGACGCCCTGGTCGCGCATCCGGTCGACGACGTACTGGCGCGTGTCGCCGTCGGGCAGCAGCTTCAGGATCTCGCTGCGCACCAGCATGATCGTCCGCCGGCCGGTGGCGTTGAAGAAGCTGCCGTATTCGACCGCCGTCTTGCCGCCGCCGATCACGACCGCGGTCTTGCCCGGTTCGTAGTCGAGCGTCTCGACGAGGCTCTCGTAGGTATAGACGCCCTTGAGGCCTTCTCCGGGGACGCCGAGGGCCTTCGCCCTGGCGCCGAGGCAGAGCACCAGGGCGCGGGCGTGGAACCGCCGCCCGGCGACCTCGACCGTGTGCGGATCGAGGATGCGCGCCTCGGCGTTGAGGATGAACTCCATGTCGAGCTGTTCCTTGCTCTGGTAGTTCATCACCGCGTGCGGGCCGGTGCGGCCGCGGCGGAAGAGATCGACGATCTCCTTCATCGACACCGTCTTGCCGGCGATGTCGGGGAACCAGAACTGGCCGCTGAAGGTGCGCGCGAGCATCAGCTCGGCCGCGCATTCCGAGAACACGTGGTGCGGGACGCAGGCGTTGTGCGGGCAGGAGCCGCCGAGGAACGGCCAGCGGTCGACGACGAGCTGCCGGCCGCCCATGGCGCGCAGATAGGCCGAGCCGAAGCGGCCCGCCGCCCCGCCGCCAACGAAGATCGCGTCGAATTCGCGCGCGTCGCCGTCGTTGATGTTGACGATCGGCCCGATTGCCTCCGGCGCCTCGAGCGCGGCGTCGATGCGGTGCGACCATTCCTCGATCGTCAGCGCCCGCCCGCGTTCATTGAAAATCGTCTCGTGCTTCGTCATGGGCTTTTCCTCTCTCGTAGTGGCGAGGCGCGCCGCGGGCTTCGCGTGGGGATCGAACCGGGCCGCAGCAGAGGCACCCGCCGGTCTCCTCGGAATGCTCCCACGGGTGGGGCTCGGGACTCGATCCGGCTTCCGGCGCGGCCTTGCGGCCGCCGCAGCGCGAGCAGACCCATTCGCGCGGCGGACGGGCGCCGGCGAACACCATTCCCTGGAACATGTGGGCGCAGTCCGGACACTTGAGCGTGTAGACGGGCATGACCCCTCCTTCGCCGCCCGGGGCGAGCCGGGCGGCGCTGCCGATTGCGGCGTGCGTGGGGGTCAGGCGGCCTTGGTCCTGGTCAGTTCGTCGCGCACGAGCTTCACGCCCTCGACCATCGCGTGCAGCTTGTCCTTGGCGATGTAGCGCTGGAGCAGGATCAGGCCGCAGTCGGTGGTGACGCCGAGGCGCTCGGCCGGGATGACCCGCAGGAGCCTGCGGATCCGCCCCGCGACCTGCTCGGCGGTCTCGGTGATCGTGCTTTTCACGTCGATCACGCCGGCCCAGAAATCGACGTTGGCGGGCAGCGGGAACTGCTTGAACGTGTCGAGTCCGGAGAGGTCGTCCTCGCGCCGGCCGCAGGTCTCTAGGTTGAGCACGTCGATGTGGGCCTCGTAGGACTTCGGCACCACGGAGCGGGTCGCCGAGGGCGCCGCCGCGTCGGATTTGCGCCGCGTCAGGTCGAAGACCTCGCCCGCCTTCGCCGTATCGTCGGGGTAATAGGCCGGCGTGCCGCCCCAGTTGCCCCAGCACACGTGAACGATGATCTTCGCGTTCTTGACGCCCTCGACGGCGACGTTGAACGCCTCGATCGCCCAATCCTCATAGAAGTACGGCCAGGTGAATTCATCGAGCTGAATGAAGTCGATGCCGAGCGCGTCGACCTCGCGGATGTCTTCGTTCATGGCCTTCGCGATCGCGAGGGCGCGGTCGCGGCTGTTTGAGTAGTGGAGGTCGTTCGAGCACTGCGCGAGCACTTGCACGCCGGTGTACTGGATCTTCGTCGGACGGGTCGTCGCGCGGCGCAGCGCCTTGGCCTGCTCGACCATGATCGCCCCGTGACGGCGGATCTCGTGCTCGATCGTCCCGGCGTGGAGCCGGCTGTAGATCGGGAAGCCGAGATGGCCGCCCTTGAGGTCGTAGCCGAGGCGGCGCAGGTAGTAATAGACCGCCGCGTCCGCGTAATTGTCGCCGTGTACGCGCCCGTCGGAGATGATGTCGAGCCCGGCGGCTTCCTGGTCAAGCGCGATCGCGCCGATGGCGTCCTCGAGCGCCTCCCGGTTCATCGAATCCGGCGGTTCCTGGTTGCCGGAAAAATGCCGGCCCCAGGACGCGTCCCACCAGCGCGGATTGGGATAATTGCCCACCATGCTGGTGGGAATCAGCACTTCCTTCCCTCGTATTTTCACGTTTCGCTCCCTGGTCGCCCGACGTCGTCGCCGGATCTTTTGCCGCCTTGGACGGCTTATCTTGGATATGCCAATACCTATCTTACCTATCCATACTATGTCAAGCGTGCTCATGTCTGGATAGGAGTGGAAAATGTGTGGCGCCTCGAATCGATTGCGGCTAAGACCCTCGCGCTTTACGCCGGCGGAGAGGACGGCCACGGGCAACCCGGCGAAGGACTGGACGCATGGTTTCTGAGAGCACGGGGATGCTGACCCTTGAGGAGGCGTCCCGATATCTGGGGGTGAGCAAGACCTCGCTCCGGCGCTGGACCACGGACGGCCTGCTCGAGTGCCATCGCGTCGGGGTGCGGGGGGAGCGTCGGTTCGACCGGCATATGCTCGACGAGTTTCTTCTGCAGCGCCGGACCGGGCCTGCGGACGCCGAGCGAGGCGCGCCGTTCATGGAGGCGGTCCAGAGCGCCGCGCAAAGCGGCCGCCACAAGCACGTCTGCCTGTATTTTCGCAACCCGGACGAGCAGTGGGAGGCGTTCCGCCACTACTTCCTCGACCATTATCGCAAGGGCCTGCCGACCACCTACCTGCACAACGCCTCGACCCGCGAGGCGTTGCTTCAGCGTGTCCGCGACGAGGGGATCGACGCGCAGGACGCGGTCAACCGCGGTCTCCTGCGGCTCGTCCCCGCCCGCGAATCCTATTTGCGGCAGGAGGCGTTCTCCGCCGACTTCATGATCGCCTTCATGCGGCTGATCATGATTCGGCTCGCGGCCGACGGCCATCGCCGGCACCTGGTTACGGGCGAGATGGACTGGTTCTTCACCGACACGCCCGGCGTCGCCGAGATCCACAGGTACGAGCAGCGCCTGAATCCGCTTCTCGACGAATATCCCGACGTGACGATTGTGTGTCAGTACGACATCCGTCGCTTCGACGCGGAGGCGGCGCTCGAGGCGTGCAAGTCACACCCGATCGTCCATCTCGACCAAACCATTCGCCGAGGGTTCTATTCCCTGTAGGAATTGACTGAGCGCCCTGTCGGTTCTCGACGAGGGCCCGGCAAGGCTGCCCAGTCGGCTTGCGTCCATGGCATGGAGCTTCAGCCTGTTCGCCCTCGCGGAGGACGGCCGTCGACGGTCCGGTCGATCGCGGGTCCTCAACGGATATCCGACGGTTACGACGAAACGCTTTGGCGCGCCCGGAGAGGTTCGAACTCCCAACCCTCGGTTCCGAAGACCGATGCTCTATCCAGTTGAGCTACGGGCGCGCTGGGCGCTCGTCCTAGCATGAAGCGCTTGCCGGGAGGAAGCGCCGGCTCGGGGGACGACTGGGTTCACGGCTCAGGTCCCGCCATTATGGGCTCGGCTTGCGCTTCGGCGTGGGGACGGCGTGCATTGCGTCTCTCCGGCGGTCGGGAGCGCCCGGATCGGCAATCACTCCGGCTGACCGCTGAGACCGGCGCTGCGCGCGAAGCGAAGCGGCGGGCGGGTTTCCCTGGCGCAGACGCGCAGAAGCGCGCGCGGCATCGGCGATCACTCCGGCGGGCCGCCTTCGACGGAAGCCGGCGCCTCGCGCGGCGCGAGGCGGCGGGCGCGTTTCCTGGGGTAGACGCGCAGCCGCCTCAGGTCGAAAGGGGCGCCGGCCCAGCCGGCGAGCGTCTCGTCGCCGCCGCGCGCGTCCGGGCCGGCGGCGAAATGGCGACGGCGCAGCCAGATCTTCAGGAGCAGGTCGTCGGTCGATTCGATGCATTCGGCGATGGCGAGGCAAAGATCGTCGATGTCGGCCTTGCCCATCGCCACCGTGCGCAGCTCCGGCGCGCCGGTCGCCGTCTTGCGCGTCGCGGTCTTGTAATGGCCCGCGACCCAGGTCGTCGGTTCGCAGTAGAAGAAGCAGTGCACGACGTCGTTGCGCGCCTCCCGGATGACGTCGAACAGGTCGCCGGTGAGCGTCGCCTGGAGGTGCAGCCGCCGGTCCGGCCGGATTCTCAGGTCCTGCTTGAGCAGGTTGCCGAACAGCTTGACCAGCGAGACGTTGCCCATGTTGGCGATCATCAGTTCGCCGACCTCCTGGTCGAGGCCCGCCGTCACCCAGACGAGCGAGGAAAATTTCCGTTCGAGCGCGTTCCAGGCGAAATTGATGAAGCCGATGCTGGACAGGTGTTCGTCGTCGAGGCCGGTCCATTGCCGCCTCGCCATGGGGGTGTTGATGAACAAGGTCGCATCCTCGCCGTCGCGATCGGCCCGCTTGTCGGCCGCCGCCGGTTTCGCAAGTCTAGCCATTCTGGACGGAAACCGGGAGCCGCGCGATCAGGCGGCTCGACCGTCGGCGTCCCGGGCTTCGGCCGCCCGCGCCAGCCTTACGAAGCCGGCGACGTCGACCTCCTCGGCGCGCCGGGTCGGGTCGAGGCCGGCCGCCTCGACGAGCGCGGCCGCGTCGAGGCCACGCGGGGCGGCGAAGGCCTTGAGCGACTGGCGCAGCATCTTGCGCCGCTGCCCGAACGCCGCCTGCGTCACGGCCGAGAGACGCCGGGCGTCGCAGGGATCGGGGGCCGGGCGGGGCACGAGCTCGACCACGCTCGAGACCACCTTGGGCGGGGGGGTGAACGCCGCCGGCGGAACGTCGAACAGGATGCGCGCCTCGGTCCGCCAACCGGCGAGCACGGCGAGCCGGCCGTAATCGGCGCGCTCGGCCGGCGTCGCGACGATGCGCAGCGCGACCTCGCGCTGGAACATCAGGGTCAGCCGGTCGAAGAACGGCGGCCAGGGCTCGGCCTCGAGCCAGCCGGCGAGCAGACGGGTGCCGATGTTGTAGGGCAGGTTGGCGCAGATCCGGATCGGCGACCCGCCGGCCATGGCGACCAGCGCTTGCGGCGTCACCGCGAGCGCGTCGTCCGCGATCACCTCGAGCCGGCCCGGCCAGCGCGCGCCGATCTCGGCCAGCGCCGGCAGGGCGCGCTCGTCGCGCTCGATCGCGATCACCCGTTTCGCCCCATGCGCGAGCAGGGCGCGCGTCAGTCCGCCGGGGCCGGGGCCGACCTCGACCACGACAACGTCGTCGAGCGGCCCGGCCGCGCGCGCGATCCTGCCGGTCAGGTTGAGGTCGAACAGGAAATTCTGGCCGAGCGACTTGCGCGCTTCGAGGCCGCAGCGCGCCACCACCTCGCGCAGCGGCGGCAGTCCGTCGGCGGCGAGCGTCATCGGGTCAGCCGGTCGGCGAGCCGCAGCGCCGCCATCAGGCTCGCCGGATTGGCGATGCCGCGGCCGGCAATGTCGAAGGCGGTGCCGTGGTCGGGCGAGGTGCGCACGAACGGCAGGCCGAGCGTGACGTTGACGCCTTCGTCGAAGGCGAGCGTCTTGGCCGGGATCAGGCCCTGGTCGTGATACATGGTCAGCGCCACGTCGTAGCGCGCCCGCGCCGCGGCGTGGAACATCGTGTCGGCGGGCAACGGCCCGGCCGCGTCGATCCCTTCGGCGCGCAAGTCGGCGATCGCCGGCGCGATGATCGCGATCTCCTCGCCCCCCATGGCGCCGCCCTCGCCCGCGTGGGGATTGAGGCCCGCCACGGCGAGCCGCGGGCGCGCCACGCCGAAGCGGGCTTTCAGATCGCGATCGACCACCCGCGCCGTCTCGACGATCAGGTCGCGGGTGAGGAGCGGCGGAACCTGCGCGAGCGCGACGTGGATGGTGACCGGAACCACCGCCAGCGATTCGGACCAGATCATCATCACCGGAAACGCCGGCCCGCCCCAGGCGCGGGCGAGTTCGCCGAGATATTCGGTGTGGCCGGGAAAGCGGAAGCCGGCCTGATAGAGCGTCGCCTTGGCGATCGGGTTGGTGACCACGGCGCGGGCCGCGCCGGCGCGCACGGCGGAGACGGCGCGCTCGATCGATTCGAGGATCGCTCCGGCGTTGGCGGCGTCGGACCGCCCGGATTCGGCCGCGACCGGCTTCTCGAGCGGCGCCACCGGAAGCCCGCGCGCGAAGTCCGCGGCCGCCCGTGCGGGCGTGGTCTCGACGATCGGCGCGTCGAGGCCGGCGCGACGGCCGACGTCGGCGAGCCAACCGGGCGAAGCGAGCACGAAGAACGGCGGATCGTCGGCCCCGCGTCCGAGCCACGCCGCGAGCGCCAGTTCCGGCCCGATCCCCGCCGGATCGCCCATCGTCATCGCGAGCGGCGGCCGTTCTGCTGACATGAGGCGTTGGCTCCCCGCGATCGGCCGCTAGATCCCGGTGTTGGCCTTGACGTCGCCGAGCGTGCGCAGCACGAGTTCGAACATCAGGGTCTGGCTGCGGGTGGTCGGCAGGGTGACGAGCGGGCCGCCGGCATATTGGGTGAACGCCGCCGGCGCGCTGACGGCCGCCGAATAGCGCACGGTGAGGGTCGTGCACTCGTCTTTGTAGCCGAGCCCGAGCGAGTAGCCCACCGGATAGAACACCGGCGTCTCCTGACCGGGGACGTCGTAATAGTGGCGCGACATGTCCAGGATCAGCGATCCGTCGATCGTCCAGCGGTCCTGGAACTTGTAGGACGCGTTGCCGGTCAGGCCCTCGCGCGGGTAGGGCCAGCCGAGCGCCGGCTGGGCGGCGTACAGGGCGTAGTCGAGGCTGGCGGAAACGCCGGCGAACGACGCCTTGGCGATGGCGTCGAACCGGTCGAGCTGCAAGGTCGTGCTGTCGAATTGCTGCTTGCTCAAAAGCGAAATCGGCGCCGAGGTCGGCTGAATCATCTCGCCGACGACGAAGTTGGAGAATCGCCGGTCGAGGCCCGAATCCATGCCCGTGTTGGCGACGTCGTACAGGGTGTAGGAATTCTGGCCGGCGACCTGGATCGACTCGCCGGCGATGACGCTGGCGCGCCCGCCGTTGGCGAAATTGGCGGCGTATTGCAGGCCGTAGTTGAAGCGGGTGCCGCCCTCGATCCGGTCGTAGCCGGAGAACTTGTTCCAGGCGAACAGATTGGTCTCGTCGAACACCAGGCTCTGGGCGTCCTCGTTCGGCTGGATCCGGGGAACGATCTCGTTCGGCCGGACGATGAACTGGCCGATCGGCGTGATCGTCTGCGAGCCCCACGAGGTCACGGAGACGAACGGATACTGGTACTCGAGCCCGAGCCCGGCCATGCCGCGGGCGAACGCGCCCTGGTTCGACCCGGAGAAAAACGCCGCCTGGCTCGAATTGGCGACGGTGCTCGACCCGAGCGCGCTGGCGTAGGTGATCGAACCGGACTCGTTGATCTCCGAGGCCTCGCCGTCGAGGCGGGCGAACACGAAGGGCTTCCAGACCTCTCCGAGCGGGTCGATGTAGCTGCGCTGCCAGGAGAGCTGACCGGACGCGCGGGTATAGTCGCCGGCGATGCTGCGCAGCATGCAGGCGCCGGGGAAATAGGTGTTGACGTACTTGTTGCCGACCGCCTTCTCGCAGACATTGTACAGGTGGTAGGCGTTGTCGTAGGTCGGCAGGTTGGTCGACTGGAACGCCGCGTTGGTCTGGGTGATGTTGGCGATGTTGACGTCGACTGTCGCCGCCCCGCCGATCCCGTTGGTGCGGTCGGCGGGCAGCGCGAACACCCGATTGTAGTCGAACACCGGCACGGCCTGGGGCAGGGTGCGGTTGTCGTCGTTCGCCGTCGTGCCTTCGAAGTGGTAGGCGCTGAGGTCGAAGAAGCTGTGGTCCGACTGTCCGCGCAGGTACACCGAGGACACGATGTCCTGGAAATAATAGTTCGTGAAATCGATCCCCTGCAGCTTGTAATCGTTGGGGAAGAACTTGTCCGACAGCCAGGTCGCGTTCCAGCCGAACTGCCAGTCCTGGTTGAGGAAGAAATTGCCCTTGGTCTCGATCGACCCACGGAATTTCTGGTCGCCGGCGCCATAGGGGTAAGAAGCGAACAGGTTCGGCTGCTGCTGGTCGATTCCGACCATCTTGATGCTGTACTGGCCGTTCTCCAGCCTCTGTCGCCAGTCGACCTCGCCGAGCAGGCCCTGCTTCGACAGGTAGGACGGGATCACGGTCAGGTCGTAGTTCGGCGCGAGGTTGATGAAATAGGGCAGGCTCAGGCCGTAGCCCAAGTTTCCGCCCGAGATAATCTGCGGCGCGAGCAGGCCGGTCTGTTTGTTGACGGTCGAGTCCGGCGAGGAAAAATACGGCATGTAGAAGACGGGGAATCCCCAGACCAGCATCTGGGCGCCCTCGTAGTAGATGGTATGGGTCTCCTGGTTCTCGATGATCCGGGTCGCCCGCACCTGCCAGAACGGCGGTCGCTCGGGATGGTCCTTGCACGGCTCGCAGGCGGTGTAGGAGCCCTTGTCGAGCACCGTCACGGCGCCGTTGGTCCGTTCGCCGCGCGGCGAGGTGAAGCGGGTCTTGTCCGCGGTCAGCGCCTGGACGCTGTCGATGAAGCCGTCGCGGAAATTCTCGCTCAGTTCGAAGCGCGTGCCGTAGATGATGTCGCCGTGCTCGTCGGTCATCTTGGCGTGACCCTCGGCGTAGACGCGCTTCGACTTGCGGTTGTAGGTGACCCGGTCGGCCTGGAGGATCCGGCCCTGATAGAACAGCTGGACCGAGCCGCGCGCGGTCACGGTGTCCTTGTCGCGGTCATAGATCAGTTCGTCGGCGTCGATGACGAGCTTGTCGGGAGGCTTCGGCGCCGGAGCCGCGGGAGGATGATCGGCCGCGGGCGCCGCGAAAACAGGCGCGTCCGGCGACAGGCACAGGACGAGCGACAGCGCCGCCGCGGCGCCGAAAGCAAGCGCGCGACGCCAGGATGTCCAGCCTGATTTGCCCTGCGACGAGGCGCTGAGGGGGGATCCCATCAACCGTCCTCTTGGTGCAACAAGACGTACACGCCAAACAGGCAACCAACGACCCCCGGCGACCAGCCCGCCGTGACCGCGCTCATGAAGCCGGCCTCGCCGAGATCGTTTATCACTTTGGTGACCACGTAAAGCACGAAGCCGGCGGCGACGCCACCCGAAACCATGATCTCCACGCCGCCCATTCGGAAGAATCTTAATGAAAAGCAAGCGGCCACCAGCACCATCGCCGCAAGCAGCACCGGACGGGCCAGAAGCTCTTGATATTTCAGGCGATAGGCGGTCGGGTCAAGGCCCGCGCGCGCGGTTTGGTCGGCGAGGCCGGGCAGGCGCCAGAACGACACCGTCTCGGGGGCGACGAAGGCTTGGGACACTTCGTCACGCGTGAGCGAGGTGGCGAGCAGGTAGGTCGCCGAGGGGAGGGTTTCGAAGCCCGGCGTCACGACCTTGGCGTCGCGCAGCTCCCAGTAGCCGTCGCGCAGATCCGCCGACGCGGCGTCGACCCGCTCGACGAAGTTCCCCTTGTCGTCGAAATTGTAGACCTCGAGGTCCTTCAGCCGCGTGCCGTCGTCGCCCTTGCCGCGGGCGTGGACGATCGCCTGGCCGTCGACGCTCTTCTGCCGCAGCCAGACGTCGCCCCACGGATTCGAGCGGTTGCCGAACACGCTGGTCTCGATCTCGTCGGAGCGCTGCTTCATCCACGCCGAGGCGGGATTGTAGAGCGCGACCGACGCGGCGCCGATCAGCAGGATCACGATCAGCGGCGGCGCCAGGATTTGCCACACCGAGACGCCCGACGCCCGCGCCACCACCAGCTCGAGCTTTCGCGACAGGTTGAGGAACGCGATCATCGACCCGAACAGCACGGCGAACGGAAGCGCCTGTTCCGCGACGGCGGGAGTGCGCAGGAAGGACAGCAGCGCCATCAGCGGCGCCGTCGCCTTGGGCGCGTCGCCGGAGCGCCGCAGCATCTCGACCAGGTCGATGGCGTAGATCAGCGCGAAGACGAAGCCGAACGCCGCGAGCACCGTGCGGGTGAAGCGCCCGGCGAGGTAAAAGGAGAGCGTGCGGCCGATCATGCCGGCCTCGCAGCGCGGCGCGGGGCGAGGGGCGCGAACCATCCACGACGGAAGATATACGCGAGCGCCCCGATGATCGCCGCGACCGGAATGATCCAGACGAACACCGCGGCGGCGGGCGCGCCGATCGTCAGCGTGGTGGCCGAGATGCCGAGTCCGCGCACCACGACGAAGGCGAGGATCGCGCCCCCGATCGCGAGTCCGCGCCCCTGTCGGGTGGTGCGCGCCTCGCCGAGCGCGGCGAAGGCGAACAGCCCCGCCACCAGCGCATAGAGCGGACTCGCCAGGCGGTCGAGCAATTCGCTGCGGATATGTCCGGCGAGCGCGGCGTCGGCGCGGTCCTGGGCGCTCGGCGACAGGAGTTCGGCGGTGCTGCGCTCGCGCGGCCGCTTGATGGCGGCGATCGCCTGGGAGAACTGCGAGAGATCGATGGTGTAGTCGTCGAAGGTCACCATCGCCGAATCGCCCGCCGCCTGCGGGCGAAGCAGGACGCCTTTCGACAGACGGAGATAGTTCGAGCCGTCCTTCTCGATCGTCTTGCCGGCCTCGGCGATGTAGGTCGAGACATGCGCGAGATCGCGCCGGTCCTGCATGAAGACGCCGTGCAAGGCGCCGTCGGGGGTGCGCTCGCGGTAATGGAACACGAAGCCGAAGGTCAGGTCGTTGAACGCGCCGGGCCGGGCGAAATTGGAGATGAAGTCGGCGCGGACATAGGTCGTCAGGTTCTCGATCGCGCCGAAGCTCCAGGGCAGGAGCTGGACGTAGATCGCGGTCACCGTGACGAACACCGCGACCGAGAGCGCGAGGATCGGACGCAGGAGTCGCGCCGGCGACACGCCGGCGGCGGCCATCACCACGAGTTCGCTGTCGCCGTTCAGCCTGTTGAGGGTGTAGAGCACCCCGGCGAACAGCGCGACCGGCGCGATCACCGCGATCAGCGACGGCAGCGCGAGGCCGGTCATCATCAGGAAGATGACGATCGTCTGGCCCTTGCTCGTGAGCAGGTCGATCTGGCGCAGGGCCTGGGTGATCCAGATCACGCCGGTCAGCACGACGAGACCGGTCACGAAGGCCGTCGTCGCGGTCCTCAGAACATAGCGTTCAAGTCGACTCATTTCCGCCGCTTCGAGACGCGGGCCAGCGCGCCGGTTTCCAGAAAGCGCCTAGCCCGCCCGGATCGCCAAGGCAAGGCGACGGCCCAAGCTGATCACGCAATGATGAAGGGATAGTGCTCGATCCCGGGCGTTGTGTTGACGGGCCGGGCTTTACCCCCGATATCTGAAAACTCTTGTTCCCTGCGCGCGGCGGGGAATGATTCGCTTGCGAAAATTGGGAACGCCTGGACGATGAGCGCTGCCGTGAAGATCTCGTTTGGACCGCTTTCGGCTCCCAAAGGCGGCGCCTACGTGGTTTTCGTCGGGGCGGACATGAAGCCGGGAGCCGCCGTCACGGCCCAGGCCGGCGACCTCGAGCCGCTGATCCGCCAGGCCGCCAAGGCCGCCAACTTCAAGGGCGCCCAGCGCACGGCGCTCGACATTCTCGCCCCCGCCGGCCTCGACGCCGCGCGGCTGATCGTGGTCGGCGTCGCCCCGGGCAAGGACAATGCGGCGCTCGACTTCGTCATGCTCGGCGGCTTCGTGTTCGGAAAGACCGGCGGCGCGCAGAAGGTCGAGGTGGCGTTCGACGCGCCGGCCGGATCGTGGGACGCCGCCGCGGCCGCCGATTTCGCCCTCGGTCTCCGGATGCGCGGCTACAAGTTCGAAAAATACAAGACCCGGAAGAAGGAGAACGACGAGGAGAACGGCGCTCCGCCCGACTTCGTCGTCGGATCGGTCCACGCGGCGGCGGCGCGCGCCGCCTCGCACGAGCGCTTCGCGGTCGCCGAAGGCGTCGAGATCGCCCGCGACCTGGTCAACGAACCGCCGAACGTGCTGTTTCCGACGGAATTCGCCGACCGGGCCAAGGCGCTCGAGAAGCTCGGGGTCGAAGTCACGATCCTCGACGAAAAAGACATGGCCAAGCTCGGCATGAACGCCCTGCTCGGGGTCGGGCGCGGCTCGTCGCGCGACAGCCGGCTGGTGTCGCTGCGCTGGAACGGCGCGCGCGCCAAGCGCGGCAAGCCGCCGGTCGTGGTGGTCGGCAAGGGCGTCTGTTTCGATTCGGGCGGCATCTCGATCAAGCCCGCCGCCGGCATGGAGGACATGAAGGGCGACATGGGCGGCGCGGCCTGCGTGGTCGGGCTTCTGCACGCGCTCGCCGCGCGCAAGGCCAAGGTCAACGTCGTGGGAATCGTCGGGCTGGTCGAGAACATGCCCGACGGCGACGCGATCCGCCCGGGCGACATCCTGACCTCGATGTCGGGCCAGACCATTGAGGTGATCAACACCGACGCCGAGGGCCGGCTCGTGCTGGCCGACGCGCTCTGGTACGCCCAGGAGACGTTCAAGCCCCGACTGATGATCGATCTGGCGACCCTCACCGGCGCCATCATCGTCGCGCTTGGCCATGAATACGCCGGCCTGTTCTCCAACAACGACGAACTCGCCCAGCATCTCGCCGCAGCGGGCGAGGCGACCGGGGAAAAGGTTTGGCGCATGCCGCTCGGCCAGCCCTACGACAAGCTGGTCGATTCCAAGATCGCCGACATGAAGAACACCGGCGGGCGGCACGGCGGCTCGATCACCGCGGCGCAGTTCCTGCAACGATTTGTTAAGGATACCCCGTGGGCGCATCTCGACGTCGCCGGCGTCGCCATGGGATCGCCATCCTCGGACATCAATCCGTCGTGGGGTTCGGGCTGGGGCGTGAGACTGTTGAACCGTCTCATCGCCGACTCCTACGAGGATTAGGGTCGCCATCGGGACCAGCGGCTGGGAGATCAGGATGGGGCTTCGATCGACGGTTTTGGCGCTCGCGCTCGCCGGGTGGGGCGCCGGCGTTGGACCGGCCATGGCGCTTTCGGGCTGCGACGCCTTCACGAACGCGCTGAAGACCGGCGCGAGCGACATGGGGGCCGAGTTCTCGCGCGCGATCGTCGTGTCCCGCACCCGTTCCGACGCCAACGTCTACGACATCTCGACCCGGGCCGACGTCGACGGCACGCTGTCGTGCCGCGGCGACGAGTTCATCCGGTTCGAGGCGCGGGTCAGCGAGCCCGCCAACGCCCGCACGACCACCAACTTCGAGCGCTTCCAGTCCGCGGCGCTGAAGGCCGCGCTCGGCTGGGACCCGGGCAAGAGCCGCGGCGTGCTCAAGGGCCTCGCCGGCGACGCCCGCGAATATCTCAGCGCTTCGCGCCAGCGCGGCGACGTCTATGTCGCCGGCAAGACCGAGGAGCACGTGCCGGGCGGGGTGACGCTCGGCATGATGGCGACCAATTCGGACCGGACCTTCGTGATCGTCGGCCCGGCCGGCGAATAGCGGGGCGCCGTTGGGCGATTTTCGGTTCCATCATCTCGAACGCCGCCGGGTCGACCAGGCGCTCCCCGCGCTGGTCGAGCGGCTTTACGCGGGCGGCGTCCGGATCGTGGTGCGGGCGGCCTCGGCGGAGGCGGTCCAGGCGTTGAACGACCGGCTATGGACCTACGACGACGCCAGCTTCGTCCCGCACGGGGCGGCCGGCGACGGCGATCCGGCGACCCAGCCGGTGTTCCTGACCGACAAGGTCGAGAACCCCAACGCGGCGACCGCGCTGGTCCTGCTGTCGGGCGCCGAGACCAGCGACGGCGACGCCGATTTCGAGCGCGTGTTCCGCCTGTTCGACGGCCGCGACGAGGATGCGCTCGGCGAAGCCCGACGCGAATGGAAGCGCCTCAAGGACCAGGGCCGGACGCTCGGCTACTGGCGCGAGGGCGACGACGGCGGCTGGGAGAAGGCGCGCTGACTGCGCCCCGCCCCGCCAGTGCGGCATGCCCGCATTTTGCGGGCGACGATTCCTTTTCAGGGTGCCGCCGGCGCCGCCTCCTGGGCGCAATCAGCCGTCTTCCAGCACGATCGCGTCCTCGCGGCGGAAGGCCAGCGCGACCGGCTCGCCGGGGGCCGGCCAGACGAAGCCGGCGGCGTTGAAGGCGTCGGCGAGCAGCGTCTCGCCGCCGGCCCGCGCCTTGAGCCGCACCACCGCGCCGAGAAAGCTCACGTCCTCGACCACGGCGCGCAGCGCGTTTCCGCCGGCGCCCGCCTCGCAAACCTTCAGCGCCTCCGGGCGCAGCGCCAGCGTCCGCTTCTCGCCGGCCCGCGCGGCGATCGGGGCGGGGGCGAAGATCGTCGCCTCGCCGACGCGGATCGCGCCGGCCGCCGGGTCGACCACGACGCCTGCGATGAGGTTGAGCGTGCCGACGAACGAGGCGACGAAGCGGGTTTTTGGCCGGTTGTAGATCTCGGCCGGCGCGCCGATCTGCTCGATCCGGCCGGCGTTCATCACCACGACGCGGTCGGAGAGCGACAGAGCCTCCTCCTGATCGTGGGTGACGAAGATCGTGGTGACGCCGAGCCGGCGCTGGAGCGCGCGGATCTCCTCGCGCAGACTGGCGCGGATGCTCGCGTCGAGCGCCGAGAGCGGCTCGTCGAGCAGCAGGATCTGCGGGTTCGGCGCCAGCGCGCGGGCGAGCGAGACGCGCTGCTGCTGGCCGCCGGAGAGCTGGTGCGGATAGCGATGGGCGAGGTCCGGCAGCTTGATCAG
Organism: uncultured Roseiarcus sp.; assembly: GCA_945957375.1. GTDB lineage: Bacteria > Pseudomonadota > Alphaproteobacteria > Rhizobiales > Beijerinckiaceae > Roseiarcus. The sequence goes on from CAMFKX010000074.1 coordinate 17,237, forward strand.
CGCCAGCATCTCCTCGACCCGGGCCGCGATCTCGGCCGCCGGCCGGCCGGAGACCTTGAGGCCGAAGCCGATGTTGCGCGCCACCGTCATGTTGGGAAACAGCGCGTAGGCCTGGAACACCATGCCGATCGCGCGCCGGTTGGCGCGCAGATGGGTGACGTCGCGCCCGCCGATCCGGATCGCGCCGGCGGTCGGCTGCTCGAATCCGGCGATGATGCGCAGGACCGTGGTCTTGCCGCAGCCGCTGGGGCCGAGAAAGGTGACGAATTCGCCGCGTTCGACCGCAAGGGCGAAGTCGCTCACGACCGTGGCGGAGCCGAAGGATTTTTGCACGCCCTCGAGCGCGAGAAAGGACATCCGGCCCCCAAAGCTTCCGGCGGACGCTTCTATCCGCGAACGATGACAACTCGAGAACGCCGGGCCGAACGCCGAGTGGATGCCCGCGGGCGGTATGCTATAGGTCTGCGATGGCTGCAAGAACGCCGGACGACGCCGTCCTCGGGCGGCTCCGCGCCGCCCTGACGGGAGTCTACGGCTCCCGCTTGGCCCGCGTAGTGCTGTTCGGGTCGAGGGCCCGCGGCGAGGCGGGCCCCGACTCGGACTACGACATCGCGGTGTTCCTGCGCGACATGCCCGGCCGGTTCGCCGAGATGCGCCGGCTTGCGGACGTCGGCGCGGCGATCCTTTTCGACACGGGCGAGGTCGTCAACGCCTTGCCCTACCGCGCCGACGCCTACGACGACAGGCGGATGCCCCTGATGCACGAGATTCGGCGCGAAGGCCTTGAGTTTTGACGCCGCCTATCAGCTGAAGTCCGTCGCGGACTACGAGACCGGGGCCGATTCCCATGTGACGGTCGAAGCCGCGCGCTCGGCGCATGAAACGGCGCGTCGGTTCGTGCAATGTGTGGTCGGACTGCTGCCGGCGGACGATCCGATTTAGGCTTCGCAGCCGGCCGGATCTACCGCCGGTTCGCCGCAGGCGGCCGCCCGCCGACGAGCTGGATCAGGCCGAGGCAGGCCCAGGTCAGCGCGAAGGCCATCACCGCGAGCGCCGCCGGCTCGTAGGCGCGCGACGCGCCGATCCGCTGCAGATAGGGCCCGAACGCCGGCCGGTCGAGCAGGCTGGCGAAGGTGAACTCGCCGATCACGATGGCGAAGGTCAGGAACGCCCCCGACAGCACGCCCGAGCGGATGTTGGGCAGGATCACGTGGACCAGGATGGTCAGCGATCCGGCCCCCTGGCTCTCGGCCGCCTCGGTCAGCGTGCGCGCGTTGATCGCCTGCAACGCCGCGTCCACCGAACGGTACATGTAGGGCAGGCCGAGCCCGACATAGCCGAGCATGAGCAGCGCGTCGGCGCCGAGCGTCGTCGAGGTCAGCGGCAGGAGCGACGATGAGCCATAGAGCCGGATATAGCCGAACACCAGCACGATCGGCGGGATCACCAGCGGCAGCAGGGTGACGAACTCGACGAGTCCCGCTAGTTGCGGCAGGCGCAGACGGACGAAATAGGCGGTCGGCACGACGAGCGCCGCGAGAACCGCGACGGTCGCGAGCGCCAGCCAAGTCGAATAGAGAAACGAGGACTGGAAGCCGCCGCTCTCGAACACGGTCCGATAGGCGTCGAAACTGTACTGGCCGCGGCGCATGCGCAGCGAGAATTCGAAGGTGGCGACCAGGGGGGCGAGAAAGTAGACCGCTCCGAGGCCGACCGCCGCCCATGCGCCGATGCGTCCGCGGGTCATGGGAGCAGGCTCCCCACGGGAAGCGCCCTCATCATCCGCGAGTGCGCGACCTCTTCCCCCATTGTGGGGGAGGCCGGGAGGAGGGTCGCGCCAGACTTCGACACAAAGGCGGCCAACCCCCTTAGCGGAAAGGTCCGCTGGCCCCCCCACCCTGTCCTGCCCCCACAAGGGGGGCGAGGACGCGCGGCGCTGGTCTGGCCTCGACGGCGCGCGACGAAGGCGTTGATCAAGCCCCTCACCGGAACCGCCTTTCCGAGCGTCCGCGCAGCGCGAGATAGGCGAGGTTCGAGAGGCCGGTGATGGCGAGCATGCCGACCGCCATCGCGTAGCCGAGGTTGGGATCGTGCAGCACGTCGCCGCGGATTTGGGCGTAGAGCAGGATCGGCGCGATGTTGAACGAGGAGCCGGTGAGCGCGTAGGCCGTGGCGATCGCCCCGAACGCGTTGGCGAACAGCAGCAGCGCCGAGCCGAGCGCGCTCGGCATCAGGATCGGCAGGGCGATCATCCGCCAATATTGCCACGCCCCGGCGCCGAGGGTCTCGGCCGCCTCCGCCCATTCCCGCCTCAGCCCGTCGATCGCCGGGGTCATCACCAGCACCATCAGCGGGATCTGGAAATAGAGGTAGGTGACGGTCAGGCCCCAGAAGGTCAGGATGTTGAAGCCGTGGGCATAGAGGTCGAAGCCGAGATTGCGCAACAGCACGGTGACGAGCCCGAGCCGCCCGACCGTCGCCATGAAGGCGAAGGCGAGCGGCACGCCGGCGAAATTCGAGGCGACGCCGCTGAACGTCATCAACGCCGGCCGCACCCAGTCCGGCAGGCCGCCGCGCAGCGCGGCCAGCGCCAGAGCGAGGCCGAGTCCCGCCCCGAGCGCGGCGGAGGCGAAGCTCACCTCGAGGCTCAGGGCGTAAGAGAGCCGGATCGACGGCTGCCCAAGCCGCGCCAGATTGCCGAGGGTGAAGGCGCCGTCGGCGTCCTGGAACGCCCCAACCAGCAGCCAGGCCGTGGGGGCGACCAAGAACATCGCGGCGAACACGAAGAACGGCGCGACGCCGAGCCAGGCGGCGAGGTCGAGGCGGAGGCGGCGGGAGGCGAAACCGGTCATGGCGGCGTGGCGTCCCCGCACCCAGGCCGGCGTCGCCGGCCAGTCCCTCTCCCAAAGGGAGAGGGGCGCGTTCCCTTCC
>CAMFKX010000075.1 GCA_945957375.1 uncultured Roseiarcus sp.
ATCCAGACCGGCGACGAGATCCTGGCGGTCCGCGTCTCGGGCTCGTTCGCCCATGAACAGGACATCCTCGCCACCAACCTCAACGTCGGCGGCCGGATGATCCGCCTCGGCGACATCGCGACCGTCCGGCGCGGCTTCGCCGATCCGCCGCAGCCGATGTTCCGCGTCAATGGCGAGCCCGCGATCGGCCTCGCCATCGCGATGCGCGAAGGCGGCGACATCCTGGCGCTCGGCAAGAACGTCGAGGCGGCGATGGCGGCGGCGACCGCTGACCTGCCGCTCGGCATCCAGCCGCATCTGGTGGCCGATCAGGCCGTGACGGTGAAGACCGCGATCTCGGACTTCATGCGCTCGCTGTTCGAGGCGGTCGGCATCATCCTGGTCGTCAGCTTCATCGCGCTCGGCGTCCGCGCCGGGCTCGTCGTGGCGCTGGCGATCCCGCTGACGCTCGTCATCGTTTTCGCGGTGATGCAGATCGTCCATATCGACATGCAGCGCATCTCGCTGGGCGCTCTGATCATCGCGCTGGCGCTGCTCGTCGACGACGCGATGACCACGATCGACGCGACGCTGACCCGGCTCAAGGCGGGCGACAGCAAGATCGAGGCGGCCTCGTTCGCCTATCGCACCTACGCCTTCTCCATGCTCGCGGGCACGCTGGTGACGATCGCCGGGTTCATTCCGGTCGGCTTCGCCGCGAGTTCCGCGGGCGAATATACGTTCTCGCTGTTCGCCGTCGTCACGATCGCACTGATCGCCTCATGGTTCGTCGCCGTCATCTTCGCGCCCGTGCTCGGCGCGGCGATCCTGAAGCCGCCGGCGCCGGCTGCGGACGGCGCCCGGCCGGGCTTGATCTTCCGCGTCTATCGCGGCTTCCTCGGCCTCGCCATCCGTCTGCGCTGGCTGACGATCGCGGCCACGGTCGCGCTGTTCGTGGTGGCGTTCCTGTCGCTGCCGCTCATTCCCCGGCAATTCTTCCCCTCGTCCGATCGGCCGGAGCTTCTGGTCGATCTCGCCTTGCCGCAAAACGCCTCGATCTACGCCAGCCAGTCGGCTTCCGACCGGTTCGACGCGCTGCTCAAGGGCGATCCCGACGTCGAGCGCTGGAGCACCTATGTCGGCCGCGGCGCGATCCGTTTCTATCTGCCGCTCAACGTGCAGTTGCCCAACAGCTTCTTCTCGCAGGCGGTGATCGTCGCCAAGGACGTGCCGGCGCGCGAGCGGCTGAAGGACAAGCTGGAAAAGGCGCTGGCGAACGAATTCCCCGCCGCGATTGCACGCGTCTATCCGCTCGAACTCGGCCCGCCGGTCGGCTGGCCGGTGCAATACCGGGTCAGCGGCCCGCAGATCTCGGAGGTGCGCGAGATCGCCTCGAAGCTCGCCGCCGTCGTCTCGGCGGATCCGAACACGGTCAACGCCAACTTCGACTGGATGGAGCCGACGCGGCAGGTGCGGGTCGCGATCAACCAGGACGAGGCGCGGCTGCTTGGCCTCAGCTCCCAGGCGATCGCGAACGCGCTCAACACCATCCTGACCGGCGTGCCGATCACCCAGGTGCGCGACGACATCTATCTCGTCGACGTGGTGCTGCGCGCCGGCGACGACCAGCGCGCCTCGCTCGATTCGCTGCGCTCGCTGCAGATCTCGCTGCCGAACGGGCGGACCGTGCCGCTGAGCCAGCTCGCTACCTTCGAATACGGCCAGGAATATCCGCTGGTGTGGCGTCGCGACCGTGTCCCAACACTCACCGTGCAGGCGGACGTCAAGCCGGGCGTGCTGCCCGAGACGGTGGTCGGCGCGGTCAACCCGCAGGTCGAGGCGCTGGCCAAGACCCTGCCGCAGGGCTACCGGATCGACGTCGGCGGCACGGTCGAGGAAAGCGCCAAGTCGCAGGCCTCGGTGGTGGCGATGGTGCCGATCATGCTGCTGGTCATGCTGACGGTGCTGATGTTCGAACTGAGGAGTTTTCAGCGCCTGTTCATCGTGCTGACGGTCGCGCCGCTGGGCCTGATCGGCGTCGTCGCCGCGCTCCTGCTCTCGGGCCGGCCGCTCGGCTTCGTCGCCATCCTCGGCGTGCTGGCGCTGATCGGCATGATCACCAAGAACGCGGTGATCCTGATCGGTCAGATCGAGGCCGAGCGCGCCGCCGGCAAGGACGTGTGGACGTCCGCGGTCGACGCGGCGAGCGCCCGCTTCACCCCGATCCTGCTCACCGCGGTATCGACCGTGCTCGGCCTGATCCCGATCGCGCCGACCGTGTTCTGGGGGCCGATGGCGTTCGCGATCATGGGCGGCCTGCTGGTCGCGACCATTCTGACGCTGGTGTTCCTGCCGACGCTTTACGTGACCTGGTTCCGGGGGACGGCGCCGGCGAAGGCGTAAGGCTGGAGGGTGCGCGTCTCGCGCACCCCGGCGGCGAGACGCCGCCGCTCCTCTCGGCAGGCCCGGGCGCGTCCTTTCCGGCCTGAAAATTCCGGAATTTCCTCAAAATGGCGGCGCGCCGCGCCCCCTACACATGGAGACTTGCAATGCTGTCTGTGTCCGACGGTTTCACCTTTTCCAATTTCCTGGCCGACGCGCTGGCGATCTTCCTGTTCGTCGTCTGGCTGTGGCTGTTCATCACGGTGGCGAACGACATTTTTCGCCGTCACGACATCTCCGGCTGGGGCAAGGCGGCGTGGGTGATCGCGCTGATCGTGTTCTCCTATCTGGCGATCTTCCTCTACGTGATCACGCAGGGGAAAGGCATGGCCCAGCGCAACGCCGACCAGGCGCGGCAGGCGCGCGACGAACTCCGCCAGGTGGTCGGCTTCAGCGCCGCCGACGAGATCGCCAAGCTCGACGCGCTGAAGGCCTCGGGCTCGATCACCGCCGAAGAATTCTCCCGCCTGCGCGCCCGGCTGGTGCAGTAGCGCAGGAGACGTCCCTTCCCCAACGCATGTTCGGGAAGGGACGGCGCCCGTTCGCCAGCCGAGAAGGTTTGCACAGAAGATTTCGATTTACCGAATTATAAATCGATGGTATAGAAAATTTCCGCTGCTTGAAAATTTCATCTGCGAAGGTGGGCCCAGGCCAAAGGCCGATCCGTTCGCGGCCGCCAGGGTCGGCGACCTGCGGCCGAGCGGCGTCGAGGCCGCCGGCATTCCGCGTCATCGCGAGGAGCGAAGCGACGTGGCGATCCAGGAGCGGCGGGGCTCCGACCGTTCCGAGCAAGAAGCCGATCGGCGGCCGCCGCTGGATCGCCGCGTCGCCCTTCGGGGTCCTCGCGATGACGGCCCCGACAGTCGCGCCGCCCGCGGAGTTGCACAATGGAGGCGTCAAGCCCTTGAAAAACCAGCGGCGCGCAACATTGCGAGCGCCGCGGTTCGGCGGCCTGGCGCCGCAGTTCAGAACGACCCGACCAGCGACCCGAGCACGATCACCGCGGCCAGCGCCACGAGCGCGCCGAGGATCGCGACGATGAACACGTCCTTGTACGATTCGGCGTGGTTCGAGCCGCACACCGAGAGCAGCGTCACCACCGCGCCGTTGTGCGGCAGGCTGTCGAGCGTGCCGGAGCTGATCACCGCCACGCGATGCAGCAGCGCCGGGTCCATGCCGATCAGCGCCGCGCGCTCCATGAAGGTGCCGCCGAGCGCGTCGAGCGCGATCGTCAGGCCGCCGGAGGCGGAGCCGGTCAGCGCGGCGAGGATGTTGGTCGCGACCGCGAGCGACACTAGCGGCCCGCCGCCGACGCCGAGCACGGCGTCGCGCACCACCGCGAAGGCCGGCAGCGCCGCGACCACCGCGCCGAAGCCGACCAGGCTCGCGACGCCGATCACCGGCAAGGCGGAGGCGTTGACGCCGGCGTCCATGGTCGCGCGCAGATCGGGGATGCGCCGCAGGTTGAGCGCGATCACGGTCACGATGGCGCAGGTCAGCGCCACGATCACCGACCATACGCCCGAGACCGCGGCCGGCGTCACGCCGCCCCATTCCGGCCGCGAAAGGAAGCTCCGATCGAGACGCGGGAGCACGAACAGCGACAGCACGAGGTTGACCAGGATGACGACGACGATCGGCGCCGCCGAGGCGGCGAACGACGGCTGGGTCTTCGCCATATCGCCGTGGACGATCTCGGCCGGGTCGAATTCATGCGCGGTCGTGGCGCGCTCGCGCATCACCGGATCGTCGGCGAGCGCGCCGGCCGACGGCAGCGCGCCGTAGCCGAACCCTTCGCCGCGCGCCTTGGCGACGGCCTCCTGACGCTGGAGCCACCAGAGGCCGAAGGCGAACATGATGATCGAGGCGATGATTCCGAGCCCGGGCGCCGCGAACGGCGTCGTGCCGAAGAACGGCATCGGGATCGTGTTCTGGATCGAGGGCGTGCCGGGCATCGCCGACATGGTGAAGGTCGCGGTGCCGAGCATGATCGCGGCCGGCATCAGCCGTCTTGGGATGTTGGCGCCGCGGAACAGGTTCTGCGCCATCGGCGCGATGACGAAGAACGCCACGAACAGGCTGACTCCGCCATAGGTCACGATCGCGCCGCCGAGCACCACGGCGAGGATCACCCGGCGCGGCCCGAGCTTCTTGCTCATGAAGTCGGCGATGGCGGTGACGGAGCCCGAATCCTCCATCAGCTTGCCGAACAGGGCGCCGAGCAGGAACAGCGGGAAGAAGTTCGCGAAGAAGCCGGCGGCGCTCCGCATGAAGGTCTGCGTCCAGTGCGCGAGCAGCGGCTCGCGGGCGAACAGCGCCGCGATCACCGCCGCGATCGGCGCGAGCAGCAGCACGCTCCAGCCGCGGAAGGCGAACCAGATCAGGACGCCGAGACCGACGAGAATGCCCAGGAGGCCGACGAGGTCGGTCATCGTCAGACCTCCTTGAGCAGTTCGTCGAGGTCGGCGGTCGGCCGCTTGCCGAGGTCGTCGGCATGCGCGTTCAGGAACGCCTCGGCGGCGCGCCGCCCGTCCTCCTTCAGCATCGACAGGAACTCGCCCTCGGCGTTGAGCTTGGACGAGGCCCCGTAATCGGCGAGCTTTTCGGTGGCGATCCGGTGCATCAGCATGCGCGCCCAGCGCGCGCCCTCGCCGGTGCCCGGGTCGGCCGCCTGGCGGAGCAACGCGATCATGCGCAACTCCTTAACCAGCGGCGAGTTGAACGAGATCTCGTTCAGCCGATTGAGGATCTGGGCCGCGGTCCGCGGCGTCTCGGCGCGCACAGTCGGATTGATCTGGACCAGGATCACGTCGAGCGCGTCGCTCTCGCGCACCAGCGGGGTAATCGTCGGATTGCCGACGTAGCCGCCGTCCCAGTAGGGCTCGCCGTCGATCTCGATCGCCTGGAACATGGTCGGCAGGCAGGCCGAGGCGAGCAGCACGTCGGGGGTGATGTCCTTGTTGCGGAACACCCGGCCGCGGCCGGTGTGGACGTTGGTCGCGGTGATGAACAGCTTGATCGAGGCCTCGCCGAGATGGGCGAAGTCGATGCTCTTCTCGAGCAGGTCGCTGATCGGGTTGTGGCCGAGCGGATTGAGGGCGTAGGGCGACACCACCCGCGACATCAGGTCCATCATCAGATAGGCGGGCGAGGTGTCGAGGCTCCAGCGGTTGAGCAGCCGGTCGATCGGCGAGCGCTGGATCGGGCTGAAGCGGGCGGCCTCCGCGACCCGGCCCCAATAGGCGTCGAGCGCCTCGCGGGCGCCCTGCGCGCCGCCCTGCATGTAGCCGCTGACCAGGACCGCGCCGTTCATAGCGCCGGCGGACGTGCCGGAGATCGCCTCGATCTTGAGCCAGGGCTCCTCGAGCAGGCGGTCGAGCACGCCCCAGGTGTAGGCGCCGTGCGACCCGCCGCCCTGGAGGGCGAGATCGATCAGCACCGGGTTTCGTCCGCCGCCTGCGCTGGTCTTGGTTCTCGGCATGATGCCCTCCTGTTCGCGCGCCCCGGCGCCTCACGGCTGGCGCCGCGGACCAAGGCTGCAGGTCTCCACCGTTCTGAATGATCCTCAGGCGACGCCGATGCGACGCCTGCCCGAAGCCGCTGGCGACGCCTGACAGATTGCTTGCGGGCTGTAGCAGTCGGCCGTTTGCGGTGCAACATAGCCGGACTTCCGGACGTCCGCTTCGGGGAGCGAGCCTCGTCAACGGCCGCCGGCGAACAGGAAGATCGGAGCCGCGGCGACCCCGCCGATCGCATCTGCGGCGTTGACGACGCCGACTTCCGAACGATTGAAACCCTGCCCGGCGATGAGGCGGTCTCCGAGCAGCCGCACCGCCTCCGGGCTCGTGGCGAACTTGCTGTGATTGAGCCGGTCGCTGGTTTCGAGCGCCGAGAGGTCGAGAACCACCACGCCGGGCGCCTGCTCGAGGGCGGCGACGTTCTCCGGCCGGCTCAGATCGACCGCGCCCACCCGGTCGATCCCGCCGGCGATGACGGCGGACAGACGGAGGGCGCGGTCGCGGCGGGAGACGAAGACGGTGATGTGCGGCCGGTCGGGCCCCATCTCGCGGACCTGCCTGCGGAACACGTCGACGTCGAGGTCGGGAGAGGCGAGGACCAGATTGGAGATCTTGGCCGGAACGCGCCCGTCCTCGAGGGCGAGCTGCCGGAAGGACTCCGTTGCGAGCCAGGCGCCCATCGAATGGGCGAGCACCACCACCTCCCTCACCTTCGGATTGGCCGCGATCGTCCTGAGCAGGCTCGCGAGGTCCGACCGGGAGAAATTGGCGCTCTCCCGATCGTAGACGTAGCCGGTCAGCCGGCCGCCCGAAGGCCACGAGAACAGCACCGGCGCGACCGGGGCGCCGACGTCGTGGACGAGCTGGGCGAAACTGAACACCGCTGCGTCGAAGCGGGTGTTGAAGCCATGGACGTAGACAAGCACCCGACCATTCTTCGGCGTGAGGCGCGCGAGGCTGCTCGACAGGTCCGCGGGCGCGACCGCCGTCTCGCTCAGCAGCGCGAAGTCGCGCGTCGGGTCGGCCGCGCCGGGCGACGGCCACTGGATCGACCCGACCTCGCGGTTCGGCGGGATCGAGACGACCATGTCGCGGAACGAGGACCCGTCGGCACGCGCGCCGCCGAACAGCACGCCGGGCGCGTCGCTCGGCGCACGGGTCGTGGCGACCAGCATCTCGACCTTCGCGGCGTCCGCCGGAGCGACCGAAACGGGCACGAGCGCGCCCTCGTCGCGGGAGGCGCAGCCGAATGCGAGACAGGCGGCGATCGCGGCGGCCGCCGGACGCGAAGCCGAACGAACTCGCGCCAAAGCCGTCACATCCCCCTCGCCCAGGCGTATGGTCCCGCCCGACGGAAATGCGCGGCGGAGATCGCCAGAGTCGCTGAAACAGGGCGCCGCTGCAACCGCCGACTTTTCCGGTTGGCTGCCAAGGCGAGGCTCGCGGCCATGGGAACCCGCGAGCTCGAAGGGCGCCGGGTCAGGCGAACCGCGACGGCAGCACGACCCGGTCGAGCCCGAGCCAGCGGGCCATGGCGTCGAGCTCGGCGACGATCGCGTCCCTCGCGTCGGCAGGGGCGCCCGGCTCGAGGTGCACGGCGTGGACGAGCAATCGACGGCTCTCGCGGTCGGCCTTAAGGTCGAGCCGCGCCACCAGCCGGGCGCCGAGCAGGAAGGGCAGGACATAATAGCCGTGCCGCCGCTTGTCCGCGGGCGTGTAGATCTCGATCCGGTAGTGGAAGTCGAACAGGCGGAGGGCGCGCGACCGCTCCCACACGAGCGGATCGAACGGGGCGAGCAGCGCGCAGGCGGAGACGCGTCGCGGCAGCCGGGCGGCGCGGTGCAGGAAAGCCGGGCGATCCCAGCCGCGGACCTCGATCGGACGCAGCACGCCGGCTTCGACGAGCGACGCGATCGCCGATTTCGCCTCGTCCCCGCCGAGACGGAAATAGTCGCGCAGCTCCTGCGCCGTGGCGACCCCGAGCGCCAAGGCCGCGCGTTCGATCAGGGCGCGATGCGCCTCGCCCTCGTCCGGCGTCGGCAGGGCCAGGATGGCGGCCGGGATGACCCGCTCGGTCAGGTCGTAGACGCGCTCGAAATTGCCGCGTCGGGTCGCCGTGGTGACAAGGCCGGACCAGAACAGCCATTCGAGCGCGCGCTTGGCCTCGGTCCATTCCCACCAGCCCTGCCGGCTGCGGGTCTCCTCGAAGTCCGAAGCGGCGAGCGGACCCTCGTTGCGGATCCGCGCCAGCACGGCCTCGGCCTCGGCCCGGCGCTCGGTCGCGAAGACGCGCAGGCCCTTCCAGCCGGCCTCGCCGCGCTCGGCCCGCGCCATTCGCCAGCGCAGCAGGGGGTGCAGCTCGAGCGGCACGAGCGAGGCCTCGTGCGCCCAGTATTCGAACAGCTTGCGCTGACGCCGGCCGCCCCAGGCGGCCTGGTCGATCAACGCCCGGTCGTAGGGCCCGAGCCGCGAGAAGGCGGGCAGATAATGCGCGCGGACCAGGATGTTCACGCTGTCGATCTGGTGGAGCGAGAGCCTGTCGATCGTCCGGCGCCACCGCGCGGCGGTGACCGTGTCCGGGCGCCGGGCGGCAAAACCCTGCGCCGCGAGGGCGACGCGGCGGGCTTCGGCGGGCGAGAGTTGCTCCACGGGTCTTCCCCCTGCGGCCGATGCTGACGACGATCTCTCCGATGGGCATAGCCTTAACCGAAGAGCCCGTCGCGGAGCGTGTTCCCCAACGTCCGCGATGCGACCCCTTTCGAAGAACCCGCCGATCGGCCGACGCGAGGTCCGGCCGCTGGTTTCCGAATTGAAAAAGGATTTGCCGCCGCGCGAGCTTGGCCCTGCGGCGGGGAAGCGGTAAACGGGGGTGCAGGGTTCGGGAGGGAGACGCGGTGTTGCTCAGGTTTTCAGGCTCTTCGGGTCCCATCCGCGCCGCGGCGCTTGCGGCGATGCTGTTCGGCCTCGGCGCCGTCCCGGCGGCCGCCGCCGACGCCGAGCACGGCGAGATGCTCGCCAAGCGCTGGTGCGCCTCCTGCCACATCGTCTCGCCCGATCAAACCCACGGCGCAGACAATGTGCCCACCTTTGCGACGATCGCGAAAATTCCCGATTTTGATGCCGCCAGGATCGCCAAGTTCCTGATGGACCCGCACCCGAAAATGCCGGACATGCAACTCGGCCGGTCCGAAGCCGCGGACCTCGGCGCCTATATTGCGAGCCTCGGGAAGTAACTCCCCGGACCCGCGGGGCCTTTCCTCGAACCGAATGACAGGATCGCGCCCGCGTGCTCATGCGCCTCGCCCCCGCGTTGTTCGTCCTCTTGTGGTCGACCGGCTTCATCGGATCGAAGCTCGGCGCGGCGGACGCGGAGCCGTTCACCTTCCTGTCGCTCCGCTTCCTGCTGGCGATCCTGATCCTGGCCCCGGTCGCGCTGAGCCGCGGCTCGTTGACTGGTCCCGCGCGGCTGCGCGGGCACGCCGTCGTCGTCGGCGCGCTAATCCACGGCGGCTATCTCGGCGGCGTGTTCTGGGCGATCCGACACGGCATGCCGGCGGGGGTGGCGGCGCTAATCGTCAGCCTCCAGCCGGCGGCGACCGCCGTGCTGGCGGGGCCGCTGCTCGGCGAGCGGCTGCACATCCGGCAATGGGCCGGTCTGGCGCTCGGGCTTCTGGGCGCGGCGCTGATCGTCGCGCCGAAGTTCCTGGGCGCAAACGGCGCCGTCTCGGGGGTCACCCCAGCCACGGTCGGCGCAACGGCCGCGGCGCTGCTCGCGATCACCGCCGGCACGCTCTATCAGAAGCGCTTCGTCACCCGCCTCGATCTCGTCGGCGGCGCGGTCTGGCAATATTTCGGCGCGCTCGCCCTCGTCGGCGCCGGGTCGCTCGCCTTCGAGACGCAGACGATCGACTGGACGCCGAAATTCCTGTTCGCCCTCGCCTGGCTGACGCTGGCGCTGTCGATCGGCGCGATCCTGCTCCTGATGCTGCTTATTCGGCAGCACGCGGTGTCGGGGGTGTCGAGCCTGTTCTATCTCGTCCCGGCCTGCACCGCAGTCATGGCCTATCTGATGTTCGGCGAGACGCTGACCGTGGTGCAGATCGTCGGGATGGCGGTCGCCATCGCCGGCGTGATCCTGGTCGCGCACAATCCTGGAGCGCGCGGCCGCTAAGGGCCAGCGCCAGCGCGGAGCCCGCAAAAACCGCCGGCGCCGCAAAGACGGCGTTTCGGTCGTCGCCCGGTCGGGGCTCAGCGACCCGGCCTTCGACCCGGCGATGCGAAGCCAGAAGGTCAAGGCGCATCTCGCCGCCGCGTCGCGCGGCCTTGTCGTTCCGCGCCTGCCCACAAATCATTAACCATAAGAAGATATCAAACCTCCCGTAACGGGATTTCGGGCGTCGCCGGCGCGGACAGGCCTCGCCCGAACGGCGAGGGGGCGGTTTCATGGTCTTTGACGCGCGCAGAGGCGGCTGGACGACGTTCGCGCTCGCGGCCGGGCTGAGCCTCGCAGCGGGCCCGGCCCGCGCGGTGGTGCTTCCCCCCGCGCCCGACCTGCCGCCGGCGACGCCGGCCGCGACCGACGCGTTCGGCGGCTGGTACCTGCGCGGCGACGTCGGGGCCGGCTTCGAAACCGCGCCCGGCGCCGGATCGGGTCCCGCGCCGGCCATCGTGCTGCCGGCGCTCCCGGCGCCCGCCGTCGCTTCGTTCGGCGACGCCTCGGTCACGCCCTCAGCGATCCTCGACGTCGGCGCGGGCTATGTCTTCAACGCCTGGCTACGCGCCGACGCGACGCTGGAATATCGCTTCGGCAGCCGGCTGCGCTCCGCCTGGACGATCGCCGGTCCGACCGGCGCGGTCGCTGCGGGACGGATGAGCGCCGCGGCGCCCGCCCTCGTGGCGCTCGTCAACGGCTACGCCGATCTCGGCGACTGGTGGGGGGTGACGCCGTTCGTCGGCGCGGGGGTCGGCGTCGCCGAGACCACGCTCTCCGACGTCTCGACGACGGGGCTCACGGTCGCCGGCCGCGGCGCGGCGGTTCCGGTCGGCGGGCTCTTCCCCGGCGGGTCGCGGACCAATTTCGCCTGGGCGCTGATGGCCGGCCTCGACTACGATATCGCGCCGAACCTCAAGCTCGAACTCGGCTACCGCTATCTTCACCTCGGGCCCGCCGCGGCGCCCGGCGCCCGCGGCGCCTTCGCGTCGAGCGACGTGCGCCTCGGCCTCGTCTGGCTCGTCGGCGCGCCCGGACGCGAGTGACGCCCGCGCCGCTCTTCAAATCCTTGTGATCGGCGCTGCGGAGCGCGCGACTTGTCATCGTAGGGCGCCGCTTGTAGCGATGACGACGGCGCGACCGAACGAGACGGCGGGCGCCTCTCTCCTGTTTCATGGGCGCCTTCATGACCGACGCCGCCGCGCCGCGCGCGGGGTTTCTCCGCTCCGCCTGGGCGAACCCGATCCTGCTGCTGGTGCTGACCACCCTGATCTGGGCCGGGCACTCCGTCGTCGGCCGCCTCGCGGTCGGCCAGATCGGCCCGATGACGCTCACCTGCCTGCGCTGGGCGCTGGCGCTGGTCCCGATCCTGATGGCGGCGCGGCCGTCGCTCCGCCGCGACTGGCCGACCCTGCGCGCGCACTGGCCCTATCTCATCGCCATGGGCGCGCTCGGCTACACCGCCTTCAACGCCCTCTTCTATCTCGCCGCGCATCGCACCAGCGCGCTCAACCTCTCGATCATCCAGGGCGGCGTGCCGGCGCTCGTGCTCATCGGCGCACGGGCCTTTCTCGGCGTGCGCTTCACCGCGATGCAGGCGGCGGGCGCGACCCTCACCATGGTCGGCGTGGCGACGATCGCGGCGCAGGGCGATCCGGCGCGGCTGCTCGCGCTGGCCTTCAACAGCGGCGACGCGATGATGCTGGTCGCGGTCGTGCTCTACGCCGGCTACACCGTGGCGCTGCGCGAGCGGCCCAAGGTCTCGGGCCTGAGCCTGCTCGCCGGCATGGCGCTGGCCGCCTTCGTCACCTCCGTGCCGCTGATGGTCTGGGAGATCGCGTCGGGCGGGTTCGTCTGGCCGACCGCCTGGGGGTTCGCGACGCTCGTCTATGTCGCGCTCGGGCCCGCGTTCGCCTCGCAAATGTTCTTTATGCGCGGCGTTGAACTGATCGGACCGGGACGGGCGGGCGTATTCGTCAATCTCGTGCCGGTGTTCGGCGCGATCATGGCCGTCGCCCTGCTCGGCGAGCCGTTCGAGACCTATCATCTCGCGGCGCTGGCGCTGGTGGTCGGCGGCATCGCCGTCGCCCAGAAGAGCGCGCCGAGCTGAGCCGGGCGACGACCGCAACGGAGGACGACATGGGACGCTGGATCGAGTTGAAACCGGAAGGCGCAGGACCGATCGCCGCCTGGCGGGCGGATCCCTCGGGAAAGCCGCGCGGCGGGATCGTCGTCATTCAGGAGATCTTCGGCGTGAACGCCCATATCCGCGACGTCACCGACCGCTTCGCCGCCGCGGGCTATGTCGCGGTCGCCCCGGCCGTGTTCGACCATGTCGAGAAGGGCTTCGACGTCGGCTACGACCCGGATTCCCGCGCCCGCGGCGTCGCTATCGTCGGCAAGGTCGATTTCGAGCAGGTCCTGCGCGACACGGCGGCGGCGATCGAGGTTGCGAAAGAAGGCGGCAAGGTCGGCGTCGTCGGCTATTGCTTCGGCGGGTCGGTCGCCTGGGTCGCCGCCGCCCGTCTGCCCGGACTTTCGGCGGCGGTCGGCTATTACGGCGGGCGGGTGCTTGCGATGCGCGATCTGCGGCCGGCTGTCCCCGTCCTGCTGCATTTCGGCGAGAGGGATGCGAATATCCCGATCGCCGACGTGCGGGACTTCGCCGCCGCGCGTCCCGACGTTCCGGTCCACATATACGACGCCGACCACGGCTTCAGCTGCGACCACCGCGCGAGTTACGACGCCGCGAGCGCGGCGCTGGCGGGGGAGCGGACGATGGCTTTCTTCGGCGAGCATCTGGGATAGGGACCTTGACCGGGACCGGTGGGGCGGAAACATTCGCGCTTCGATCGAGGACCATCATGACCGCCAACCTCATCACCGACGTCGCGGGAGTCCGCGTCGGTTCCGCTCACGACACCCGGCTCGCGTCCGGGGTCACCGCGGTCGTGTTCGACGAGCCGACGGTCGCCTCGATCGCGGTCCATGGCGGCGCGCCCGCGTCGCGCGACACCGAACTGCTCGCCCCGCACATGACGGTGGAACGGGTCGACGGCTTCGTCCTGTCCGGCGGCTCGGCCTACGGCCTCGACGCGGCCGGCGGCGCGATGGTGCGCCTCGCCGAGGCCGGGCGAGGCTATCGCGTGCGCAGCGCGCGCGTGCCGATCGTCCCGGGCGCGAGCCTGTTCGACCTCCTCAACGGCGGCGACAAGAACTGGGGGCGGAAGCCGCCCTACTGGGAGCTCGGCTACCGCGCCGCCGCCGACGCCGGCGAGCGCTTCGACCTCGGCACGGCCGGCGCCGGATACGGCGCGACCACCTACGATCTCAAGGGCGGCCTCGGCTCGGCCAGCGCGCTGACCCCGGCCGGCTACCGCGTCGGCGCGCTCGTCGCCTGCAACGCCGTCGGGCGCGCCACCCGCGGCGCGAGCCCGTATTTCTGGGCGGCGCCGTTCGAGCGCGACGGCGAGTTCGGCGGGCGCGGTTCGGGTCCCGGCGGCGGCGACAGCCTCGACATGGTCTCGAAGGCCCATCTCGACGCGAGCGCCGCCTTGGACGACGAAGGGCCGTTCGCCCTCGTCGAGCCCGCCGAGATCGCCAGCACCAATCTCGCGGTCGTCGTCACCGACGCGCCCCTGACCAAGGCGCAGGCCAAGCGCCTGGCGGTGGTCGCGCAGGACGGGTTCGCGCTCGCCCTCCGGCCCGGCCACGCGCCGACCGACGGCGACGCCGTGTTCAGCGCCGCGACCGGACGGCTCGCCCGCCTCCCGGATCTGCGCGACCTGACCGAGATCGGCATGCTGGCCGCCGAATGCGTCGCCCGCGCGGTCGCCCGCGCCGTCTACGAGGCGACGCCGCTGGACGTCGCGGGCGCGCAGCCGAGCTGGCGTGGGCGCTACGGCGGCTGAGCGCGCTACTGCCCGCCGACGGTCGCGATGCGCAGGTTGTTGGTGCCGCCCGGCGTGCCGAACGGCACTCCGGCGACCACGATGATCCGTTCGCCGGCGCCGGCGAACCCCTCGATATAGGCGTAGCGGCAGGCGCGGTCGGCCATGTCGCGCTCGTCGCGGGCGTCGTCGGTGACGATGGCGTGGACGCCCCAGACGACCGCGAGCCGCCGCGCCACCTCGTCGACCGGGGTCAGCGCGAGAATGGCCGAGCGCGGCCGCTCGCGCGCGATCCGGAGGCCGGTCGAGCCGGAGTTGGTCCAGGCGCAGATCACCTTGAGATCGAGCGTCTCGGCGACGTCGCGCGTGGCTTCGGCGATCGCGTCGGCGCCGGTCGCTTCCGGAGTCGCGCGCTGCGCCTCGATGATCGAGGGATAGATGCCTTCGCTCTCCACCGCCACGGCGATCTTGTTCATCGTCGCGACCGCCTCGCGCGGAAACTGACCCGAGGCGCTTTCCGCCGAGAGCATCACCGCGTCGGCGCCCTCGAACACCGCGGTCGCGACGTCCGACACCTCGGCGCGGGTCGGCACCGGCGAGGTGATCATCGATTCCAGCATCTGGGTCGCGACCACCACCGGCTTGCCGAGCCGGCGCGCGACGCGGGTCAGCGTCTTCTGGATGCCGGGCACCCGCTCGAGCGGCATCTCGACGCCGAGGTCCCCGCGGGCCACCATGAACGCGTCGGCGACCAGCACGATCTCCTCGAGGCGGGCCACCGCCTGCGGCTTCTCGATCTTGGCCATCACCAGCGCGCGGCCCTTGGCGATCGCCTTGACTTCCTCCACGTCCTCCGGCCGCTGGACGAAGGACAGCGCGATCCAGTCGATGTTCTCCTCGAGCGCGGCGTTGAGGTCGGCGCGGTCCTTCTCGGTCATCGCCGAGGTCGGGATGGTCGTGTCAGGCAGGCTCACGCCCTTGCGGTTGGAGACGCGGCCCGCCACCTCGACCACGGTCACCGAGCGGTTCGGCTCGGCCTCCGCGACGCGCAGCAGCACCTTGCCGTCGTCGATCAGGATGCGATGGCCGGGCGCCAGCGAGTTCAGGATCTCCGGGTGGGGCAGATGCACCCGCGACCCGTTCCCCGGGGTCGGATCGGCGTCGAGCGTGAACGTCTCCCCCTTCTGGAGATCGGCCCCGCCCTCGGCGAACATGCCGAGCCGGAGCTTCGGCCCCTGAAGGTCGACGAGCACGCCGATCGGTCGCCCCGTCTCCTCCTCGAGCGAGCGGATCATCGCCACCCGCTCGCGCATGCCGTCATGCGAGGCGTGGCTCATGTTGATGCGGAAGACGTCCGCGCCCGCCTCGAACAGGGCGAGCACGGTCGCGCGGTCGGCGGAGGCCGGCCCGAGGGTCGCGATGATCTTGACGCGGCGGCTGCGACGGAAACGCACGGGACACCTCCTGGAATTCGGATCGGGGGACGGCTCGGACCGTCCAATATGGGGCCGGCGTGAAGCGCGATGATGACAAGCTTACGGGTTGGACGGATTGCCCTGATCCGTCAACTGGACGGTCCAGCTCTTGGCGTCCTTGCCGGTGTCCACCTCGAAGAAGCCGGTCCGGTCGAAGCCGCGGACGAAGCAGTCCTCCCGACCCCGGATCTTGAACTCGCGGTCCGACGTGCACATGAACGCCTTGCCCTTCCATTCGCCGCCGCGCTCGTCCATCGCGTAGACATAGTAGAACTGCGCTGCGAGCCCGCCGCGGAGAAGGGTGACGCAGTCGAGCGACTTGAGGTTCCACCAGCCCTCGCTCACCCATTCCTGCCCGTCGGTGTAGGCGAGCGCGACGCTGACGCGGCTGCTGGTGTTGTTGCACATGCGCAGGTCGGCCACGGCCGGCGTGGCGGCCAGAAGCGAAGCGGCCAGCGCCGGGATCGACAAACTCTTGCGGAAGTCTGGCAAATGCGTCTCGCGGTTTCGGCGGCCATATTCTCTGCGCGCCCCTCCCTGTCAACTCGCGCAGCCTCGGTCGGAACGGTCGTCGCGCGAGGACCGCCCGCGTCTCGACGGAATCCCGCGAATCGACGATGATCGCGCCATGAATCGCTTCGTTCCCCTCTGCCTCGCCGCGCTCTCGGCGGTCGTCGCCTCCGCTCCGGCCCGCGCCGACTTCTCGTCCTGCGTCGGCTCGCTCAAGGCCGAGGCCGCGCGTGCGGGGATCTCGTCGGCGACGATCGATCAGGCGTTCAACGGCCTCAAGCCGGACCAGAAGGTGCTCGACCTCCAGCAGGTCCAGCCCGAGTTCAAGACGCCGATCTGGGACTATGTCGATGGCCTGGTGGACGAGGAGCGCGTCGCCGACGGCAAGGCGGCGATGGCGCGCGAGGCGCGCGCGCTCGCCCATGCCGAGCAGACCTACGGCGTCAGCCGCTATATGCTGGCGGCGATCTGGGGGGTCGAGTCCAACTTCGGCACGGAGATGGGCTCGCGCCCGCTGGTGCAGTCGCTCTCGACGCTCGCCTGTCTCGGCGAGCGCGCCAGTTACTTCCGCTCGGAGCTGATGGCGGCGCTCAAGATCATCGACCGCGGCGACATCCCGGCCGGGAAGCTCGCCGGCTCCTGGGCGGGCGCCTTCGGGCAGACCCAGTTCATGCCGTCGAGCTATCTGCGCCTCGCGGCCCCCGGCATGGACGGCGGGCGCGACATCGTCGATTCGGCCGACGACGCGCTGTCGTCGACCGCGCATTATTTCGTCAAGGGCGGCTGGCGGTCGGGTGTGCCGTGGGGCTTCGAGGTCAAGCTGCCGGCCGGCTATTCCGGTCCGTCCGGGCGCAAGGCGCGGCAGCCGATGTCGGTCTGGGCCGGGCGCGGCATAACCCGCATCGACGGGCGCCCGCTCGGCGGCGAGAGCGAGGCCGGCCTGCTGCTGCCGGCCGGCAAGGACGGCCCGGCCTTCCTGGTGACGCGCAACTTCGACGTCGTCTATTCCTACAACGCCGCCGAATCCTACTCGCTCGCCGCCTGCATCCTGGCCGACCGGCTCGCCGGCGGGCCCGGCATCCAGACGCCCTGGCCGACCGACGACCCGGGCCTGTCGCGGGTCGAGCGCCGCGAGCTTCAGGCGCTGCTGGTGCGCCGCGGCTACGACGTCGGCAATCCCGACGGCGCGATCGGCGCCAAGACCAAGCAGGCGATCGCCGACTTCCAGGGCAAGGTCGGCCTGCCGGTCAACGGCCGCGCCTCGGTCAAGGTTCTGCAGGCGCTGCGCCAATAGGCTTCCCGCGTCAGGCGCCGCGCTCGATGTCCTGCATCGCCAGCTTCGCCATCAGCGGCACGGCGGCGCCCATCGCGCGCGCCCGCTCCGGGTTCGAGGCGTTGCCGTCGAGCGAGCGCTTGTAGACCCCCTGGACGATCGCCGCGACCCGGAAGAAGCTGAAAGCGATCAGGAAGGTCCAGTGCGGGATGGCGTCCAGCCCGGCCCGGCGGCAATAGCCGGCGACGAACTCGGCCTCGGTCGGGATGCCGGCCGCGGCGCGGTCGACCCCGCCGAGGCCGCGGAAGGCGCCGGCGTTCGGCAGCCGCCACTGCATGCACTGGTAGGCGAGATCGGCGAACGGGTGGCCGAGCGTCGACAGCTCCCAGTCGAGCACGGCGAGCAGCCTCGGCGCGTGCGAGTCGAAGATCATGTTGTCAATCCGCCAGTCGCCGTGCACCAGCGCCACCCGGCCGTCGTCGGGCGGCAGCGCCTCGCCGAGCCAGGCGATCAGCCGCTCCATGTCCTCGATCCGGCCGGTCTCGCTCGCTCGGTACTGCTCGCTCCAGCGTTGCAGCTGGCGGGCGTAGTAATTGCCCGGCTTGCCGAAATCGGCGAGCCCGGCCTTTTCGACCTCGATGGCGTGCAGGCGGGCAAGCCCCTCGCCCATCGCCTCGTACACTGGCGCACGCTCGGCGCGGTCGACCCCCGGCAGAGCCGGGTCCCAGAAGATGCGGCCCTCGACATGCGCCATCACGTAGAAGGCCGTGCCGATGACGCTCTCGTCCTCGCACAGCGCGAGCGCGCGCGGCGCCGGGAAGCCGACGCCTTCGAGCGCGCGCAGCACGCGGAACTCGCGCTCGATCATGTGCGCGCTCTTGAGCAGCTTGCCGGGGGGCTTCCGCCTGAGCACGTAGCGGCCGCTCGCCGCCTCGACCAGATAGGTCGGGTTGGACTGTCCCGAGGGAAACTTGGTCGCCTTCGACGGCCCCTGGTAGCCTTCGACCGCGCCCGACGCCCAGGCGTCGAAGGCGCTCATATCCTCGGGAAAGGTTCCGCTCATCGTCCTGCCGTCTCGTTGCTGTAGCGCTTCATCTCCGCCTTTGCGATCACCTTGCGATGCACCGCGTCCGGCCCGTCCGCGAGGCGCAACGTGCGCACCTGGGTCCACATCCGCGCGAGCGGGAAGTCCTGGCTGACGCCCGCTCCGCCGTGCATCTGAACCGCCTCGTCGATCACCTCGAGGGCGATGCGCGGCGCGATCACCTTGATCTGCGAGATCAGCGGCGCGGCGGCGCGCACCCCGACCGTGTCCATCGCCCAGGCGGCCTTGAGGCAGAGCAGCCGCGCCATCTCGATCTTCATCCGGCACTCGGCGATGATGTCGGGATTGGCGCCGAGCCGGGAGAGTTTTTGGCCGAAGGCGGTGCGATTCGCCGCGCGTCGGCACATCGCCTCGAGCGCCCGTTCGGCCTGACCGATCGCGCGCATGCAGTGATGGATGCGCCCCGGCCCGAGCCGCCCCTGGGCGATTTCGAAGCCGCGGCCGCGCCCGAGGATCAGCGCCTCCTTCGGCACGCGCACGTCGGTGAAGCGGATATGCATGTGGCCGTGCGGCGCGTCGTCGGCGCCGTAGACCGTCATCGCGCGCAGGACCTCGATGCCCTTGGTCGCGGCTGGCACGAACAGCATCGAATGGCGCGCGTGCGGGCCCGCCTCGGGGTCGGTCAGGGTCATGGCGATGTAGAGCGAACAGCGCGGGTCGCCGGCGCCCGACGACCACCACTTTTCGCCATTGAGCACCCATTCGTCGCCGTCGAGGCGCGCGTCCATGGCGATGTTGGTGGCGTCGGACGAGGCGACGCCGGGCTCGGTCATGAGATAGGCCGAGCGCGCCCGGCCTTCGAGCAGGTCGGGCAGCCAGCGCGCCTTCTGCTCCGGGCTGCCGTAGCGCTCGATCACCTCCATATTGCCGGTGTCGGGCGCGGAGCAGTTGAAGACTTCGGAGGCGAGCGGCGACCAGCCCATCTCCTCGGCGAGAAAGGCGTATTCGACCGTCGTCAGGCCGTAGCCCTTGTCGGAGCCGGTCAGCCAGAAGTTCCAGAGGCCCTTGGCGCGCGCCTTCGCCTTGAGCGTCTCGAGGATCTCGATCATGCGCGCGGTCGGCTTGAAGCGGTCGCCGTCACGGCCGACCTCGGCCTCGTATTCCTGCTCGAGCGGCATGATCTCGTCGCGCACCATGGCGCGGACGGCGGCGATGAGCGGCCGGACTTTGTCGGTGACGCCGAGATCCATGGGCTCCCTCCCTAATGAATGAATCGGCCGCGATATGACGCCGAAACGACCCCGGCGGCAAGGCGCCGGCCGACGGCCCCGCGGACGGCCGAAAACCCGGGCGGGAAATGAGGGTTTTCAAGGCCTTGCGGCAGGTCTTCCGGGCGAATCTCACGCCCCGCGCGGCTGTAGGCGCGGTCGTCGACCGCGCCTACAGGGTCGCCGCCCGCGCCGGCGGGGACCGCCGGCCGCGCCTTCCAAAACCCGGGCGCGAAACGAGGGTTTTCAAGGCCTTGCGGCAGGTCTTCCGGGAGGATTTCACGCGCCGCGCGGCTGTAGGCGCGGTCGCCGACCGCGCCTACAGGGTCGCCGACCGCGTCGGCGGGGACCGCCGGCCGCGCCTTCCAAAACCCGGGCGCGAAACGAGGGTTTTC
>CAMFKX010000076.1 GCA_945957375.1 uncultured Roseiarcus sp.
GTGGCTGAGGGAACGGGTCGAGCCGGACGTGTAGACGCGGTCGCCGACCGCGTCTCCAGCGCGCGCCGACCGCGTCTCCAGCGCGCGCCGAGCGCGTCTCCAGCGCCGTAGCCGCGCTCGGCGAGCGCGGCTACAATGCGTCGCTTACAGCTTGGCCGCCGCCGCCCGGTCGAGGAGCCGTCTCCTGGCGGTTGAGGGAGCGGGTCGAGCCGGACGTGTAGACGCGGTCGCCGACCGCGTCTACAGCGCGCCGACCGCGTCAGCCGCGCTCGGCGAGCGCGGTACAACGCGGCCCTCGCTTCGGCTTCGCCGCCGCCCGGTCGAGCAGCCGTCTATTGGTGGCTGAGGGAGCGGGTCGAGCCGGACGTGTAGACGCGGTCGCCGACCGCGTCTTCAGCGCGCCGACCGCGTCTTCAGCGCGCCGACCGCGTCTGCCGCGCTCGGCGAGCGCGGCTACAACGCGGCCCTTACTTCAGCTTGGCCGCCGCCGCCCGGTCGAGCAGCTGTCTACTGGTGGCTGAGGGAACGGGTCGAGCCGGACGTGTAGACGCGGTCGCCGACCGCGTCTTCAGCGCTCGCAGCCGCGCTCGCCGACCGCGGCGACAATGCGGCTCACTTCAGCTTCGCCGCCGCGGCCCGGTCGAGGAGCCAGGTTGCGCGCCCGGCCGCGGGGCGGATCGCCTGCGCCGGCAGGACCACCGGCTGGCGCGGGCCCCTGAGCACGCGGTGCAGGACGTCCGCCTTGTCTTCGCCCGACACGACGAACACCACGCGGCGGGCGGCGTTGATCGCGACCGGGGTGAGCGACAGCCGCCACATCCCGACATATTCGACGTAGGACTCCATCACCGTCCGCTGCTTCTCGGTCGCCGCCGCGAGGCCCGGGAAGAGCGAGGCGGTGTGGCCGTCGTGGCCGAGGCCGAGCAGGACGTAGTCGAGCCGGCCGTCCTCGCCGAGCGCCCGGCGCATTTCCGCGGCGTAGGCGTCGGCGGCGACCTCCGGCGGATCTTCGCCGCGCATGCGCAGCACGTTGTCCGACGGGATCGGCACGCGGTCGAGCAAGGCGACCTTGGCCATATGATAGTTGCTGCGCGCGTCGCGCGGCGGGACGCAGCGCTCGTCGCCGAAGAAGACGTGAACCCGCGGCCAGTCGATCGTGGCCGAGGCCAGCCGCTGATAGACCGGCCGCGGCGTGTTGCCGCCCGAGAGCGCGATGGCGAACTTGCCGCGCGCCGCGATCGCCTCGGCCGCCGCCTCGGCGATGTGGTCGGCGGCGCCGGCGATCAGCGAGCCGAAATCCGGGTAGACCACCGCCTCGGCCGTCGACCCGTCGGAAACGGCGATGGTCAACGTTCCGGACATGGCGTCAGCCGCCGCGCAGCCGGCGGTAGCGCCGGATCAGGGCGTTGGTCGAGCCGTCGTGCGCGAGCGCGGGCTCGCCCGCCGCGGTCAGCTCCGGTATGATTCGCTTGGCGAGCACCTTGCCGAGCTCGACGCCCCATTGGTCGAAGGAATCGATGTTCCAGATCGCGCCTTGGGTGAAGGCGCTGTGCTCGTAGAGCGCGACCAGCGCGCCGAGCGCATGCGGCGTCAGCCGGTCGGCCAGGATCATGTTGGTCGGCCGGTCGCCCTCGAACACGCGGAACGGTACGTGCGCGGGATCGACGCCCTCGGCGGCGACCTCCGCCGCGGTCTTGCCGAAGGCGAGCGCCTCGGCCTGGGCGAACAGGTTGGCCATCAGCAGGTCGTGCTGGTCGGCGAGCGGGCTCAGCGGCGCGCAGAAGCCGATCATGTCGACCGGGATCAGCTTCGTGCCCTGATGGATGAGCTGGTAGAACGAGTGCTGCGCGTCGGTGCCGGGCTCGCCCCAGTAGACCGGGCCGGTCTGCACGTCGACGGGACGGCCGTCCATGTCGACGTGCTTGCCGTTGCTCTCCATCTGCATCTGCTGGAGATAGGCGGGAAAGCGGGCGAGGTTGGCGGAATAGGGCATCACGCCGATCGTCTGGGCGCCGAAGAAGTCGTTGTACCAGACGGCGAGCAGCCCCATCAGCATCGGCATGTTGCGCTCGACCGGCGCGCTCTTGAAGTGGACGTCCATGGCGTGGAAGCCGGCAAGCATGGCGCGGAAATTGTCGGGCCCGATCGCGATCATGGTCGACAGGCCGATCGCGGAATCCATCGAATAGCGTCCGCCGACCCAGTCCCAGAAGCCGAACATGTTGGCGGTGTCGATGCCGAATTTTTCGACCGCCTCGGCGTTGGTGGACAGCGCCACGAAATGTTTCGCGACCGCCTTCTCGTCGCCGAGCGCGTCCAGCGTCCAGCGTCGCGCGGCGGCCGCGTTGGTCATCGTCTCGAGCGTGGTGAAGGTCTTCGAGGCGACGATGAACAGGGTCTCGTGCGGATCGAGGTCCTGCGTCGCCTCGGTGAAGGCGGCGCCGTCGACGTTGGCGACGAAGCGGAAGGTCAACGTCTTGTCGCTGAAGCCGTGCAGCGCGCGATAGGCCATCTCGGGGCCGAGATGCGAGCCGCCGATGCCGATGTTGACGACATTCTTGATGGGCTTGCCGGTGTGGCCCTTCCATGCGCCGGAGCGCAGCTTGTCGGAGAAGGCCGCCATCTTGTCGAGCACGGCGTGAACCTCGGGGATCACGTCCTCGCCGTCGACCACGATTTTCCAGTCGCGCGGGGCGCGCAGCGCGACGTGCAGCACGGCGCGGTTTTCGCTGACGTTGATCTTCTCGCCGGCGAACATCGCGTCGCGCCGGGCCTCGACGCCGCGGGCGCGGGCGAGCGCGGCGAGCAGCCGCAGGGTCTCGTCGGTGACGCGGTTCTTGGAATAGTCGAGGAACAGGCCGGCCGCCTCGAGCGACAGGCGCTCGGCGCGGCCGGGATCCGCGGCGAACAGGGCGCGCAGGGTCTCGTTCTTGACGCGTCCGTAATGCGCTTCGAGCGCTTCCCACTCCGTCGTGGCCGCGAGCGCAGGCTTGACCGTCATCGTTGTCACTCCCTGATGCGATGCGTTGCACTACCTACGGCGAGAACGCGTCACGGTCGAGCGCGACGATGTCGCCGATCGCTGCGATCGCCATGTCGGCCGGCCCGAAAGCCGTGAGGTTTCTGTCGTCGTTGGCATATTGACCCTGGCGCGGAAACACCGTCGTGACTCTTTCGCCCCACACGGCCTTGACCGCCGCGAGGATGCGCAGCTTGTCGTCGATCAGGACGTAGCGCCGCGCCGGGTATAGCCGCTCGACGACGTCAAGCCTCTTCTCCTTGTGGACGAAGACGAGGGCGTCGCCGTCGAAGGCGCGCCGCAGCCCCGAGCGCTCGATCTTGCGCGGCTGGTAGATGGCGTCGCCGTCGGACAGGAGCACCGGCCGCCCCCACCGGCGCACGTGGCGGACCGCCTCGAGCGCGCCCGGATAGATCCGGTCGGCGAAGGGATAGTCGATCAGCCAGCCAGCCATCGTCAGAAGGCGCGGGTCGTCCTCGGCCTCGAGGCGGCAGCGCTCGACCGCGCCGAAATAATCGGCGTAGCCGAGCGCGGCGAACCGCTCCTGGTAGATCGCCCAGTAGCGGTCGCGGATCGCCTCGCCGTAAGTCCCGGCCAGATACGCCTTGAGGTCGCTCTGAATCCGGTCGTTGTCGATGAGCGTGTTGTCGACGTCGAACAGGAAGACGAGCTCGTCCACGCGGTTCAGACGGACGGTTCGGGATTGCGCCACGGGCCGTCCGCGCCGATCAGGGCGTCGGAGTCCTCGGGGCCCCAGGAGCCGGGCTCATAGATCGTGACCGGCGGCGGGTTGGCGAGAATCGGCTCGACGATGCGCCATTGCGCGTCGACGATGTCTTCCCGGCCGAACAATTCGCCGTCGCCGCGCATCGCGTCGCCGAGCAGCCGCTGATAGGGCGGCATGTCGGAGGCGGCCTGCTCGTTGAGGGTCAATTCGACCGGCTCGCCGGCCATCTTCTCGCCGGGGCGCTTGACCCTGAGGCCCATCGCCACGCTCACGTCCGGGCTGATCCGGAAGCGCATGTGGCCGTACGGGCGGTCGTCTTCGCCGAACACTTCGCGCGGCGGCGCATGGAAGTCGACCAGCACCTCGGCGGCGGTCACCGGCAGGCACTTGCCGGCGCGGATGTAGATCGGCACCCCGGCCCAGCGCCAGCTGTCGATGGTCAGCTTGATGGCGACGAAGGTCTCGACTCCGGAATCCGGCTTGACCCCGGGAACGGAGCGATAGCCGCGGTACTGGCCGCGCACGATATCCTTGGGGCCAAGCGGCCGCGCCGCCTTGAGCAGCGCCGCCTTCTGGTCGCGCGAGGCCTCGTGGTCCTCGCCGGTCGGCGGGTCCATCATCAGGTTTGCGACCACCTGCAGCATGTGGTTCTGCACCACGTCGCGCAGCGCGCCGGTCGCGTCGTAGAAGGCGCCCCGGTCCTGAACGCCGAAGGTTTCGGCCATCGTGATCTGGATCGAGCGCACATATTGCCGGTTCCACAGCGGCTCGAAGATCGCGTTGGCGAAGCGGGTGTAGACGATGCTCTGCACCGGCTCCTTGCCGAGGTAATGGTCGATGCGGAAGATCGACTCCTCGGGGAAATGTTCGTGCAGGATGGCGTCGAGCGCGGCCGCGGATTGCCGGTCGTGTCCGAACGGCTTCTCGACCACGAGCCGCGCGTCCTTGCTCAGGCCCGCCGCGGCCAGCGCCGCGACGACGACGCCGAACAGCGACGGCGGAATCGCCAGATAGTGCAGCGGCCGCTTCGCCCCGCCGAGCGCGGCCTTCAGCGCCGCGAAGGTCTTCGGGTCGTTGTAGTCGCCGTCGACGTAGCGCAGCAGCCCCATGAGCTTGTCGAAGCTCGCCGGGTCCGCCTTGACGTGATGCTCGAGGCTGTCCTTGGCGCGGGCCTTGAGCTGATCGAGGCCCCATCCGGCCTTGGCGACGCCGACGATCGGCAAGTTCACGCCCTCGTCGCGCACGAGGCCGAGCAGGGCGGGAAAGATCTGCTTGTAGGCGAGGTCGCCGGTCGCGCCGAAGAAGACGATGGCGTCGGCGAGGGTATTGGACTGCGTGTCGGTCATCAGGTCCCCGCCGGCTTTTCGTGGTGGCCGCCGAATTCGAAGCGCATCGCCGACATCAGCTTGTCGGCGTATTCCGCCGCGCCGCGCGATTCGAACCGGCCGAACAGCGCGGCGCTCAGCACCGGCGCCGGCACGCCCTCGTCGATCGCCGCCTGCAGCGTCCAGCGGCCCTCGCCCGAATCGGACACCCGGCCGGCGAACTTGGCCAGGGAGGCGTCGCCGCGCAGCGCGGAGGCGGTGAGGTCGAGCAGCCACGAGCCGATCACGCTGCCGCGCCGCCAGACTTCCGCGACCGCCGCGATGTCGATGTCGTATTTGTAGAGGTCGGGGTGGCGCAGCGGCGTCGTCTCGGCGTCGACCTCCTGCTTCTCGTTGCCGACGTTGGCGTGGCGCAGCACGTTCAGGCCCTCGGCGTAAGCCGCCATCATCCCGTATTCGATGCCGTTGTGGACCATCTTGACGAAGTGGCCGGCGCCGTTCGGACCGCAGTGCAGGTAGCCGTATTCGGCCTGGGCCGGCTCGCCGGTCGCGCCCGGCGTGCGCGGCGCGGCGGGAACCCCCGGCGCGAGCGAGCGGAAGATCGGGTCGAGGCGCGCGACGATGTCGGTCTCGCCGCCGATCATGTGGCAATAGCCGCGATCCTTGCCCCACACGCCGCCGGAGACGCCGACGTCGACGTAATGCAGTCCCTTTTCCTTGAGCGCCGCCGCGCGTCGGATGTCGTCGTGGTAGTAGGAGTTGCCGCCGTCGATCACGATGTCGCCGGCCTCGAGCAGCGGCGCGACCTGCGCGAGGATCGGATCGACGACCGCCGCGGGGACCATCAGCCAGACCGCGCGCGGCCTGGCGAGCTTGGCGACGAAGTCCTTCATGTCGGCCGCCCCGGTCGCGCCCACGCCGGCGAGCCGGGCGACCGCGTCCGCATGGGTGTCGTAGACGACCAGCTGGTGGCCCGCCTTCATCAGGCGTTCGACCATGTTGGCGCCCATGCGCCCCAATCCGATCATGCCGAGTTGCATCGTCGCTCTCCTCAGTTCCCGACCCTTCGCCGCGAAAACGAGCCGGCGAACCAGACCCGCCAGACTTTCCTGTCCCTCGCGCATGGCGCTGTGATGAACCGCATCCACGGGACGGAAGCGTTGGGGCAAGTTAGTCGCTGCGGGCCGGTTGGTGAAGCGCGGATGTGCGGCCCCGCGGTCATTTCTCTTAGCGCGACAGCGCCGAGGGCGACGTCCCGCGACGCGCCTTGCGGGCGTCATTAAAGTCTAGTAAGTTTATGAACTCCATAAGAGGGCTGGCTATGCCGCAAGTGTTCGCCGACAACTCGCTCTCGATCGGACGCACGCCGCTCGTGCGGCTGAACCGCGTCACCGACGGCGGCGGGGCGACGGTGCTGGCCAAGATCGAGGGCCGCAACCCGGCCTATTCGGTCAAGTGCCGCATCGGCGCGGCGATGATCTGGGACGCCGAAAAGCGCGGCCTTCTCGGTCCGGGCAAGGAGATCGTCGAGCCGACCAGCGGCAACACCGGCATCGCGCTCGCCTTCGTCGCCGCCGCGCGCGGCATCCCGATCACGCTGACCATGCCCGAGACGATGAGCGTCGAGCGGCGCAAGCTGCTCGTCGCCTATGGCGCGAAGCTCGTGCTGACCGAAGGGCCGAAGGGCATGGGCGGCGCGATCGCCAAGGCCGAGGAGATCGCCGCCTCCGATCCCGGCCGCTTCGTGCTGCTGCAGCAGTTCAAGAACCCCGCCAACCCGGCGATCCACGAGCAGACCACCGGCCCGGAGATCTGGGACGACACCGACGGGGCGATCGACATTCTCGTTTCCGGCGTCGGCACCGGCGGAACCATCACCGGCGTGTCGCGCTTCATCAAGCGGACCAAGGGCAAGGCGATCCAGTCGGTCGCGGTCGAGCCGACCGCGAGCCCGGTCCTCACCCAGGCCCGCGCCGGCGAGACGCCGAAGCCGGGCCCGCACAAGATCCAGGGCATCGGCGCCGGGTTCGTTCCCGCCGTGCTCGATCTCTCGCTGGTCGACGCGGTCGAGCAGGTGACCAACGAGGAGGCGATCGCCTTCGCCCGCCGGCTCGCCCGCGAGGAAGGCATCCTCGCCGGCATCTCCTGCGGCGCCGCCGCGGCGGTCGCGGCTCGGCTCGGCAAACTGCCGGAGAACGCCGGCAAGACCATTGTCGTGATCCTGCCCGACTCGGGCGAGCGCTACCTCAGCTCGGCGCTGTTCGACGGCCTGTTCGACGAAAAGGGCATCGCGATCTGACCGGGGCGCGTTGTCGAACGCAGCGGCGGCCCCGGAGGTATCGGTGCAATTCTTTCATCTCATCAACCCGCTGTACACCGCCTCCGGCTTTGTGATCGGGACTCTGGTCGGCTTCACCGGCGTCGGCGGCGGCTCGCTGATGACGCCGCTGCTGGTCCTCCTGTTCGGCATCCATCCGGCGACGGCGGTCGGCACCGACCTCCTCTACGCAGGAATCACCAAGATCTGCGGCTCGGCGGTGCACGGACGCAACGACGCCATCGACTGGCGCGTGGTCCGGCTGCTCGCCTCGGGCAGCGTTCCCGCCGCGGCGGTTTCGCTCTGGACGCTGGCGCATTTCGGCGTCGACTCGAAGGGAACCAGCGCGGTGATCACCTCGACGCTCGGCTTCGCCCTCCTGCTCACGGCCGTGACCCTGATCTTCCGCCGTCGCCTCTTGCGTTCGGTGTCGGCGTTCCTCGACCGGCGCACGCAACGTCAGATCTCGGCCTTCACGGTGACGCTCGGCGTCGCTCTCGGCGTGCTGGTGTCGATCTCCTCGGTCGGCGCCGGCGCCATCGGGGTCACCGTGCTGCTGATGCTCTACCCGCGCATGCCGACCGTGCGCATCGTCGGCACCGACATCGCCCATGCCGTGCCGCTGACCCTGCTCGCCGGAGCGGGGCACTGGATCCTGGGCTCGATCGACTGGGCGTTGCTGGTGTCGCTGCTGTGCGGCTCGATCCCCGGCATCGCGATCGGCAGCCACTTCGCTTCGCGCGTCCCCGATCGCGTGCTGCGCCCGCTGATGGCGGGGACGCTGGCGCTGGTCGGCGGCAAGCTGGTCTTCTGACCTTCCTCGCCGCGACAGGTGAGGCGGGCGTTGCGGACCGCGCGCTCGCCGTCCGCGCCCAATACCGAGGCGCCGGCGCCAAAAATACCGGCGCCTTGATTTCCCCCAAGCGCGGCGACCCCGCGACACTCCGCCGCAGACGTCGGCACGATCCTTGCTGCCCAATTCGCCCGGGGAACGGCGCGTCCTGCGCCGACTTTTTCAGCCAGAGGACGCAACGATGTCTGCACCGGAAATCTCTCGCCGCGCGCTTCTCAAGACTTCAACGCTCGGTCTCGCCGGGGCGGCGTTGGCGCTGGGCGGAGTCGGCCGCGCCTTCGCCGCAAAGGACCTGACGGTCGGCGTCGTCTACGTCGGCGCGCGCGACGACTTCGGCTGGAACCAGGCCCATGCGGTCGCGATCAAGGCGCTCAAGGCGGTTCCCGGCGTCAAGGTCGTCGAGGAAGAGAACGTGCCCGAGACCGACGCCGTGTCGAAGTCGATGGAATCGATGATCAACCTCGACGGGGCCGGCCTCATTCTGGCGACGTCGTTCGGCTATTACACGCCCTTCGTCGTCGACCTCGCCAAAAAATATCCGGACGTCGAGTTCCGCCACGCCGCCCCGCTCTGGAACAAGGACAAGGACCCGAAGAACGCCGGCTCCTATTTCGGCTATCTCAATCAGGCGCATTACGTCGACGGCGTCGCCGCTGGCCTGTCGACCAAGTCGAACAAGCTCGGCTTCGTCGCCGCCAAGCCGATCGCGAGCGTGCTCTCGAACATCAACTCGTTCCTGCTCGGCGCGCGCTCGGTCAACCCGAACGCGACCGTCCAGGTGATCTTCACCGGCGACTGGTCGCTGCCGGTGCGCGAGGCGGAGGCGGCGAACGCGCTGGTCGACGCGGGCTGCGACGTGGTCACCTGCCACGTCGACGGGCCGAAGGTGGTGATCGAGACCGCCGAGAAGCGCGGCGCCAAGACCTGCGGACACAATGCGAGTCAGGCGCCGCTCGCGCCCAAGGGCTTCATCACCGGCGCGGAATACAAGTGGGAGACGATCTACAAGGGCTACGCCGCCGACATCGCGGCCGGCAAGCTCCCGCCCAACTTCATCGCCGGCGGCTACGAGGCCGACTTCGTCCGCAACACGCCGTTCGGCGCCGGCGCCACCCCCGAGGGACAGAAGGCGGCGCTCGCCGCGATCGAGGGCCTGAAGGCGCGCAAGCCGATCTACGTCGGCCCGCTCAAGGACAACAAGGGCAAGGTCGTCATCGACAAGACCTACGACAACCTCGACCCGTTCCTCGACAAGATGGACTACCTGCTCGAAGGCGTCGTCGGGTCGACGACCTGAAGCCGCGCGGAGAGAGCGGCCAATGTCGGACGCCCCCGCCGTGACGAGTCCTGCGCCGGTCCTCCAGCCGGCCGGCGCAGAGGCAACGAGGTCGGACTGGGTCGAGCGGCTGCGCGCCAGCTCGGAATACGTGGCGATCCCGGTGTTCGCGGTCGCCGTCGCCTCGGCCCTGTTCGCCCTGTTCCTGCTCGCGGTCGGCAAGTCGCCGGCCGACTTCATCGCCTATGTCTGGCGCGGCGGCTTCGGCACGGCCTTCTCGTTCCAGAACACGCTGCAGCGCTCGGCGCCGCTGATCCTGACCGCGTTGGCCGTCGCCATTCCGGCTCGGATCGGCCTGATCATGATCGGCGGCGAAGGCGCGCTGGTGCTCGGCGGCTTCGCCGCGGCGGCGCTCGCGATTCCGATGATCGGCGTCGCGCCGCCGATGCTGACGCTGATCCTGATGGCGATCTTCGCCATGCTCGTCGGCGGCTTCTGGGTCGGTCTTTCCGGCTTCCTGCGCTACGCGCGCGGGGTCAACGAGACGATCTCGTCGCTCCTGCTGACCTACATCGGCATCGCCATCATGAACTTCTTCGTCGAAGGGGCGCTGCGCGATCTCTCCAACCCCAACAAGCCCTCGACCAAGCCGCTCGGCGACGCCTACATGGTCGGCAAGATTCCCGGCACCGACGTGCACTGGGGCTTCGCCGCGGGCGTATTCCTCTGCGTGCTCCTCTACCTGCTGCTCGAGCGCACGACCTTCGGCTTCGCCGCCCGCGTGACCGGCGGCAATTATCGCGCGGCGCTGGCGCAGGGGCTGCCGGTCGGCAAGCTGATCGTGACCTGCTCGGCGATCGCCGGGGCCTGCGCCGGGCTCGCCGGCTTCTTCGAGGTCGCGGCGATCCAGGGCCGCGCCAACGCGTCGCTCGCCGCGGGCTACGGCTTCACCGGGATTCTGGTCGCGTTCCTGGCGCGTCACAACCCGCTGGTCATTCCGCCGGTCGCCATCCTGTTCGGCGGGATCGTCGCCTCCGGCGGGCTGATCCAGCGGCGCATGGATCTGCCTGACGCCACCGTTCTGGTGCTTCAGGGCCTGATCTTCGTGGTCCTCCTGACCTCGGAGACGCTCTACGGCCGGTTCGCGTTCTTCAGGCCGCGAGCCCGGAGGGACCGCACGTGACCGCAGCCTTTGTCACGGTTCTGATCGCCATGCTCGGCGGCGCGATTCGCGTCTCGACGCCGTTCATGTTCGTCGCGCTCGGCGAATGCCTGACCGAGAAATCCGGCCGGGTGAACCTCGGCCTCGAAGGCACGCTGGTGCTCGGCGCGATGGTCGCCTACGCCGCCTCCTATCACACCGGCTCGCCCTGGATCGGCGTGCTCGCCGCAGGCGTCGCCGGCTCGGCGCTCGGCGCGATGCACGGCTCGATCTGCGGTCTGCCGAGGGTCAACGACGTCGCGGTCGGCATCGCGATGATGCTGTTCGGCATCGGCCTCGCCTTCTTCTTCGGCAAGCCCTACATCCAGCCGACCGCGCCGCGGCTCGATTCGATCCCGCTCGGCTTCTTCGTCGACGATCCGAGCCTGAAGAGCGCGCTCCAGGTCAACCCGCTGTTCTTCGTCGGCATCGCGATCGCGCTGGCGCTCGCCTGGGCGCTGCGCAACACCCGCTGGGGCCTGATCGTACGCACGGTCGGCGACAGCGCGCCGGCGGCGCTCGCCATGGGCATCTCGGTCAATTGGGTGCGTCTCCTCACCACGACCGTCGGCGGTTTCCTCGCCGGCGTCGGCGGCGCGTTTCTCTCGCTCTCCTATCCCGGCTCCTGGAATCAGGGCCTGTCGTCGGGGCAGGGCCTGATGGCGGTGGCGCTGGTCATCTTCGCCCGCTGGAACCCGATCCGCTGCGTCTACGCCGCGATGCTGTTCGGCGCGGCCGGGGCGATCGGGCCGTCGCTGCAGTCGATCGGCATCACCCAGGGCTATTACTTCTTCAACGCGGCGCCCTACATCCTGACCCTCGCCATCATGATCGCGACTTCGAGCGCGACGCACGCCGCGCGCGACATGCCGGGCGAACTGTCGATGGCCAAATAGGGGGAGCCGCTTTGCCGAGCCTTGATGCGAATCCCTACCCGTGGCCGTGGAACGGCGACTGGCGGCCGGCGAACACCGCCGTCATCGTGATCGACATGCAGACCGACTTCTGCGGCGAGGGCGGCTACGTCGACGCGATGGGCTACGACCTGTCGCTGACCCGCGCGCCGATCGCGCCGATCAAGGCGGTGCTCGCGGCGGCGCGGGCCAAGGGCTACACGATCGTCCATACCCGCGAAGGCCATCGGCCCGACCTTTCCGACCTGCCGGCGAACAAGCGCTGGCGCTCGCAGCGCATCGGCGCCGGGATCGGCGACGCGGGACCTTGCGGCAAGATCCTGGTGCGCGGCGAGCCCGGCTGGGAGATCATCGACGAGCTGAAGCCGCTGCCCGGCGAGATGATCATCGACAAGCCGGGCAAGGGCTCGTTCTGCGCCACCGATCTCGAGTTCATCCTGCGCACCCGCGGCATCGCCAACATCGTGCTGACCGGGATCACCACCGACGTCTGCGTCCACACCACCATGCGCGAGGCCAACGACCGTGGCTTCGAGTGCCTGATCCTGGAAGACTGCTGCGGCGCGACCGACCCGGGCAACCACGCCGCCGCGATCAAGATGGTGACCATGCAGGGCGGCGTGTTCGGCGCGGTGTCCAACGCGAACGACTTCATCGAGGCGCTGCCGTGAACGCATACTCACCCTCCAGCCGCGGCCCTTCCCTCGAAACGACCGGGATGAGCAAGACCTTCGGCGCCCTGAAGGCGCTGAACGACGTCTCGATCCGCGTTCCCGCGGGCTCCTTCCATGCGCTGCTCGGGGAGAACGGCGCCGGCAAGTCGACCCTGGTCAAATGCATCATGGGCTTCTACACGCCCGACAAGGGCCAACTCGCCATCGACGGCCAGGAAGTCGCCGTGCGCAACCCGCGCGAGGCCCAGGCGCTCGGCGTCGGCATGGTGTACCAGCACTTCACCCTGGTTCCGGCGCTGACCGCCGCCGAGAACCTGGTCGTCAGCCGCGCTGACGCGCCGGCGGTGATCGATTGGCGCAAGGAGCGCAAGGCGCTGGAGGCGTTTCTCGAACGGATGCCGTTTCGCGTTCCGCTCGACCGGCCTGTCTCGGGGCTCGCGGCCGGCGAGAAGCAGAAGCTGGAGATTCTGAAGCTCCTCTATCTCGACCAGCGCTTCCTCATTCTCGACGAACCGACTTCGGTGCTCACGCCCGGCGAGGCGGACGAGATCCTCGGACTGCTGCGCGAGATGGCGCACCGGGGCGAGATCACCGTCATGATGATCAGCCACAAGTTCCGCGAAGTGGAGGCGTTCTGCGACGACTTCTCCGTGCTGCGCCGCGGGTCGCGCGTCGGCGGGGGCAAGGTCGGCGCCGTTTCGACGCGCGAGATGGCGGCGATGATGATCGGCGATGCGGTGGTGCCGCCGTCCGCGGCGCGGATCAAGTCGCCGAAGGACGGGGTGACGCTCGAGATCGCCGGCCTGTTCGCCGAGAACGACGAGGGCCGCGACGCGGTCAACGGCTTCGACATCAAGGTCAGGGCCGGCGAGATCGTCGGCATCGCCGGCGTCTCGGGCAACGGTCAGACCGAACTGGTCGAGGCGCTCTCCGGCCAGAGGCCGGTCAAGCTCGGGCAGGTGCTGATCCACGACCGCGACTTCGAGCCGACGCGCGACCATTTCGACAAGTTCAAGGTGTTCGGGCTGCCCGAGGAGCCGCTGAAGAACGCCTCCGTGCCCAACATGTCGGTCGCCGAGAACATGGCGTTCCGCAGGTTCGACAAGGCGCCGATGGCCCGGCTCGGCTTCTGGCTGTCGAGCAGCCCGATCCGCGCCGAGGCGCGCGAGCTGATCGCGCGCTACAATGTGCGCACGCCGTCTCCCGACACGCCGATCCGCGACCTCTCGGGCGGCAACGTCCAGCGCGCGGTGCTGGCGCGCGAACTCTCCGGCGACGTCGACGTGCTGATCGTCGCCAACCCCTGCTTCGGCCTCGACTTCGCCTCCGTCGCCGACATCCGCGGGCAGATCGTGCAGCAGCGCAACCGCGGCGCTGCGGTGCTGCTGGTTTCGGAAGACCTCGACGAAATTCTCGAGCTCTCCGACCGGATCGCGGTGATGTCGGGCGGCAAGGTCGCCTATATTACCGACGCGGCGGGGGCCGACCGCACCACCATCGGCCGCTACATGGCCGGGCACTGAGCCGTCTTGCTGGGGACGTTCGCATGACCGGATCCTTCGACCCGAGCGCGCTCGCCGATGCGGCCGCGCCGCTCCTCGATCTCGCCCTGACGCCGGAATCCCGCGCCCAGGTCGTCGTCCACCTGACCATCGCCGCCGAACAGGCGGCCCTTCTCCTCTCCGCCGACCTCGGCGACGAGGACGAACCCGCGCCGGTGTATCGGCCATGACGCCGCTGCTGGAAGGTTCGGCGCACGCCCTCGCCTCCGCGGTGCGCGGCGGCGTCCGGAGCGCCCAGGAGGCGACGCGGGCGGCGCTCGCCCGGATCGAGGCGTGCGACGGAGTCTACGGCGCCTTCACCGACGTGGTCGCGCAACGCGCGCTCGACCAGGCCGCCGTGATCGACGCGCGCCGCGCGCGCGGCGAATTCGCCGGAGCGCTCGCCGGCGTTCCTTTCGCGGTCAAGAACCTGTTCGACGTCAAGGGCCTGTCGACCCGCGCCGGCTCCCGGATCAATCGCGACCTGCCGCGGGCCGAAGCCGACGCCACGCTGGTGCGCCGCCTCGAAGCTGCTGGCGCGGTCCTGATCGGCGCGCTCAACATGGGCGAATACGCCTATGACTTCACCGGGCAGAACGCCCACGACGGCCCGTCGCGCAATCCGCACGACATCCAGCACATGAGCGGCGGCTCGTCCGGCGGCTCGGCGGCGGCGGTCGCGGGCGGGCTGGTGCCGATCGCGCTCGGCTCGGACACCAACGGCTCGATCCGCGTGCCGAGCGCGCTCTGCGGCGTGTTCGGCCTCAAGCCGACCTATGGGCGGCTGTCGCGCGCCGGCACGTTTCCGTTCGTCGCCAGCCTCGACCACCTCGGCCCGTTCGCCCGCAGCGTCACCGATCTCTCGCTCGCCTTCGACGCGATGCTCGGCCGCGATCCTGCCGATCCCGCCCAGGCGGACGCCGCGCCGATCCCGACCGCGATCACCCTCGAAGACGGCCTCGAGGGCGTGCGCATCGCGCGTCTCGGCGGCTATTTCGCCCGCCTGGGCGACGCCTGCGTCCACGAGGCTGTCGAGCGCGTCGCCGGGGCGCTGAAATCGGAGCGCACGGTCGAACTCGCGGAGGCCGAGCGGGCGCGCGCGGCCGCCTATCTGATCACCATGGTCGAGGGCGCGGCGCTGCATCTGAAGCGCCTGCAGACCCGGGCGCAGGATTTCGACCCGGACGTGCGCGACCGGCTGATCGCCGGCGCGATGCTGCCGGGCGCCTGGGCGGTCCAGGCGCAGAAGTTCCGGCGTCATTTTCGCGACCGCGCTCTCGCCCTGTTCCGGGACGTCGACGTGCTGCTCGCGCCGGCGACGCCGTGCCGGGCGCCGAAGCTCGGGCAGAAGACGTTCATGCTCGACGGTCGCGAGCAACTCGTGCGGCCGAATCTCGGCATCTTCACCCAGCCGATCTCGTTCATCGGCCTGCCGGTCGCCTCCGTCCCGGTCTGGACCGAAGGCGAGCGGCTGCCGGTCGGCGTGCAGATCATCACCGCGCCGTGGCGCGAGGATCTCGCGCTGCGCGTGGCGCGAGCGCTCGAGCGCGACGGCGTGGTGTCCGCGCCCGTCGCGGCGTTCGGATGAGCGGCCGCCTGGAGACCCGATGAGCCAGGAACCCTCGCGCTGGGGCGGCCGCAACGCGGCCAAGACCGCCGTGCGCAACCGCGTCTGGGAGCGGCTGGTCGCGACCGGCGTCAACGTCGGGCCCGCGTTCGACCGCATCCCGAATTTCGTCGGCGCCGACGCCGCCGCGAAGCATCTGAGCGAACTCGACGCCTGGAAGGCGGCGCGCGTGGTCAAGTGCAACCCCGATCCGCCGCAGATCCCGGTGCGTCTGCGCGCGCTTTACGACGGCAAGCTGCTGTTCGCGCCGGTGCCCTATCTGACCAAGGCGTTTCCCTATCTGCGCCTCGATCCGGAAAAGCTCGCCGCCCGCGGAATCGACTTCGAAACCGCGGCGACCGCCCAGGGCTTTGTCGAGCATGGCGACAAGGTCGGCTTCGAGGACATGCCGCGCCTCGATTTCTGCGTGGTCGGTTGCGTCGCGGTGACCCGGCGCGGCGGGCGCACCGGCAAGGGCGCCGGATTCGCCGATCTGGAGCAAGGGATTTTCCGCGAACTCGGCCTCGTCGACGACGCGACCCCGATCGCCACCACGGTTCACTCGTCGCAGGTGGTGGACGATGCCGAAGTCGTGATGGAAAGCCACGATGCGGCCCTCGCCTATATCGCGACCGAATCGGAGCTGATCGAGACGCGCACGCCGTTCCGCCAGCCGGGCGGCGTGGACTGGACGAAGGTGCGTCCGGATCAGTTCGCCGACATTCCCTTCCTCGCCGAACTGCACGCGTCGCTGGCGTCGCGAAAGCCTTCGCCATGATCGTCGACGACCCGGCGACCAGGGCCGAAGTCGAGGCCGCCTTCGCCGCTTACGAACAGGCGCTGGTGACCAACGACGTCGCCGCCCTCGACGCCTTCTTCTTCCCGGGCGAGACGGCGGTCCGCTACGGCGCCGGCGAGAACCTTTACGGCTATGCGGAGATCAAGGCGTTTCGCGCGGCGCGCTCGCCGGCCGGTCTCGCGCGGCTGCTGGAGAAGACCCGCATCACCAGCTATGGCCGCGATCTCGCGGTGGCGGCGACCCTGTTCCGGCGCGATAGCGCGCCGGGCAAGGTCGGGCGGCAGATGCAGACCTGGGTAAGATTTCCGGAAGGGTGGCGAATCGTCGCCGCCCACGTCAGCGTGATCGACGAGCCGACATGAGCCTCCGACTGTCCGGCGTCATCCTTCTGCCGACCGACGGCGCGCCGGCGCCGCCGCCGGTCGACCTCGTCGTCGAGGGCGGGCTGATCGCGGCGATCGCGCCCGCGGCGGAGCCTCCCGGGCGGCGGCTGCTCGCCCTTCCGGCGCTGGTCAACGCCCACGACCATTGCCGGCCGCTGTCGCCGACATCGTTCGGCGCGGCGGCGAAGCCGCTGGAGACCTGGCTGCTGCGCCTCGCCGCGATGCCGGCGGCCGACCCGTACACCGCCGCGCTTGCCGCCTTCGGCCGGGCGGCGCGCGGCGGGGCCGGCTCGGTGATGGCGCATTACACCCGCTTTCACGGTCCGTTGCCGCCGGTCGAGGAAGCCCGCGCATTGGCGCGCGCCGCGGCCGAGGTCGGCGTGCGCGCGACGCTCGCGGTGTTCATGCGCGACCGCAATCCGCTGGTCTACGGCGACGATTCCGCGCTGCTGGCGGCGCTGCCGGAAAGCGCCCGCTCGACCGTCGCGGCGACGTTTCTCGGACCGATGCCGAGCATCGAGGCGCAGATCGCCCGGGTCGAGGCGATCGCGGAGGCGGTCGAGAGCCCGACCTTCTCGGTGCAGTTCGGCCCCAACGGTCCGCAATGGTGCTCCGACGATCTGCTCGCCGCGATCGCCGCGCGTTCGCAGGCGACCGGCCGGCGGGTGCACATGCATCTGCTCGAGACGCGCAATCAGCGCGCCTTCGCCGATCGCGCCTATTCGGAGGGCGTGGTCGAGCGGCTCAAGGCGCTGGGCCTGCTTTCGTCGAGGCTGACGCTCGCCCATTGCGTCTGGGCGCGGCCGGACGAACTCGCCCGGATCGCCGCCTCGGGCGCGGTGATCGCCACCAACCCGAGCTCCAACCTGCATCTGGCCAGCGGCATCGCGCCGATCGGCGAGGCGATCCGGCGCGGCTGCCGCGTCGCGCTCGGCGTGGACGCCTCCGCGCTCGACGAGGACGACGACATCGTCCGCGAGCTGCGCCTCGGCCACTTTCTGCACGGCGGCTGGGGCTTCGAGACCGTAGTCGCCCGCGGCGACTGGCTCGCCGGGACCGTGGCCGCGGGACGCTTCGCCAATGGCGCGCCCGGCGACGGGCGCCTTGCGGTCGGCGCGCCCGCCGATCTGCTCGTCCTCGACCTCGACCGGCTCGATCGCGACGCCGTCTTGCCGGTCGAGCCGGTCGATCTCCTGTTCGCCCGCGCCACCGCCGCCCACATCGACCGCCTGATCGTCGCCGGCCGCGAGGTCGTCAGCGACGGCCGGCTGACCGGCGTCGATCTCGCCGCCGCCGAGACGGCGCTCCGCCAGGGCTACCGGGAGAATATCGCCGGCCGCGCCGCGTTCCTCGACGCATGGAGCGCGCTGGAGCCTGCCGCCGTCGCCCACTATCTCGGCGCATTGGGATGCTGCTGACCTGAACCCGCGAGGACTTGAAGCCATGACCGCCGCGCTGCCGATCATCGACCTTGCGCCGCTCGACGACGGGGACGCCGGCCTGCGCCGGGTCGCGGCCGAGATCGGCGCCGCCTGCCGCGACGTCGGGTTCTTCTATGTCGTCAACCACGGCGTCGCCGCTTCCCAGATCGAGCAGGTGTTCGCCGAATCGCGGCGCTTCTTCGCCCTGCCGCTGGCCGCCAAACGCGCCATCGCGATCGACGCGGTCGGCGGCAACCGCGGCTATGTCGCGCTCGGCCGCGAGGCGCTCGACCCGCCGCAGGGCGGCGACCAGAAGGAGGCGTTCAACGTCGGCCTCGACCTCGCGCCCGACGATCCGGAGCTGCTGGCCGGGAAGCCGTTCCGCGCGCTCAACGCCTGGCCGGACCTGCCCGGCTTCCGCGCGGCATTGCTCGCCTATTACGGTTCCTGCGGGGCGCTCGCGGCGCGCATTCATCGCGCCTTCGCCTGCGACCTCGGCCTGCCGCCCGACTTCTTCGCCGACAAGTTCGTCCGGCCGATGGCGACGCTGCGCCTCCTGCGCTATCCGGCGTCCGACGGCGCGGGCGACGCGATCGGCGCGGGCGCGCACACCGACTACGGCAACCTGACCCTGCTCGCGACCGACGACGTCGGCGGGCTCGAGGTGCGCAAGCGCTCGGGCGAGTGGATCGCCGCGGCGCCGCTCGCCGGCGCCTTCGTCGTCAACATCGGCGACTGCCTGATGCGCTGGACCAACGACATCTACGTCTCGAACCCGCATCGCGTCGTCAACCGCAGCGCGCGCGAGCGCTATTCGATCGCCTTCTTCTCCGACCCCAATCCGGACGCCGAGGTCGCGGCGATCCCGGCCTGCGTCGCCGACGGCGCCGCCAAATATCCGCCGATCCGCGCCGCCGACTATCTCAAGCGGCGGCTCGACGCGAGCGTGATCGCGCCGGCCTGACGCGGGTTCGGCGCTGCTACTTCGGCCTTCTGACGGTGCGCACCTTGCCGCTGCCGCCGCCGCCGCAGAAGAACATGTCGCCGCCGTCCGACTCGAGGCCGGAGACGTTGACGCCGGGCGGCATGTCGAGCTGCGCCAGGACCTCGCCGCTCATGGGATCGATGCGGCGGATCTCGCTGTCCTCGCCTTCCCAGGTGGCGTGCCACAACTCGCCGTCGACCCAGGTGACGCCGGTGACGAAGCGGTTCGATTCGAGCGTGCGCAGGATCGCGCCGGTCTCGGGATCGACCTTGTGGATCTTGCGCGCGCGATGTTGCCCGACCCACAGCGTCCCGTCCGCCCACGCCATGCCGGAGGCGCCGCCGTCGGGCGTCGGGATGGTCGCGATCACGCGGCCGGACTCCGGGTCGACCGTCTGGATGCGGTCGCCGGCGATCTGGTAGAGGAACCGGCCGTCGAACGCGGTTCCCGCATGGGC
This sequence comes from uncultured Roseiarcus sp., assembly GCA_945957375.1. Classification (GTDB taxonomy): domain Bacteria; phylum Pseudomonadota; class Alphaproteobacteria; order Rhizobiales; family Beijerinckiaceae; genus Roseiarcus. The sequence continues at coordinate 19,499 of CAMFKX010000076.1, forward strand.
GGCGACGTCGAGCTTGCGCACGGTCCTGCCGGTCTTGGGATCGAACGCGGCGAGCGCCTCGCCGGTCGCGATCCAGACATGGGCGCCGTCGTAGCTGACGCCGCCGACGCGGTCGAAGCCGGGAAACGGGCCGTATTCGCGTTCGATCGTCGCTGTCGTTCGGTTCATGCGCAGTCCTCGAGCCTTATCGTCGCCCCCTCGCAAGGCTAGTCATTCGCCGGCGCGGTCGGGAGTAACAAGGTTGTCGGGAAACCCGGCGCCGGCGGCGACATCCACCGGCGCGCCCGGCCGCGGCCGATCGCCTGCGCCTTGCCGTCCCGCGTCAGCGCTTCGAGCGCGCGCTGCGCGGTGCGTGGGCTGGCGCCGAGCGCCAGCGCCAGCGCCGAGCTCGACCAGGC
>CAMFKX010000077.1 GCA_945957375.1 uncultured Roseiarcus sp.
GAACGGGATCAGCCGTGCGGGATGCGTGGGCACGATGAAGTGATCGCGTGCCATGTCGACGAACCACGCAGGCGGTGTCGGGGTGAAGGTACCGCTCATGATCAGCCGCCGGCCGCCGAGGCGTCGGCGCGGGCCTCGCTCCGCTTGATCGTCCCCGCCTGCACGAGGGCGACGGTCTTGCTCTTGACCAGGGCGCGCGGGTCGGCGCTGCCGGCGAATTCGGGCGCGGCGGCGTCGTAGATCGCTTTCGCCGCGGGCGACAGGCCGCCGGCGCAGGCGCTCGCGGCGCCGGCGTCGGCGAAGGCCTGGCCGCTGAACAGGGCGGCGAGCAGCGCCGCGCCGGCGGAGAGGAGCGTGCGGGTCATTTCTGTCTCCGGCTTCAGGATTTGTAAGCGCCGGCGCGAACCGCGTCCGCGCCGGCGTCGATTGCGAAGTCGCGCTACTGGACGAGGCGCGGGCCGCCGGCGCGCGGCGCCTCGTTTTCCTGCACCACCCCGAGGCGGCGGGCGACTTCGGTGTAGGCCTCGATCATGCCGCCGAGGTCCTTGCGGAACCGGTCCTTGTCCATCTTGTCGTTGGTCTTGACGTCCCAGAGACGGCAGGAATCGGGGCTGATCTCGTCGGCGAGCACGATGCGCATGTTGTCGCCTTCCCAGAGGCGGCCGCATTCGATCTTGAAATCGACGAGCCGGATGCCGACGCCGAGGAACAGGCCGGTCAGGAAGTCATTGACGCGAATGGCGAGCGCCATGATGTCGTCGATTTCCTGCGGGGCCGCCCAGCCGAACGCGGTGATGTGCTCCTCGGAGACCATCGGGTCGTTCAGCTGGTCGTTCTTGTAGTAAAATTCAATGATCGACCGCGGCAGCTGCGCGCCCTCTTCGAGGCCGAGCCGGGTCGCGAGCGAGCCCGCCGCGACGTTGCGCACCACCACCTCGAGCGGAATGATCTCGACTTCGCGGATGAGCTGCTCGCGCATGTTGATGCGGCGAATGAAGTGCGTCGGCACGCCGATGTCGTTGAGGCGCTGGAAGATATACTCGGAAATGCGGTTGTTGAGCACGCCCTTTCCTTCGATCACCTCGTGCTTCTTGGCGTTGAACGCGGTCGCGTCATCCTTGAAGTGCTGGATCAGGGTTCCCGGCTCCGGGCCCTCGTAGAGGACCTTGGCTTTGCCTTCATAGATGCGTCGGCGGCGGTTCATGCGGTGCGACCGTGGCTTGAGGAAATCCATGCGCGTGGCCTTTCTGGTGACATTCCGCCATCGCCCACGAGCGGCGAACAGATGGAATATGAGGATTCGGACCGCACAAGCCAAGCATGGGTCTCGTCCGGACCGGGGCCAACCCCCATCGCGGCAACTTATCCGATACGCGACCCCCGCACAAACACTCCCTCAACGGGCCCGAAGCCTGCCATCGTCTAGACAAATTGTTTAGGGCCGGGAGGGTCGACGCGGGACGGAAAGCCAAGCAAAATAGGGCTACGAAGGGCATAGGGCGAGGCTCGCATCGGCGCCTCGGCGCCAGGACGGCGGCGGTGTGCGCAGGAGCGGCGCCGGCGACGGCTCCGCGAAATCGTCTCGCTCGCGAGGCGCGCCGTCCGGCGCGTCTGGCTCTTTTTCGGGCGGCGCTCTCGGGCAGGGCGTGCTTGCGTCAACAGACCCTCCGGGAGGTAACCCAATGGATGCGTCAACCATGAAACGGATCCAGTCGGATCCAAACTACCAGAAGCTCGTCACCGAACGGAAATCGTTCGGCTGGACGCTCGCGATCATCACCCTCGTCCTCTACTACGGCTACATAGCCATCGTGGCGTTCGCGCCGTCGATTATCGCGACCAAGGTGTCGGGCGACATCACCATCGGCATCATCATGGGGGTCGCGCTCATCCTGCTCTCGATCGTGCTGACCGGCCTGTACGTCCTGCGCGCCAACAGCACCTACGACGACCTGACCAGCGCAATCGTCAACGCGGCCAGAATCGGGGGGAAGAAGTGAAGAATTTCATGAAGACCGGCGCGCTCGCGGGCGCGCTCAGCCTCGCCGCCGGGGCGGCCCGGGCGGCAGGCACGCTGGAAGGTCCGATCGTCCAGCAGGCGGTCGACTGGAACGCCATCATCATCTTCGTCGCCTTCGTCGCCGTGACCCTCGGCATCACCTATTGGGCGGCGGGCAAGACCCGCACGACCAAGGACTTCTACGCCGCGGGCGGCGGCATCACCGGCTTCCAGAACGGCGTCGCGATCGCGGGCGACTACATGTCCGCGGCTTCGTTCCTCGGCATCACGGCGCTCGTCTATTCGTTCGGCTACTACGGCCTGATCTACTCGATCGGGTTCCTGGTCGGCTGGCCGATCATCATGTTCCTGATGGCGGAGCCGCTGCGCAACCTCGGCCGGTTTACGCTCGCCGACGTTGCGGCCTATCGCCTGCAGGCGACGCCGGTGCGCACCTTCGCGGCGATCAGCACGCTCGTCACCGTCGCGTTCTACCTGATCGCGCAGATGGTCGGCGCTGGCCAGTTGATCGAACTGCTGTTCGGCCTGCCCTATTTCTGGGCGGTGATCTCGGTCGGCATCCTGATGATCATCTACGTCACCTTCGGCGGCATGATCGCCACCACCTGGGTGCAGATCATCAAGGCGGGGCTGCTGCTCGGCGGCTCGACCCTGATGGCCGGGCTGGTGCTGGCGCAGTTCAACTTCAACTTCAATTCCCTGCTCGCCAAGGCGATTGAACTCCACGCCAATCACGACAAGATCCTGCTGCCCGGACCGCAGGTCGCCAACCCGATCAACGCGTTCTCGCTCGGCATCGCGCTGATGTTCGGCACCGCGGGCCTGCCGCACATCCTGATGCGCTTCTTCACCGTCAGCAACGCCAAGGAAGCGCGCAAGTCGGTGTTCTGGGCCACCACCTTCATCGGCTACTTCTACATTCTCACCTTCATCCTCGGCTTCGGCGCGATCATCCTGGTTCTCACCAATCCGGAATATCACGTCGGCGGCGACGTCACGAAGCCGTTGCTGGGCGGCGGCAACATGCCGGCGATCCATCTCGCGCACGCGGTCGGCGGCAACCTGATGAAGGGCTTCATCGCGGCGGTGGCCTTCGCCACCATCCTCGCGGTGGTGTCGGGCCTGACGCTCTCGGGCGCCAGCGCCGTCAGCCACGACCTCTACGCCAGCGTCATCCGGCGCGGCAAGGTCGAGGAAGGCTCGGAAGTGCGGGTGTCGCGGATCACCACGATCATCCTCGGCATCTTCGCGATCATCCTCGGCTTCACCTTCGAGAAGATCAACGTCGCCTTCATGGTCGGTCTCGCCTTCGCGGTCGCCGCGAGCGCGAACTTCCCGGTCGTGCTGCTCTCGATGCTGTGGAAGGGCCTCACCACCCGCGGCGCCGTGATCGGCGGCTTCGTCGGCCTGATCAGCGCGCTCGTGCTCACCATCCTGAGCCCGGGCATCTGGGAGGCGGTGCTCGGCTATCCGAAGGGCTCCGCCTGGTTCCCCTACGTGTCGCCGGCGCTGTTCACCATGCCGCTCGCCTTCTTCTGCTGCTGGCTGTTCTCGGTCACCGACAACTCCAAGACGGCCAACGAGGAGCGGGAAGCGTTCGAAGCCCAGTTCATCCGGTCGCAGACCGGCATCGGGGCCGACACCGCCGTCTCGCACTGACGCGACATCGCCGACAAAAGACAGGGCGTCCGGCTTCGGCCGGGCGCCTTTTTCGTGGGGCTTACCGTTTCATCGGCGTTCCGCAGCCGCCGGCGACAGGCAAGCGCGCGAGGGTGAACGGCCCCCGCGATCCGACGCCGGGGTTCGCGGCGGCGGTCGCCGTCGAGATTTCCGTCCTGAGCCGATCTGCTCGGGCGGTTTGAACCGCGGCTTTCCGCCGTTCGGCCCGCCCCGATTCTCAGGCTTCCGTTCAGGCGGCCAAGACGTGCGGATGCGCCGCGTCGTCGAGGCGGTGATCGAACGTGCGGGAAGGCAGGACGGGTCGCCGCGGCGGAATCTGCGCAGTCGAGGCCGAGCCGTTACGCCTTGCGTCCCATCGCCAGGAACTTCTCCGCGCGCGCGTCGCGGATCTGGTCGGGGCTCATGTTCGCCATCGCCTTCAGCGCTTCGCCGATCGCCCGGCCGGTCGCGGCGACGGCGGCCTCCGGGTCGCGATGGGCGCCGCCGAGCGGCTCGGACACGATCGCGTCGACGATGCCGAACTTGAGCAGGTCCTGGGCGGTGATCTTCATGCCGGTCGCGGCGTCCTGGGCCTTGGAGGAATCGCGCCACAGGATCGAGGCGGCGGCCTCCGGCGAGGCCACGGTGTAGATCGCGTGCTCGAGCATCAGCACCTTGTTCGCGGTGGCGATGGCGATGGCGCCGCCCGAGCCGCCCTCGCCGATCACCACGGCGACGTTGGGGACGCCGAGCGCGAGGCAGGCGTCGGTCGAGCGGGCGATCGCCTCGGCCTGACCGCGCTCCTCCGCGTCGACGCCGGGAAAGGCGCCGGCGGTGTCGACCAGCGCGATCACCGGCAGTTCGAACCGGTCGGCGAGCTCCATCAGCCGCACCGCCTTGCGGTAGCCCTCCGGGCGCGCCATGCCGAAATTGTGGCGCAGCCGGCTCTCGGTGTCGTGGCCCTTCTCCTGGCCGAGCACCACCACGGCGGCGCCGTCGAACCGGCCGAGGCCGCCGACGATCGCCTCGTCCTCGCCGAAATAGCGATCGCCGGCGAGCGGGGTGAAATCGGCGATCAGGCTCTTGAGATAGTCTGAAAAGCGGGGCCGTCCCTGCGCCCGGGCGACCTGGGTCTTTTGCCACGGGGTGAGCGCGGCGTAGAGGTCGGCGAGCGCCTTCTCCGACTTGGCCTCGAGCTTGGCGATCTCCTCGGCCAGCGCCGGCGATTCGCCCTTGTCCGCGACCGCGCGCAATTCGTCGATGCGCGCGTCGATGTCGGCGACCGGCTGTTCGAAACTGAGATAAGTGCGCATGAGCCCTGACCGCCCGCCGCCTCGCCGGACGGCGCGGGAAACTGGCGACGACGGTAGCGGAAGTCAAGCGAATGCGTGGCGCGGGCGCCGCATCGCGCGCGTCGGCGCCCTTGCATCCGCGCGCGCGATGCGGCAGAACGGCGCTCGATAGGAGTGTAGCTCAATTGGTAGAGCACCGGTCTCCAAAACCGGGGGTTGGGGGTTCGAGTCCCTCCTCTCCTGCCAAGTTTTCGCAGGCGCCCGAGCGGGCGTAGTTCAATGGTAGAACGGAAGCTTCCCAAGCTTCATACGAGGGTTCGATTCCCTTCGCCCGCTCCAGTCTCGTTGAAGGCGCTTGAGATGCTTCAAACGCAGGCCCGCGGCAACGCGTCGCGGTCATGAGGGCGGTTGCAATTCTGGTCATAGTCGGAGCACGCTCATGACGAGACGATCTGCTATCGCCAGAACCTACGGGAACGCGCCCTGAGTGGGGCATTCAGCGCTCTGTCGATCCCCTTTGAGCCGGCCGCGTAGCGTCCTTTCTCGCCGATAGCCGCCCGCACCGACCAGCCCCCCTTCTCGCGTCGAGCGCCACGGCGCCCATTCCGATCCACTCGACCCTGGTCGCGTCCGGGGGTGCGACGTCGAGCCGATTCTACATAGTTGACAAAATATATGGTATTTATATATTAATCTGGGCCAAGACGGCGCAGGCTGTGAATCCGCCGTCATGCCAAGGTAACGAGGGGAAAAGCATGTCGCAGAAAACTCCCATTCGCCAGGCCGCCGGCGTCGCGCTGGCGCTCGCCGCGCTGGCCGCAGGCTTCGGCGCGGCGACTACGGCCGATGCCGGGCCCACGGTGGACTCGATCAAGCAGCGCGGCGTCATCCGCGTCGGCGTCGGCAGCCAGCCCGGCTTCTTCGCCCCCGACGCCAACGGCAAGTGGCAGGGCTTCTTCATCGACTTCGGCCGCGCGCTCGCCGTCACGGTGTTCAATGACCCGGACAAGGTCGAGTTCACCAACACCTCGCCGCAACAGCGGCTTCCCGCCCTCCAGGCCGGCCAGTTCGACGTGCTGCTCTCCGGCGTGACCGAGACGATCGTCCGCTCGTTCAAGCTCAACTTCAATTTCGGCCCGGTCGTGTTCTACGACGGACAGGGAATCCTGGTGAAGAAGTCGATCGGCGTGACCAAGGCGTCCGACCTCGACGGCGCGACGATCGGCGTGCAGAGCGGCACGACCGGCGAACTCAACATCGCCGACTTCTTCAAGAAGGCGGGCAAGACCTACAAGCCCGTGGTGATCGAGGACACCAACGCCTTCTCGCAGGCGCTGCTCTCCGGCCGCGCCGACGCGCTGACCCAGGACGCCTCCGATCTCGGCCTGCGCCGAGCGGCCTTCCCCAACCCGGACGACTACGTGCTCCTGCCCGAGCGCCTGTCCAAGGAGCCGCTCGCGCCCGCCATCCGCTGGGGCGACGACCTGTGGCTACAGATCGTCAACTGGACCGTCTACGCCGCCATCCAGGCCGAGGAATGGGGCATCACCAGCCAGAACATCGACACCTTCCTCAACAGCGAAGACCCCGCGATCAAACGCTTCCTCGGCGTCGATCCGTCGCTCGGCGAGGCGATCGGCCTCGATCCGAAGTTCGCCTACAACATCGTCAAGAAGGTCGGAAACTACGGCGAGATCTTCGAACGCAATCTCGGCAAATCGACCAAGATCGGCTTCGACCGCGGCCTGAACCGGCTCTGGACCCAGGGCGGGCTGCTCTACTCGCCGCCGTTCCGGTGACGCGCGCGGGAGCCGGCGCCATGCCGGCTCCCCTCTTGCCCGCGATGACGAGGCGAACGGGATTGCGATGACGGACGCTTCCGCGCTGCCGCCCCCCGCCGGCGAGACGAGGCTCGCCGCGCTTGCCCGCTGGTGGGGGCCTCATCCGCTCGCGCAGGCGATCGGCCTCGCCGCGGCCGCGGCTGCGCTCGCGCTGCTCGCCTCGAACGTCCTGACCAGCATGGCCAGGGTCGGCATGGAGCCGAGCCTCGACTATCTGACGCAGCCGGCGAACTTCGACATCTCGGAATCACTGATCGTCTATCGCGCCGGCGATTCCTACGCCCGCGCCATCCTGGTCGGCCTGCTCAACACCCTCAAGCTCGCGATCTCCGGCTGCGCGCTCGCCACCATCCTCGGGGTGTCGCTCGGCCTGCTGCGCTCGGCCGGCAATCCGCTGCTCGCCCGCCTCGTCGACGCCTATGTCGAGGTCGCGCGCAACACGCCGCTGGTGCTGCAGCTGTTCTTCTGGATCGCGCTCACCCGCACCTTGCCGCCGGTCCGGCAGGCGCTCGAGCCGCTGCCGCACGCCTACCTGTCCGTGCGCGGCGTCTATCTGCCGTGGCTCACGGTCGAGGGCGGGGCGATCTGGCCGGCGCTGGCGTTTCTCGCCCTCCTCGCCTGGGGCGTCCACCGGGTGCGCCGTCGCCTCGGCCGGCCGCTGTCGCTGACCGAATGGGGTTTGGCCGCCGCAGCGGCGATTCTCGTCCCGGCCGGCTGGATCGCGGCGGACGGCGTGCGCTTCGCGGCCTCGCTGCCGCAACTCAAGGGCTTCAACATCGTCGGCGGGGTGAGCCTCACCCCCGAATTCGCCGCGATGCTGGTCGGCCTGTCGGTCTATTATGCCGCCACGATCGCCGAGATCGTCCGCAGCGGCCTGCAATCGGTCACGCGCGGACAATGGGAGGCGGGACGCGCCCTCGGGCTGCGCCGCACGCGCATCCTGCAGCTCGTCGTGCTGCCGCAGGCGATGCGCGTGATCACGCCGCTGATGACCTCGACCTGGCTCGATCTCACCAAGGACACCACGCTCGGCGTCCTGATCGGCTTCACCGAGGTGACCGCGGTCATCAAGACCAGCGCCAACAACACCGGCAACGCGGTCGAGACGATCCTGGTGCTCGTCGTCGTGTTCCTCGCGATCAGCCTGCCGGTGTCGGCGGCGATCAACGCCTACAACCGCAGGCTCGCGCGCCGCGGCCTGGTGACGTCATGACGATCCTGCTCGAGGGCGCGCCGCTCGCGCCGCCGAAGCGGGAGGCGTTGCGTCGGACGATCGCCGACCTGTTCTCCTCGCCGTTCAACGCCATCGTCACCGTCATCGTCGCCGGCCTGATCGCGGCCGGCCTGTGGGCGTTCCTCCGCTGGGCGATCCTCGACGCGGCCTGGTCGGGCGGCGCCGAGGCGTGCCGCGCCCACTCGGGCGCCTGCTGGCCGTTCGTCCGGGCGAACGCCCAGCTCATGGTGTTCGGCGTCTATCCGCAGGACCTGCTGTGGCGCCCCGCGCTGAGCCTCGCGCTGATGGCCGGCTTGATCGTGGCGAGCATGATTCCCCGCTTCTGGAGCCTTTCGCTCGCCCTCGGCTGGGTCGCGGTCCCGGCCGCCGTCTGCCTGCTGCTCTCGGGCGCGCTCGTCGGCCCCCGGGTGTCGACCAACGAATGGGGCGGGCTGCCGCTCACCCTACTCGTCTGGATGATCGCCTTCGCCGGCGCGTTCGTGGTCGCCACGCCGCTGGCGCTCGCGCGCCGATCGGACATGGGCGGGCTGCGCACCGCGGCGGTCGCGGTCATCGAACTCGTGCGCGGCGTGCCGATGCTGGTCGCGCTCTACGTCAGCCGGTTCATCGTGCCGATGACGGCGCCGGGCGTCGAGGTCAATCTGTTCGTCAGCGTCGAGACCGCGCTGATCCTGTTCGTCGCCTCCTATCTCGCCGAGATCATCCGCGCCGGCCTCCAGGCCCTGCCGCGCGGGCAGGCGGAGGCGGCGGCGGCGCTCGGCCTCGGCTACTGGCGCACGATGCAGCTCGTGCTCCTGCCGCAGGCCTTGCGCGCCGTCATCCCGGCGCTGGTCAACCTCGGCATCGGCGTCCTCCTGAGCACCCCGCTCGTCGCCGTGATCGGCATGACCGATTTCCTGAGCGCCGTACGGGAGGCTGCAAGCCACGAGCAGGACTGGCCCGGCTGCTTCACCACCGCCTATTTCGTCGCCGGGCTGGCGTTCTTCTCCATCTGTTTCGTCGCCTCGCGCTACAGCCGATGGCTCGAGCGACACATTCGCGCGGACGGCCATGCCTGATCTCAACGCTCGCGACATCCCCCGACACGACCGCCCGGCGATCGAGTTCGTCGGGGTGCACAAGTGGTACGGCGACTTTCACGTCCTGCGCGACATTCGTCTCGCCGTCGATCCGGGCGAGCGCGTTGTGGTGTGCGGGCCCTCGGGCTCGGGCAAGTCGACGCTGATCCGCTGCGTCAATCGGCTCGAGGAGCATCAGAAGGGGGCGATCCGGGTGCACGGGCTCGAACTGACCGCGTCGGCCGCGCAGATTGACCGCGTGCGGCGCGAGGTCGGCATGGTGTTCCAGCAGTTCAACCTGTTCCCGCACCTCACCGCGCTGGAGAACTGCGCGCTCGCCCCGGTGTGGGCGGCCGGCGTCAAGCGGCGGGAGGCCGAGGAGCGGGCGCACGCCCTGCTCGCCAAGGTCAAAATCGCCGATCAGGCGCACAAATATCCGTCCCAGCTCTCCGGCGGCCAGCAGCAGCGGGTCGCGATCGCCCGCGCCCTGTGCATGAACCCGAAGATCATGCTGTTCGACGAGCCGACCTCGGCGCTCGACCCCGAAATGGTCAAGGAAGTGCTCGACACCATGACCGCGCTCGCCGGCGAAGGCATGACGATGATCGTGGTGACGCACGAGATGGGCTTCGCCCGCCGCGTCGCCGACAAGGTCGTCTTCATGGACGACGGCGAGGTGGTCGAGACCGGCGAACCGGAGGAATTCTTCACCGCTCCCCGGCACGACCGCGCCCGCCAGTTCCTCGGCCAGCTCCTGCGCTGACCGTCATGCCCGCGCATCCGACCTCCGACGCCCCGTCCGCCCTGAAGATCAGCCATCGCGGACGGCCGCCCGAACGCGCAGCCGCGCTGCTCGTGGGAGAACTTGGAGCGCCCGCCGCGCTGGCCCGGATCGGACAGGAATTGCGCTCGGCGCGAAAGGCCCGGTCGCGAGAACGGTTCCAGTTCTGGGCGCGGGTGCGCGGCGCCATCGACGGTGGAGCCAGAAGCGCTGGATCGGCTTAGGCCCGGCATTGCACCGGCGACAGACGCCCCCGACGGCGCGATGGACTCCCTCCCGCGTCCGGCTATGTTATCGATCACATTGCGCAGGGGCGGGGAGGCGATGGCGAGCAGAGCCGGGCGGAACAAGGCGGCCATGTCGCAGCCCGGCGGGAGCGACGCGTCCCAGATCGGCGCCGTCACCATGCAGACGGTCGCCCGCATGGCGGGCGTGTCCGCCATGACGGTTTCGCGGGCGCTGAAGAGCGACGCCTCGGTTTCCCAGGAGACGCGCGAGCGCGTGCTCGAAATCGTCCGCCAGGTCGGCTACGTGCCGGACGCGACCGCGCGGGTGTTCGCCACCCGGCGGTCGGGCTTCATCGCCGCGCTTGTCCCCTCGCTCAACAACTCCAATTTCTCCGACACGGTCCACGGCATGTCCGAGGCGTTCGACGCCGCCGGCCTGCAGATGCTGCTCGGCGACACCGAATATTCGCTGTCGCGCGAGGAGGACCTGATCCGCGCCTTCCTGCAGCGGCGGCCGGAGGCGATCGTGCTGACCGGGGGCGCGCATTCCGAGGGAACGCGCAAGCTGCTCCGGAGCGCCGACATTCCGATCGTCGAGACCTGGGACCTGCCCAAGGAGCCGCTCGGCGACGTCGTCGGCTTCTCCAACGAGGAGGCCGGGGCCGCCATCGTCCGCCATCTCCACGCGCGCGGGCGGCGGCGGATCGGGTTCGTCGGCGGCAAGTCGAGTTTCGACACCCGCGGCAGCCAGCGCCGCGCCGGGTTCAAGAAAGCCGCCCGGGCGCTCGGCATTCCCGGCGACCGGGTCGTGCTCGCCGGCCATTCCCCGGTGTCGATGACGCAAGGGCCTGAGGCGCTGGCCGCCATGCTGGCGCGCTGGCCGGACGTCGACGCCATCGTCTGCGTGTCCGATCTGTCCGCCTTCGGCGCGCTCGCCGAATGCCAGCGGCGCGGCATCGCCGTGCCGGAGCGGATCGCGATCGCCGGGTTCGGCGATTTCGAGGTCGCGCGCTGCTGCCATCCGCGTCTGACGACCGTCGCCTTCGATTGCGCCGGAATCGGCCGCAAGGCGGCCGAGGCCGCGCTCGCCGCGCTCGAGGCGCGCGCGCGCAACGAAATCCGCGCGCCGGCCACGGTCCGGATCCCGTTCCGGGTGGTGGCCGGCGAGACCGCGTGAACCGAATCAGAAGGCGATCTGGACCTTCATTGACCGCGACCGGTCGCCGGCGAGTTCGAACGCGTCGACGGCCTTGTCGAGCGGCGCCGTCGCGGTGATGATCGGCTTCACGTCGATCAGGCCCTTGCCCATGTATTCAAGCGCGAGCGCGAACTCCTCGTGGAAGCGGAACGTTCCGCGCAGGTCGAGCTCCTTGAAGGTGATCAGGTTGATCGGGACGGTCATGTCGCCGCCGAGCCCGAGCTGCATCAGGACGCCGCGCGGCCGGACGACTTCGATGCCGGCGCGCAGCGCCGCCTCGGCCCCGGAAGCCTCGAACAGCGCGTCGAAAGTGCCCTTGTCGGCGGCGTAAGCCGACAGCGCCGCCGGTTCGCGGGCGACGTTGATCACCCGGTCGGCGCCGACGCGGGCGGCGAAGCCGAGCGCGCCGTCGGCGATGTCGGTCGCGACGATCTCCGCCGCGCCGGCGCGCCTTGCGGCCATCACGACGAGGGCCCCGATCGGGCCGCAGCCGCTGACCAGCACCCGGCGGCCCATGAGCGAGCCCGAGCGCCGCGTCGCATGCAGCGCGACCGCGAGCGGCTCGGCCATGGCGGCTTCCGCGAGCGAGACGTCGTCGGGGACCCGATGGGCCTGGCTCTCGAGGCACACCAGGCTTTCGCGGAATGCGCCCTGGATGTGGGGAAAGCGCATCGCGCTGCCGTAGAAGCGCACGTCGAGGCACTGGTTCTGCAGGCCCTCGAGACAATAGCGGCAGCGGTTGCAGGGCACATTCGGACTGACCGCGACGCGCTCGCCGACCCTGACCCTGCGGCACTCGCGGCCGACCGCCTCGACGACGCCGGCGATCTCGTGGCCGAGGATCATCGGTTCGCGCAGCCGCACCGCGCCGAAGCCGCCGTGGTTGTAATAGTGGAGGTCGGAGCCGCAGATGCCGCCGAAGGCGATGCGGACGCGGATGTCCTCGGGGCCGAGCGCGGGAGCCTCGACCTCCTCGATCCGGAGGTCCTTGGCGGCGTGGGCGACGATGGCGCGCATGGGGGCGTCTCCTTTACGTCAAACGACCGGCGTCAACAGCGGACGCCCGGCGAAATGCGCTTCGAGATTGTCGCGCACCAGCTTGCCCATCGCCTTGCGGGTCTCGACGGTTCCGCTCGACTGGTGCGGCTGGACCAGAACCTGATCGAACGCGAGCAGGCGGGAATCGATGTTCGGCTCGTTGAGGAACACGTCGAGCGCCGCGCCGCCGAGGCGCTTCGAGGCGAGCGCGTCGATCAGCGCCGCTTCGTCGACCACCGAGCCGCGCGCCACGTTGACGAACAGGCCGGAGGGCCCGAGCGCCTCGAACACGGCGGCGTTGACGAGGCCGCGGGTCGCCTCGCCGCCCGCCACCGAGGCGATCAGGATGTCGCTCGCCGCGGCCAGTTCGACGGCGGAGCGGTGAAAGGCGTAGGCCACGCCGGCGGCCGGCGCGACGTCGGAATAGGCGATCGTCACGCCGAAACCTTCGGCGCGCCGCGCGATCGCGCGGCCGATGCGTCCGAATCCGAGAATGCCGAGGCGCTTGCCGCGCAGGCTGGCGCCGAGCGGCAGGTTCCCCGTCCGCCAAGCGCCCGACCGGACATGCGCCTCGCCGGCGACGATCTTGCGCAGGTGCGCCAGCGTCAGCGCGAAAGCGAAATCCGCCACGTCCTCGGTGAGCACGTCGGGCGTGTTGGTGACGCGGACGCCCCGGGCGCGCGCCGTTTCGAGGTCGATGGCGTCGACGCCGACGCCATAGCAGGAGACGATTTCGAGCTTCGGACAGCGGCCGATCAGCGCGCCCGACGCGCCGATTTCGCCGCGCGTGGCGATGGCCCGGACCTGCGGCGCGGTCTCGGCGAGGAAGGCCTCCTTGTCGGCCGCGAGCCACAGCTTGCGCAGATCGTAGTCCTGCTCCAGCGGCTCGAGGTCCCAATCCGGATAGGCGCCCATCATCAGCACCGTGGGCTTGGGCATCGCGCTCCCTTTCCTGGCTGGCCGAACCGTTTTGGACGGTCTCGGAGATCGCCATGTTATCGATAACATTCGAGCATCGCAAGGGCAGGCGGCGACGAAAATCCGCTTGACCGACTCGTCATGTTACCGATAACATCTTGCCCCGAAACCGCGGAACCGTCCATGAGCCGCCTGATCGACAGACTTTTCGGCCTCTCGGGGAGCGTGTGCCTGGTCACCGGGTCGTCAGCGGGGATCGGCCTCGCGCTCGCGCGCGGCCTGGCGAGCGCCGGCGCCCGGGTGGTGATCAACGGGCGCACCGCCGAAACCGTCGAGCGGGCGGCGGAGGCGTTGCGCGCCGAAGGGCTCGACGCGACGCCGTCGGCCTTCGACGTGACCGATCCGGCGCAGATCGCGGCCGCGGTCGGCCGGATCGAAGCGGAGGTCGGACCGATCGACGTTCTGGTCAACAACGCCGGCATCCAGCGCCGCGGACCTCTGGAGGATTATCCCGAGGACACCTGGCGCGAACTCATGCGCGCCAATCTCGACAGCGTGTTCTTCGTGTCCAAGGCGGTCGCGCGCGGCATGATCGCGCGCAGGCGCGGCCGCATCATCAACATCGGTTCGGTCCAGTCGGAGCTTGCCCGGCTCAACATCGCGCCGTACACCGCCTCCAAGGGGGGCGTGAAGATGCTGACCAAGGGTATGGCGACGGACTGGGGCCGGCACGGCCTGCGCGTGAACGCGATCGCGCCGGGATACTTCAAGACCGAACTGAACAAGGCGCTGGTCGAGGACGAGAAGTTCTCCGCCTGGCTCACCGGGCGCACCCCGATGGGCCGCTGGGGCGACGTCGAGGAGCTCGTCGGCGCGGCGATCTTCCTCGCCTCCGACGCGTCGAGCTTCGTCAACGGCCATATCGTCTACGTCGACGGTGGAATCACGGCATGTCTCTGAACCCGCTCGCGGTCGTGGTGATGGGGGTTTCCGGGGCCGGCAAGACGACCCTCGGCCGGAAGCTGGCGCGGCGGCTCGACGCCGAATTCCTCGACGGCGACGACCTGCACACCGACGAGGCGCGCAAGAAGATGCGCTCGGGCCACGCGCTGACCGACGCCGATCGATGGCCGTGGCTCGACCGGATCGGCTCGGCGCTGGCGATGGGCCTCCACACCGAGCAGCGCACGATCGTCGCGTGTTCGGCGCTGAAGCGCGCCTATCGCGACCGCCTTCGCGCCGCTGCGGGTCCGGCGCTGAGGTTCGTCTATCTGGCGGCCGAGCCGGCGGCGATGCGCCGGCGCGTAGGCGGGCGCAGCGGCCACTACATGCCGGCGACCCTGGTCGCGAGTCAGTTCGCCACCCTCGAGCCGCCGGACGGCGAGCCGGACGTGATCGTGGTCTCCGCGGAGGCGAAGCTCGAGGCGGCGCTGGACGAAATCGCCCTGCGGCTCGGCGACGGCCCCGGCCAGACATGACCGATTCCGCCACGCCCTCGGTCGCCGTCGTCGGCGCCGGCGTCATGGGCGGCGCGATCGCGACGCGGCTGCTCGAGACCGGCGCGCGGGTCGCGGCGTTCGACCGCGAGCCGTCCAGGATCGAGGCGCTCGCGGGCAGGGGCGCGCGTGCGGCGGTCTCGGCCGCCGACGCCGCCCGGAGCGCGCCTTTCGTCATCACGAGCCTGAATTCGGCGGCAATCGTGGAGGCTGCGGTGTTCGGCCCCGAAGGCGTGGCGAGCGGCGCCGGCGCCGAGACGCTGCTGATCGACATGTCGTCGATCGATCCCGAGTCGACGCGGGCGCTCGCCGCCCGGTTCCGGGAGACGACCGGCGGACGATGGATCGACTGTCCTCTGTCGGGCGGCGCGCCGGGCGCGCTCGCCGGCCGCCTCGCCGTGATGGCGGGCGGAGAACCGGCCGACTTCGAGCGGGCGCGCGTCGTCATGAGCCAGCTCGCGGCCAATTACACGCTGATGGGCCCGGTCGGCGCCGGGCAGGCGACCAAGCTCGTCAATCAGGTGCTGTGCGCGATCCAGTTCCAGGCGGTGGCGGAGGCGATGGCGCTGGCCGAACGCGCCGGGGTGGCGGCGGAGCGCATTCCCGCGGCGCTCGCCGGCGGGCGCGCCGATTCGCGCATCCTGCAGGAATACGGGGCGAAGATGGCGCGGCGCGACTATTCGCCAACCGGCCGGCTCGACAACATGCTCAAGGATCTCGACGGCGTCCAGGCGCTGGCCCGGGCGACCCTCACGCCCCTGCCGGCCACCGCGATCGTGGCGGAGATCCATCGCGCCCTCGTCTCCGCCGGACTCGGCGGCGCCGACAGCGCCGAGCTGATGCGCCAGTTCGACGGCCGCCGGGACGATGTGTCCCGGGATTGACCTCGGGCCGGATCGGGGCTTGCCAAGGCCGGATGTTATCGATAACATCGGCGGCAAAGAACGAACGGGGATGGGGGAGATGTCCGAGACGGCTCAGCCGAACAGCCCGCCTCTCATTCGCTTCAGCAACGTCGTCAAGCGGTTCGGCGGCGTCGCGGCGCTGCGCGGGGTCTCGCTCGATGTCCACGCCGGCGAAATCCTCGCGCTCCTCGGCGAGAACGGCGCCGGCAAGTCGACCCTGATCAAGACGCTCGGCGGAATCGTCGAGCCGACCGAGGGCTCGATCGAATATCGCGGCGAGCGCTATCGCCACCGTCCGCCCCGTTTCGGCGAGCATCAGCCGGTTTCTTTCATCCACCAGGACCTCGGCCTGATCGAATGGATGACGATCGCCGAGAACATCGCGCTCGCCACCGGCTATCCGCGCAAGCGCTTCGCCATCGACTGGCGCGCGGTGGAGGCGGCGACCGAGGCCGCGCTCGCCCAGGTGGATTGCCCGCTCGCGCCCTCGATGCGGGTGCGCGATCTGTCGCGCACCGAGAAGTCGCTGGTCGCGATCGCGCGCGCGCTCAGCGTGCAGGCGGACGTGCTGGTGCTCGACGAGCCCTCGGCGTCGTTGCCGGCCGACGAAGTGCATCGCCTGTTCGACGCCTTGCGGCCGCTGAAGGCCCGCGGCGTCGGCATGATCTATGTCTCGCATCGCCTCGACGAGGTGTTCGAGATCGCCGACAGGATCGCGGTGCTGAGAGACGGTCTCTTGGTCGGCGAGCGTCGGGTGAAGGACACGACGCCGGAAGAACTGGTGTCGCTGATCGTCGGCAAGGCGCTGGAACGGTTCGAAGCGGCGCCGCGGCCGCGCTCGGACAAGATCAGGCTCGCCGCCTCCGCCCTGGCCGTCGCCGGCGCGGGCCCGGTCGATTTCACCGTCGCGCAATCCGAGATCGTCGGACTCGTCGGCCTCCGCGGCGCCGGCCAGGAGCGGATCGGACGCGCGCTGTTCGGGGCCTTGCCGCATACCGGAACCATCCTGCTCGACGGCGCGGAGCCGCTGCTTTCCGATCCCGCGGCGGCGATGGCGGCGGGGATCGGCCTGATCGCGCGCGACCGGGTCGAGGAATCCGAGGCTGGCGGCCTCACCATCCGCGAGAACATGTTCATCAATCCCAAGGCCGTGGGCCGAGGCTTCGCCTCGCCGCTGTCGCCGCGGGCCGAAGCGGACGAGGCGCGCGCCATCGGCGAGCGCGTCGGACTTCGCCCCAACGACCCGCATCTGCCGATCGAGTCGCTCTCCGGCGGCAATCAGCAGAAGGTGATCGTCGGCCGCTGGCTGCGCATCGGCGGCCGCGTGCTGATCGCCGAGGACCCGACCGCCGGCGTCGACGTCGGCGCCAAGGCGGAGATCTACCGCCTGCTCGACCACGCCCTTTCGACCGGCTTGAGCGTCGTCGTCGTGTCGACCGATTTCGAGGAAGTGGCGCGCCTGTGCCACCGCGCGCTGGTGTTTTCCCGCGGCGAGATCGTCGCTGAACTGAAGGGCGCAGACCTGACCATCGCCCGACTGATTCATGCGGCGTCGGTCGCCGTGACCGACGCGGCATAGGAGGAAACCATGGCGTCATCGGTCAAATCGACCGCGCTCGAGCCGACCCGCAGCGAACTCGAAGGCCTGACCGCCTTCGAGCGGGTGAAGCGCTTCGTGCCGGTCTACGGCCTCGTGATCCTGACGGCGCTGCTGGCGCTGCTGTTCAGCATCCTGCTGCCCGACACCTTCCCGACAGTACTCAATGTCCGCTCGATCATCTCGGACAAGGCGATCATCGCGATCCTCTCGCTCGGCGCGATGATCCCGATGGTCACCGGCAAGATCGACCTCACCGTCGGCTACGGCATCGTGCTCTGGCACATCCTCGCGATCAGCCTGCAGACCTACTACGGCCTGCCCTGGCCGGTCGCCGTGCTGATCGTGCTGGCGCTGGGAGCGGGGGTCGGACTGCTCAATGGCGTCCTGGTCGAGGTCGCCCAGATCGACGCCTTCATCGCGACGCTGGGCACCGGCACGATCCTCTACGCCATCGCGATGTGGTACTCCAAGGGCCGCCAGATCGTCGGCATCGCCGCCGACTCGTTCTACGCGCTCAACGGCGCCGACCTCTTCGGCTTGCCGATCACCGGCTACTACGTCCTCGTGCTTTCCTTCGCGCTCTGGTTCGTCCTCGAATATCTGCCGATCGGCCGCTACTTCTACGCCATCGGCGCCAATCCCAAGGCCGCCGAGCTCAACGGCGTGCCGGTGCGCCGCTACACCATCTACGCCTTCGTCGCGTCCGGTCTGCTGACCGCCTTCGCCGGCGTGTTGCTCGCGGCCAAGCTCCGCATCGGGCAGGCCAGCGTCGGTCTCGAATACCTGCTGCCGGCGCTTGTCGGCGCCTTCCTCGGCTCGACCACCATCAAGCCCGGGCGCGTCAACGTTTGGGGCACCGTCGTCGGCGTGACGATCCTGGCGATCGGCATCTCGGGCATTCAGCAGTTCGGGGCGCTGTTCTTCGTCGAGCCCCTGTTCAACGGCGCGACCTTGCTCGTCGCCATCGGCATCGCCGGCTATGCGCAACGCAGGCGCAGAGCCGAACCGGCGCGCGCGCCTGCGACAACGGCGCAATCTGGGGGCGCGCACGGTGGAACCGCGGCGACCTCGTCTACGGGAGGAAAATCATGAAAGCCTGGAAATTAGCCTTGCTGGCGGGCGGCTGCGCGCTGTCCTTCGGTTCGGTCGGCCATGCCGACGAATATTCGGACATGGCGACCAAGGCCGCCAAGGCCGCGACGGCGCGCGCCGACAAATGGGACGGTCCGACCAGCGGTCCGACCGCCGCCAAGGGCAAGAAGATCGTATTCGTCGCGGGCGATCTGAAGAACGGCGGCATTCTCGGCGCTTCCGAAGGGGTCAAGGAAGCCGCCAAGACGCTCGGCTGGACCGTGACCGTGATCGACGGCCAGGGGACCGTCTCCGGGCGCACCGCGGCGATGAACCAGGCGCTGACGCTGAAGCCCGACGGCATCGTCGTGGGCGGCTTCGACACCAACGAGCAGAAGGTCGCCTTCGACGCCGCCGCCAAGTCCGGCGCCGCGGTCGTCGGCTGGCACGCCGGCACGCGGCCAGGGCCGGAGCCGGAAGCCGGCATCTTCGCCAATGTCACCACGATGCCGAAGGACGTCTCCGACACCGCCGCGTTTCAGGCGATCGCGGAATCGGGCGGCAAGGCGGGCGTCGTGATCTTCACCGACTCGCAATACGAGATCGCCTTGTTCAAGGCGAGGGCGATGGAGGCCGCGATCAAGAAGTGCGCCGGCTGCACGGTGCTCGAATTCGTCGATTCGCCGATCGCGGAATCTTCGCAGCGCATGCCGCAGCTCACCACGACGCTCCTTCAGAAATACGGAGACAAGTGGACGCACGCGCTGGCGATCAACGATCTCTATTTCGACTTCATGGGCCCGTCGCTCGCCGCGGCCGGCAAGAAGGGCGACGGCGCGCCCAAGGCGATCTCGGCCGGCGACGGCTCGGAATCGGCGTTCCAGCGCATCCGCGCCAAGCAGTATCAGGACGGCACGGTGCCGGAGCCGCTCAACATGCAGGGATGGCAGCTCGCCGACGAGCTCAACCGCGCCTTCAACAAGCAGCCGTGGTCCGGCTATATCTCGGGCATCCATCTCGTCACCGCGGACAACGTCGCGTTCGACGGCGGCGACAAGAACGTGTTCGATCCGGGCAACGGCTACCGCGACGAATACAAGAAGATCTGGGGCGTGAAATAGCGCTCGCCCGCGCCGCCGGGCGGACGTCCGGCGGCGCAATTCTCCAACGCAGGCTTTCCGACCATGATGAAACGCCTCGCCTTCTTCGAGGGCGCGATCCGTCCCGGCCGCGCGGCGGAGCTCGACGCGTATGTGACCGAGAGGCTCGTGCCGCTCTGGACCCGGTTTCCCAAGGCGGTTCGCGTCGAGGTGCTGCGCGAGGTCGAGGCGGAGGACGGCTCGCACCGCTATCCGATGGTTCTGGAGATCACCTATCCCGACCGCGCGGCGATCGAGGAGGCGCTCGCTTCGCCGGTTCGCGCCGAAAGCCGCGAGGTGACCAAAGGCCTCTCCGAGTTTTTCGACGGCCGCATCTTCCACGTCGTCTACC